>JANQJH010000431.1 GCA_028281705.1 Verrucomicrobiales bacterium
GACTCACCGAGTTCAAACGCAATGAGCGAACGGCGAAACAGTCCACTCTGCGCATTCCCCACCAGGAGACTCTCACCTTTTCCATTGGCTCGGTTGATCTCGTCTCCCTGTTGGAAGCCGTCTTCGGCATACAAGACGGCGTCTCGCGCCGCCGTGACCGTCACCGTGACGAGTTCAGTCTCGTCCTGCCCCCATGATCGATCGAGGAACGCCAAGGCAAGGAGCAAGAAGAGAGCAGAGAAGCATTTCATCACGAGACCATAGCACCGTCGCAAGCATCGCCCGACGGTCAACGCCCGATAAGCGTTGGCGACCCGCCTGTCTTGTCTCATGATTCCGTCGTGGAGGTACCTTTTGCAGAAGACAAAGACGAAAGAGAGCGCTGGTATGTCGGCGCCAGTCTCTGGATGGCAATCGGTGGGGAGACCCTGAACCACTGGTGGCAGGACCTGCGCACCGATCCGCTGATGACCCCTGTTTCGCTGGAGGAGATCACCACCAAAGACAAGAACGAGATCGGCCGCTGGGGAGAGGATCTGGCCACGCGTTTCCTCCGCCAACAAGAGTGGATGAAGATTCTCTGGCGCAATTTTCGCGCCCCAGGTGGCGGCGAGGTAGACATCGTCTGCCGCCACGGCGATGTTCTCGTCTTCGTTGAAGTCAAGACCCGGACGTCCGTCGAGTTTAGCCGCCCGATCACCGCGGTGGATCAGGAAAAACAACACCTGATCGCCCGCGGCGCCCTCGAATGGCTTCGCCTTCTGGGGTCAACCGGACCCGTCTTCCGGTTCGATATCGTCGAGATCGTTTTCACCGGCGGCAAACCGCCGGACATCCAGCGCGTGGAGAACGCCTTTGAACTCCCGGACGATTATTTCCTCCCTTGATCCGCAGGGCAGACTGAGTCGAAGAGATCGATTTTCGAGGACGATCAGTGTTCAGGGAGCCTCCTCTCTGGACAAGCCGCGGGACGTGCGGTAATGCCCGGGGAAACAGGTTTTACTCAACGATTTAGGCGAATTTTCATGGATACCATACGCACTTTCAAGACAGGCCAGGGCACGGATGGCAAATTCCACTCTCTTCCGGCACTCGAGGAGCAGGGCATCGGACAGATCTCTCGCTTGCCTGTCAGCATCCGCATCGTGCTGGAATCCGTGCTGCGAAATTGCGACGGCGTGAAGGTCAACGAGGAGGACGTGAAGAATCTGGCCACTTGGAACGCCAAGGCCCCGGCTCCCAACGAGATTCCGTTCATCGTCGCCCGTATCGTCCTCCAGGATTTCACCGGCGTCCCCTTGCTCGTCGACCTCGCCGCGATGCGCAGTGCGGTGGATCGCCTCGGTCGCGATCCCGGCCTCATTGAGCCACTGGTTCCCGTTGATCTCGTGGTCGATCACTCCGTCCAAGTCGATTTCGCCGGGTCCGCCGAGGCCTTGCAGCGCAATCTGGACATGGAGTTCACCCGCAATCGCGAGCGCTACGAGTTTCTCAAGTGGGGCCAGCAAGCGTTCGACACCTTCAACGTGGTTCCGCCCGGCATCGGGATCGTCCACCAGGCCAATCTCGAGTACTTGGCCAAGGGCGTGCTTGAGTCTGACGGCGTTTATTACCCGGACACGCTCGTCGGCACCGACTCTCACACCACGATGATCAACGGACTCGGCATCGTCGGCTGGGGCGTGGGTGGAATCGAAGCCGAGGCCGGCATGCTAGGCCAGCCCGTCTATTTCCTCACCCCTCAAGTCGTCGGCGTGCATCTGACGGGCCGTCTGCGCGAAGGCGTTACCGCCACCGATCTCGCACTCCACGTGACCCAACTTCTGCGGGAAAGAAATGTCGTCGGTAAGTTCGTCGAGTTCTACGGCGAAGGCGCGACCAATCTTCCGCTGCCGGACCGTGGCACGGTGGCCAACATGGCCCCCGAGTACGGCGCCACCATGGGCTTCTTCCCCATCGATGAGGAAAGCGTGAACTACCTCCGCGCCACCGGCCGGACCGAAGCGCAATGTGAGACTTTCAGAAACTATTTCGAAGCGCAGCAAATGTTCGGCATTCCCGGAAAAGGCGATTGTGACTACAGCGTCGATGTCGAACTCAATCTGGAAGACGTGCAGCCCGGTGTGGCCGGTCCCAAGCGGCCGCAGGACCGGATCGATCTCAACGATCTCAAGAGCAAGTTCAACGACCTCTTCGAGTCTCCCGTAAGCCAAGGGGGCTTCGGACGCAAAGCATCCGAGTACAATGGCTACTACCCGGTGGAAGTCACCAACAAGAACAATGCCAAGGACGAGATTGGCAACGGAAGCGTTTTGATCGCCGCGATCACGAGCTGCACCAACACCTCCAACCCGAGCGTGATGCTAGCTGCCGGATTGTTAGCCAAGAAAGCCAACGCACGCGGTCTCACGGTCAAGCCCGCGGTCAAGACATCCCTGGCGCCGGGTAGCCGCGTCGTCACCGATTACCTGGAGAAAACCGATCTGCAGAAGGAGCTCGATCAGTTAGGTTTCCAAACGGTCGGCTACGGCTGCACGACCTGTATCGGCAATTCCGGGCCACTCGATCCCGGCATCGAAGGCGCCATCGGAGAACACAATCTCGTGGCCGCCTCCGTCCTCTCCGGCAACCGCAATTTCGAGGCGCGCGTTCACCAAAACATCAAGGCGAACTTCCTCATGTCGCCTCCCCTCGTCGTCGCCTTCGCCCTCGCCGGCAAGGTGGATATCGACATGGGCAGCGAGCCCCTGGGCCAGGGCAGCGATGGGAATCCTGTCTACCTCAGAGACATCTGGCCTTCGCTCGAAGAGATCCGCGACGAACTCCAGGCGGCGCTGAGCCCTGAGGTCTTTCGCCAACTCTATACCGACTTCGAAGACCAGAATCCCAAGTGGAATGAGATCCCCTCCTCCGCGGGAGCCGTCTATGACTGGCAGGAGAATTCGACTTACATCCAAGAGCCACCCTTCTTCGAAGATTTTTCCATGGATCCCCGCGCCATCTCCGACATCACGGGGGCCCGCCCTTTGGGCATCTTCGGCGTTAGTGTGACCACGGACCACATCTCCCCCGCTGGAGCCATCAAAGAGGACTCACCCGCCGGCCGGTTTCTCAAGGAGAACGGCGTTGAGAGGAAGGATTTCAACAGCTACGGCAGCCGGCGTGGGAATGACCGCATCATGACCCGCGGCACTTTTGCCAACGTCAGGATCAAGAATCTCATGCTGCCCGGCACCGAAGGCGGCGTCACCAAGATCCAGCCGGAGGGCACGGAGACGAGCATTTACGACGCCGCCCAGCACTACGCCCAAAACAACACCCCGCTCATCGTCATCGGCGGCGCCGACTACGGTATGGGATCCAGTCGCGATTGGGCCGCCAAGGGCACTCGTTTGTTAGGCGTCAAAGCCGTGGTGACAAAGAGCTTCGAACGAATCCATCGATCGAACCTGGTCGGCATGGGCGTCCTTCCGCTCAATTTCAAAGACGACTCCATGCCCGAGAGCCTCAATCTCGACGGCAGCGAAACCTTCGATATCAAGGGAATCGAGGGCGACATCACGCCTCGGCAAGAAGCCACCCTCGTCATCCATCGCTCCAACGGAGAATCGCAAGAGGTTCCCCTCATCGTGCGGATCGACACTCCCATCGAAGTCGAATACTACCGCTACGGCGGCATTCTTCCCTTCGTCCTGCGAGAGATCCTCCAAGGCTCTTAGAGCCTAACAACGTGACACCGGCGTCTCGCCGGTCCCCTGTATTCGTGTCTTCGCCAGGCTCGACAGCTGAGACGCCTGTCCCACGTACGTTTGCGTCTATTCCTCAATGGCCACGCGGAGTTGCATGAAACGCCGCTGCCTCTGAGTCACGGAAACCACGTCGTGAAAACGAATCAAGCGCCTCCCCTCCTCAGTGGCAGGTACGATCTCCGGGGACGACCCGCCGCCAAGATTCATCACCCATTCACCTAACTGATGATCGTAGGAGGCCAGGATCTCAGGGGACCCTGTACCATCGCTCACCAGGATCTCATAACGCAGATCGGATCGCAGGGTCGTCGGCAGGTCGACCTGGAGTACCAGGCAATGTTCCGTCGCCGGGCCCTGGGCCCCCACCATCACCCGGGGGAGGGCCTTCAGTCCCTGGAGGTCCGATCCGCGATGGGGATCGCGATCAAGGGCGTACTCGATCAAGTTGCTCACCCCGTCATCGTCCGCATCGCTTTCGGGCTCGAGGAAGACGGCTCCGGCTCCGGCCCCGGGCGAACCGCCAAAATGGGTCGCCAGCCAGATCTCCCGTTCCCGGGTAGGCTTCACCACAATCCTCGCCGTGTTTTGCAATCCCGTCTGCACCCCGCCACTGGACGTCTGTTCTGGTCCGATGGTGATACGCAGCCGAAGACCATACGAACGGCGATCCCGAGGGACTCCGCTGTTTCCGTGGTCGAGGTCCAGC
>JANQJH010000458.1 GCA_028281705.1 Verrucomicrobiales bacterium
GACTCACCACGAGGTCCGCCGGAGGCGCGACTTCCTGGCCGAAGGCCGCCGCCTCCAGGTAATGGGCCAACTGCACCGAACTCTCGGAAAAAGCTCTGCCGTGAACCCGGATCTTGGCCACCGTGGCCGAGAGCCAAATGTTCAGGTTAGGCACACCACCGGATTCCTTTTCGGCTCCTAACAGGATCTCGAAGTCGGGATGGGTTTCCAGGGTGACTCCGGAGAGATCCTCCTCATTGGCCAAGGCGCCGTTGACATACACCTTGTGCGTCGCCCCATCAAAGGTGCTCAGGAGATGCTCCCATTGCCCGGCTACATGGGCCCCGTTCCAACCAATGTCAGGCACCCCGCCCCAGTGGCCCACCGCACCGAAGGATTCGTGATTCCCAGTGTGAAAGCCAAAATTCGTGCCGTCAGGGCCACCACGGCGTCCCCAGGAAATGATGGCCTCCTCCGCCGCCAGTTCGGGATTGTAAACCCAGGCCTCCACCGTCCGAGGCTGATCGCTGCCATTCATCTCCGGCGTCGACTTGGGCCCTAACATCCAGTCATCGCCGTCAAACGTAATGCCCTTGACGTTGTCCACCACTTCGACCATCGGATCCGAATCGCCGCCCAACACAAAGGCACCAGGCACGGCGCCTCCATTGCTCAACTCGGTCACCGCTCCTTCGGGCAGCTCCGTCGCATCGATCGAGATCAAGAGGTTCGGATCGATCAATTGATCGTCAGCGGGATCGTGGGGATTGCTTCCCAACACCAAAACCTCGGTGCCATCGGCGAGCCCGCCTCCATCGGTGTCGACATTCAGAGGATCTGTCCCGGTGTCGTTCTCCCCTGCGAATGATCCGGTATTCGTCTCCACCGAATCGCCCAGTCCATCCCCATCGGTATCCGGCGAGTTGGGATCGAGTGGCGCCGCCGCTCCATCGACCGTTCGCTTCACTTCCTCGAAGTCTGTCAGGCCATCGCCGTCCGTATCGGGATTGTCCACCGCCGTGCCGTACACTTCCCGCTCTTCTTGATTTGTCAGGCCGTCGCCGTCGTCATCCGCATCACCCGCCGAACAGCCATCGTGGCCAAAGTCTGCGGCATCGGCGCAATAAGCACTGAAGACCTCTGCGGGATCGAAATGGCGGCTATGGGCTTTCACCACCGCCAGGTTGAATGACGCCCAGATGGCCAGTTCATCCAAGCTTTCCCCGGCCTTCTCCGCACCCAAGACCATGGGCAGGTCCGGCTTGGTCTCCATGGCCCAACCGGATAAGTCCTCTTCGTTGGCTTTCTCGCCATTGACGTAAACGGTGTGAATCGTTCCATCAAAGGTGGTTAGCAGATGTTCCCATTGACCCGCCACATGGGCTTCATTCCAGCCAATGTCGGGACCGCTTCCTCCCCAGTGCCCCACGGCACCAAAGTCAGGATGATTGCCCGTGTGGAATCCGAAGTTCGACCCGTCCGGTCCTCCGCGATGCCCCCATGAAATGATGGTTTCTTCAGCCGCGAGATCCGGATTGAACACCCAGGCCTCCACCGTTCGCGGCCCCTCGCGGCCACCCTCGAGCGCGGGAATCGAATTGGGTCCAGCGAAATAATCGTCGCCGTCAAACTCGATGGATGCCACGCCTTCGACCACAGTGATCTCGGGATCCGTGTTCTCCCCTTTGACAAAACTCCCGCCGATCAATCCGAGGTTCACCACTTCGTCGACCGGTCCCTCATCCAATTCGCGCACGTCGATCCAAACCTGCAAGCCCTCGCCCACATCCGGCACGCTCAGCGGATCGATGGGATCCGATCCGAACGACACTTCAAAGCCGTCCGCCGCGCCGTCGCCATCCGTATCGACGTTGTTAGGATCCGTTCCCAAATCCTTCTCCTCGTTGTCAGCTAGCGTATCCCCATCGGTATCGGCGTTGCGCGGATTCGTTCCCTCAGCCACTTCGTCCCCGTCGTTGATCGTGTCGCCGTCACTGTCTTCATCATTGGGATTGGTCCCGTGGGTATGCACCTCATCGCCGTCATTCAATCCATCGCCGTCACTGTCCGCCGCATTCGGATCGGCCCCAGCCTGGAACTCATCCGCGTTGTTCAAGCCATCGCTCTCCTTGTCGCCGTCTCCCGTCTCACCCAGTCCGCCAAATACTTCTGTCTCCCAGGCGTCCCACAAACCGTCACCATCGCTGTCTCCAGAATCACCGACCAAGACGATCTTACCCTCGGGCGTCCCCTGCACCTGATCGTCGGTGAAGTTGATCTCATTGATCAGACGGTCAACGGTGAACTCACCCGGACCCACGAGTTCCACCAGGCTGAAGAGGGGATCACCCTGATCGTCAAAGCCGACCAAATCCTGGAAAACCAGGGTCTGATCGAGAAAGAGACTGAAGCTGGATCCCACCAGTTCCAGCACGGCGCTCGGCAAAAGAATATTGTAGTCGGCATCCAACCCGCCGTTCTCCAAGCGCATGGAACCCGTTCCCAACGAACCAATGGAAGTGCCCTTGAGCAGGGCGCCGCGCGTCGTGATCAGACCGGAGAGCTGATTGCCCACGCCCGCCAGTTCAAAAAGCTGTTTCGCCGCCAGGGGATCCCGTTGGGTCACCGTTAGTGGATGCTCGCCCGTCATCGTGGCGCCTACACTGAGCGAACCATTGCCGAGCTCGATCGTCGTCGGAGCCCCCACATTCACGCTTCCCTCCAAAGCCCTGAGACGGGTTCCTTCAACCGTGAGCACACCGCCGTTGAGGATGAGATTGGGCACCACACTCACATCCGCCTGCAGGGCCAGCGTCGTATCGGCCCCCATGGTGAGGGAGCCCCCGCCGAAAGTGCCCGCCGTATTCGGCGAACGGAGTTCGCTCGCCAGTCCCGCGACAACTGAGTAACTGTTAGCCGCCGCCGGTGCCTGCCCGTCCGACCACACTCCGGGTGTGGACCAATCTTCGTCACTTGTCAGAGCACGATTGAGAATGACATCGTTCGGTTTGCTGTTGGGGTCCAGGGGGTCCGTCCCCAAATCCACTTCGCCGCCGTCATTCACTCCATCGCCATCCGTATCCGGGTTGTCCGGATCCGTCCCCAGGGCCACTTCCTCGTCATCACCCAGGCCGTCCTTATCCCGGTCCACAAGAATGGGCTCCCGCCCGAAGGCCGAGGCCTCGTCATTGTAATTCAAGGCAAACTGCACATCCGAAATGGCCTCGTCGTAGACGCGTATCCTCGCAATGGTGAGTTCGCCCCGCAGATTCCCCGTCACCGCCACTCCGTCCGCCTCGCGCTGGGCCGCAATGAGAATCGGAAGACCGGCATGGGTGTTGAGAGAGATGTTCTCCTCAAAATTGGTTAGCTGCCCGTTGGTGAAAACACGGGTCGTGCTGCCGTCCCAATGATAGGCAATGTTCGTCCAAACACCCACCTCTTCTTCCCCGGTTCCGGTGTCGTCGTCACCGGCCTGGGCTTCAGGATCCCAACCAATATCCGGGCCGTTCCCGCCCCAGTGCCCAATGGCGCCAAAGGCGTTGTGCGATCCGTGATTGAACGCCATGTTGGTTCCGTTGGGCCCTCCACGCTTCCCCCAGGAAATGACGGTCTCTTCCGAAATCGTCTCCGGATTGTAAACCCAGGCCTGAATGCTGCGGGGCGAACTCCCGTCGATGCTCTCCGGTGACACCGGCCCCTCCAAATAACTGACACCATCAAAAGTCACGCCCTTCACCCCATCGATGACTTCGACCACGGGGGCGTCTTCCGGAGCAGTGAAGGTCCCGCCCAAACTCCCTTGATTCTCCCATGCGTTGACCGGCCCATTGTCGAGCGTGGACGCATCGAGATCCAATACGGTTTCCGCGCGAAGTGTGACCTGACCAGACAACAGGGAAAACAACAGAAGTGTGAGTGGATGACGGGAGTACTTCATGGCGAGAGAGTTGACCCACCTTACTCACGTGGCCTAACTCGAACTAGTAGTACTTCGCCCAATTTGTGTAAGATTGCGACATTCCTTCACACAACGAGAAAGACTGGGCATGCACGGAAGTGGCGAATCGATCTTGCTTCTCCCTCCATCGTTGGTTTGGATCACCATGATGATGAACACTCTAGGCCTCCACTTAACCTCCGCCGTGGCGTGGATCGCCACGTTCTCGGCCTACCCTCTCCAGGCTGAGGAAATCTCTGGCAAAAAATTGGAGCCCCGGAAGGCCAAAGCCTCTTCATCACCGCTCTTCACCGATCTCACGGGCGAAGAAACCGGCCTCGACTTTCACTATCAATGGGACCCACCCGCGCACTATGCCCACGAGATGGTCAACGCCGTCACCGGCGGCGGCGTCTGCCTGGGCGACTACGACGGCGACGGACGCACCGATATTTTCCTCACACAACCCTTCAAACCCAACCGCCTCTACCGCAATCTCGGCCAGTGGAAGTTTGCCGAGGTCACGCGGCAGGCGGGCCTCACCAAAGAACATCTCTGGGGCACGGGAGCGTCATTCACCGACATCGAGAACGACGGGGATCTCGACCTCTTCGTCTGCGGTTACGACTGCCCCAATCGCCTTTACGTCAATCAGGGTGACGGTACCTTCGTGGAGAACGCCGAGGGCGCCGGTCTCGCTTATCGAGGCGCCAGCGTGATGATTGCCTTTGCCGACTATGATCTCGATGGCGACCTCGACGCCTATTTGTGCACCAATCACTTCGCACCACAGACGGCCCCGTTGTGGAAGTATGAAAAGGATGCCCGCGGCATGCCCCTCGTGCCTCCGGAGCTCAAAGGCAAAGCCAAGCCGCTCTATCGCCCCGATCTCCGGGACGGGAAACTCATCCCAGCTGGTGAAAGCGATCTTCTCTATCGGAACAACGGCGATGGCACCTTCACCGACGTCTCGGCCCAGGCCGGCATCGGCGATGAAGACTTCGGCCTCTCCGTGACCTGGTGGGACTTCGATCATGACGGCGATCCCGACATCTACAACGCGAACGACTTCTACGGATCGGATCATCTCTATCAAAACAACGGCGACGGCACCTTCACCAACATCAACAAGATGGCGCTGCCGCACACGCCCTGGTTTTCCATGGGCAGCGACGTGGCGGATATCAACAACGACGGCTGGCTGGATTTCATGGCCTCCGACATGCAGGGCACGACCCACTACAAACAAAAGATCTCCATGGGCGACATGCAGGGCTGGTTTCTCGAAACCGCTCTCCCCCGCCAGTACATGCGCAACGCCCTTTACATCAATACCGGCCAGCTTCGCTTCCAAGAGGCGGCCTTCCTCGCGGGTCTGGCCTCGACCGACTGGACCTGGTCTCTCAAATTCGCCGATCTCGACAGCGATGGCCGCGATGATCTCTACGTGACCAACGGCGCCGAACGCTACTGGGACAACAGTGATCTCATGCAATCCGCGCGGGGCGCCCAGCGCATCGACACGCCTGAATTGAAGAAACTCTGGCTGCCCTCGCCGCCAAGGAATGACCCCAATCTCGCCTTTCGCAACCTGGGCGACCTCCGATTCTCGGATGTCAGCCAAGCCTGGGGCCTCGGCGCCGCCAAGGTGAGTTATGGAGCCGCCCTGGGCGACCTCGACGGCGACGGCGACCTCGACCTCGTGGTGAACAATTTCGACGAGCGCGCCAGCCTCTATCGCAACGAGAGCCACGCCAATCAGTTAGCCCATGTCGACCTCGTGGGTAAACGCGG
>JANQJH010000485.1 GCA_028281705.1 Verrucomicrobiales bacterium
ACGATGTGCCTAAGTGCCGCCGCATGAATCTTTCGCAGGAAGATTGGCGCTACTTCGTTGACTGACACTATCGCAGTTGGTCCAAACCATAGAGGAAGCGTAACCGCTTCCTCTATGAGGTTGATTGATCGCTCCGGCAGAACGAGGATGATTTCCTTGTGTTCGACGACGTTGACAACGACGATCTGCGTGAAGCCCGTGCCCTCTGCCAGGAGGCGGAGGCGCTCCTCATCTGTGCCGGCGCTGGAATGGGAGTGGACTCCGGCTTGCCTGATTTTCGGGGGAACGAGGGATTCTGGTGAGCCTACCCGCCGTATCGCGAACTTGGATTTAACTTCGTGGAGATGGCCTCGCCCGATCGCTTTGCCGATGCGCCTGAGATTGGCTGGGGCTTTTACGGGCATCGGTTAGAACTCTATCGCGAAACCGTGCCTCACGGGGGCTTTGGGCAACTCCTGCGTTTTGCTCAATCGCGCTCTCGAGGTTTCTTCGTCTTCACCTCCAACGTGGACGGGCATTTCCAATCAGCGGGATTTCCCGAAGATCGCATGGTGGAGTGTCATGGCAACATCACGCACTTGCAGTGTTTCGAAAATTGCGGTGATCGCATTTGGGAAGTGGGGGACTCGCGTGTGGTGGTGGACACCAAGACCATGAGGGCGGTGGAACCCTTGCCTTGTTGTCCCTCATGCGGCGGTTTGGCTCGTCCCAACATCCTGATGTTTGGTGATTGGGGGTGGAATGGCGCGCGCACCGAGTGCCAGGAGCAACGATTTCGGCGGTGGATGGAGAGCATTGAGACCGGGACCGAGAAGGGCCTGCGCACGGTTGTTCTCGAGTTCGGCGCTGGGACGGCTGTGCCAACCGTGCGCCGGTTCTCCGAATGGTTTTGCGCGAGAACGCGGGGACATTTGATCCGAGTGAATCCCCGGGAAGCCGAGATTCCCGATCAGTTGGCAGGGGTCGAGCTTGCGTTAGGGGCGCGAGAAGCGATCGAGCGTCTGTTGATCTGAGCTTCCAAGTCGGAACGTGGTTTCGCGTTGTCAGCCAGGCCGTTTTTGTGGTGCATTGTGGGATGACCGGGGATATCAGATCTTGCTGCGTTCCGATCAATGGCTCGATTGCCTGCCTCCTCCTCATCGTCGTCGTCCAGTTGGCGGTGGGTGGGGTCGGTTTTGCTGACGAAGCCGGCCAAGCATCCGGGGGCGCGGAGGAAGTGGCGCAATGGCGAGCCGAACGTCGCATCATCGATCTTCATCATCATGTGGCCTATGCGCCGAAGGCGATTGAGAGAGCGGTGGGAATCATGGACAAGGTGGGGCTTGGTATCGGTGTCAATTTGAGCGGCGACATCACGATTCCCAAGTTAGGCAAGGTGGCTCCTTTTGCACGGAACAAGGGAATCTCGGACAAGGTGGCCCCACGGCGATTCATCCAATACATGAATCTCGATTACTCCCGTTGGGATGAACCGGATTTTTCGGAGCAGGCTGTGAAACAGATTGAAGAGGGTCACCGCCTCGGCGCGGCCGGTTTGAAGGAGTACAAGCGTCTCGGTCTCTATCTGAAAAACAAGGCGGGCGCCTTGATCGAGATCGACGATCCCAAGCTCGATCCCGTGTGGCGCCGCTGTGGTGAACTGGGCATGCCCGTTTCCATCCATGTCGCCGATCCCAAGGCCTTTTGGCTGCCTTACAATAAGACGAACGAACGCTGGATCGAACTGAAAGATCACAAATCCTGGTGGTTCGGTGATCCCGAGAAATACCCGCCGCGTGAAGAGCTCCTGGAGGCGAGGAATCGGGTGATCGCCCGGCATCCGGAAACCACCTTCGTTTGCGTCCACTTCGGCAATAACCCGGAAGACATCGATTGGATCGATGAGACCTTGGACCAATTGCCGAACATGATGGTGGACATCGCCGCCCGCGTTCCGGAGATCGGGCGGCACGATCCGGCGAAGGTGCGGGCCCTCTTCAACAAACACCAGGACCGAATTTTCTTCGCCACCGACTTCATGGTCTACGATAAGCTCATTCTCGGTTCAGGCGGAGACGGCCCCGGTCCCTCCGATGACGAGGCGGTGACTTTTTATGAAGAGCATTGGCGTTGGCTGGAAACGAACGACCGGCAGTTTGCCCACATGACGCCGATCCAGGGTGACTGGAAGATCGATGCCACCGGGCTCTCACCGGACGTGCTGCGGAAGATCTATTTTGACAATGCAAGGAAATTGCTTGTTCGATCGCTGCCGCCTCCCACGCTGAAGGCGAAACGCATCGAGGCTGATTTTGAACCGGATGGGCGTCTCGACGATGAAGCCTGGAACGGCGCCGCCTTCGCTCGAATCGACTACGGTATTCGCCAGGGCGAAGCTCACCCGGCGCTTTCGACCGCTGCCCGTGTGCTCTGGTCGGACAAGTATCTCTACATCGGCTACTCGGCCCCTTACCAGACGCTGACCACCTTCGAGCCGGCCCGGCCGGCGGGATCCGAAGACCGGCTGGGACTTTGGGAGCGGGATGTCGTCGAGGCTTTTGTTGGAACGGATCCTGACAATATCAAGAAATACACCGAATATGAAGTGGCGCCGACAGGCGAGACGCTCGACCTGACGTTGCCGGACAAGAACTTTGCCTGGAAGAGCGGGATGGAGGCTAGCGTTCACATTGATGAGGCGAAGAAGATGTGGATTACTGAGATGCGTATCCCTCTCTCTTCATTGGCCGTGGAGATCCCGACACCGGGCGAGACCGTGTGGCGATTGAATCTCTATCGGCACGCCGCGGCGGAGAAAGCCTTTCTCGGTTGGGCGCCGACCGCAAGCCGCACGGCGCACACGCCGGAGCGCTTCGGCTATCTGGTGTTCTAGCGTTTGGTCTGAAGAGTTTCGTTTCACCGGGTTGTCACCGTCACGGACGGCACCGGACTGGCCTTGTAAGTGAGCCTCCAGCTGCGGTATGTTAGCGCCCCGTAACCGGCGGCAGGCAAGTGGCATGTGGTCGATGGCGACCGACGCACGCCGGATTTGCAACTCAAACCTCTCAACGAGCGATTTGATGATATCGGTTACATTGTCCTGTCTACCCGCCCCCGTGATCCGTGACCTCTGGCGATTCGCTCCAGGTGTGCTGTTAGTCCGAGACTGACTGCCACGGACGAGAGTCTATAGACACGCCCTTGGTTTGGCCGCATCGATCAAGAAAATAGCCAAAAAAATAGCGATTCTCTTGAAGCTCCCTACCTCCGCATGCGATGGTGATAGGCATGAAAACGATTTTTTGGATGGGTCTCGCTGGAATGTTGTTTCTCGCGCCTGCCAAGGCCGAGGAATTTTATTGTGAAGTGGCCGAGGTCACCGAAGACGGTGTGCTGGCCTACCTCATGAGGGCTGCGAGCGATATCAGAATCTCGAAGAAAGCCGCAGAGTCGAGACTTGGTCGAAGCGCTGCGAAGAGTGCAGACCGGGGCACAGGCGAAGTCGGGCGTGCCAAGCGATCGCGAAGCGCCAGGGGATTGGAGCTTTGTTTCGTGACGGGAGCTTTTCAAGCCAATGGGGTTGTCGAAGGCCAGGGGCTCAAGTTGCGGGTGAAGAGAGACGGAACGCATACTTATACGTCGGAATGGGGCGTGCGGGAAACCGTGCCGAAGTACAAGCTGCTGAAGGTACTGAAGAAGAATCCGCCGAGGTGATTGAGACGGTGAAATGATTCTGCTGCTCCTCGATCGTTGGCGAGAGGGTGTCCGAAAAGATAGATAGATAAATCGATTGTGCTCGTTCTCCTACTCGTCCTCGAAAGAGTCGAGTAAGGAGCCTATCGAGTGGCGAGGGGCTCTATAACAAGGGGTAGAGTAATACGAGTCGATGATACCGGTCCATCGAGTAGGAGGACAATGCGTGGCCGAGCTTTCGGCTTCCACAATGCCGGCAAACGCCTGAAGATGAGGCGCTAAGGGACATCGACAGACTTCCGATCACCGGGCGGGGAAGGCTTCGCATCATCAAATTGGCCTGGTCCGGGGGCAGTTCGGTGATGTGGCGCACCGCGACTGGCTGGCCTTTCTTTCCCGGGCGGGATTCGATGGCTATGAAGAATGCAGCTGGCTCATCGATCTGGATCGATGTGAGGATAGAGCTGGTGCAGAGATGTTGGCAGACGAGTGGCTTTCCGAGGTCAGCCGCGCCGGGTTGGAGATCTTTGCCCTTTCAGTGCATCTGCAAGGCCAGGCCTTGGGTGATGAGCCGAGCGCCAAGACCGTCCCCTTTGTCGGTGGGGCCGCGAGCCAGGCCTATGCCGAATGGCGGGCGGCGGGAAATGAACCGCCACGGAATGATCCCTTCTTCGTCCCCGCGGAAGTCGGCCGTCTGCTGCATGCCGAGGCGGAGAGACAGATGTTAGCCGCCGTTCGATTTGCCAAAGCGATCGATGATCGGCAGGGGCGCAAGGTCCCCTTGACGGGGTTTGTTGGTTCACCGGCGCGTTGTTGGAGTCATTGGTTTGCCTTTCCGCCGCTGCCTTCAGCGATCGGCGGTCACGCAATTCCCGATGTGCACCGGGTAAGCCTCGAACTCCTCGTCGAGCGGTTTGGGCGCTTTCTCGAAGCCTGCCAGAGTGCGGGAGTTACCTTTGATCTGGAATGCCATCCAGGCGAACGCGCCATGGGTGATCTCGAGTCAGCCCAGGACTATTTGGATTTCCTCGACGCGGCCGGTTTTGCCGATGTCGTCGGTTTCAATCTCGACTGCTCGCATTTTGAGTGGCAGGGCGTCTCGGGGATCGACTTCATCCGAGAGTTCGCCGAGCGTATTCACAGCGTGCACCTCAAAGGCGTCTGGGTGGCCGATGGCCACACCCGCGGAGGGCGACTCGGCGGTCATCGTCCCATGGGTCATCCAACGAATGGCTGGAACTTCACCACCGCGGCGGGGGCCCGCGATGCGGTCAAGACCGAGGAGATCATCGTGGAACTGAATCGGATCGGCTATGACGGCGCGCTGAACATCGAGTGGGAAGACAACGACATCGACCGCTTCGCCGGAGCCACCGCCGCGCTACGCGACGTTCGGGCTCACGATCTTCCTCCGAGCGGGATGAAGCACGACGACATGCTGAATCAGTAGGCCCAGCTGGACTCGAACCAGCGACCAAGGGATTATGAGTCCCCTGCTCTAACCACTGAGCTATGGGCCCTAATCTGTCAAAAAATAGCGACTTAAGGGAGCGGTGAGTGGAAATATCTTGCAAGTACTATACTTGAGCAACCTTCAAGTAATCTCTTGAAATCCGCTAAAAAAACTTGGAATCCCACCAAGTACCGCTGTTTGGTTCGCCATCATTCGGGGACCTACTATGCGCGCTGCAAACGGGGAAACAAGCTCCATTGGAAGAGCCTTGGGACCAAGACACTGTCGGTTGCCTTTCCTCGCCTGAAGGAACATCCGGCGGCGGAATCCGGCCGCCAGGAGTCTGGAAACGAGGAACTCGGGGAATCTTCTCCCAAGACGATGGGCGATCTCCTCCGCATCCGCCGCGAGCGGGTGGATCTCGACGTGGCCTTGAAGGATTCCACCAAGCACTACTGGGGGCAGATCCATTCTTCCCTGAGAAAGTCCTGGGAGGGCTTCGACGATCTGAAAATCAGCGAGGTCACAAGAACGCAGTGCGAGAGATGGGCGAGCCGGATGGCGAGCCAGGTTTCGACCACGAGATACAGCAACGCCATCTCCGCGCTTAAGCATCTCTTGGAGATCGCCGTTGATGGCGATCCTTCATCCGGTACGAAGAACGGGGAGGTCCGCCGGGTGCCGATCATTCAGCCTCTACAGGATTTGTTGACCGTGATGCAGCAGCGGCGGGATGGCGATGAACATTCCGAAAAGGTTCTCAAGGTGAACGAAGCTCAGAAAGCGATGGATCACGCGGCGGAGAAGGTTGGGATCGCTCGCTTGACGCACCACGACTTGCGTCACTTTTACGCGACCGTATGCATCGAGTCAGGAGTTGACGTTCCCACGGTGGCCAAGTGGCTGGGCCACAAAGATGGGGGTGCGTTGGCGATGCGGGTTTACGGGCATTTGTGCGATGAACACAGTCGTGCTGCGGCCAAGAAAGTGCGTTTTGAATGAGCTGGTATTGGCATAGGGTAGGTCAAAATAGTTGGGTGGGCGAACTATCGTAAGCGGTCCGTCTACCCCTGTCAGAGGTGCCAGATGGACCGCTTACGAACTATCAGGTATGAGGCAAATAAGGACCTACGATCAATGGGTGAGTGTCGAAAAAACGCGCATAGGGAAGTATGGAGTCGCAAATGAAACAGCAGAGCGGAGCTATCGGAAAACCTACGTACACTGTGGCCGAGTTTGCGGGTCTGTTTAATCGGCACAAGAGCTGGGCTTATCGGCAAATCTATGCAGGTCGTATCAAAGTCATCAGTGAATTCGGCGTGATGATGATTCCGGCGAGTGAGGCTGTCAAGATCGTCGAAACAGCTGAATTCTACAACTGTTAATCTACAAAGGGAAACCCCCTCCGGCTCTGCCGGGGAGACTTTCAGAGTTTGACTCATGCGGCAGTCTGCCATGGGCTCAGGTAGAGCCGCCAAACCGACTACAACCTGAGAAAATAGAATGTAAGCGGTCCATCTGGCACCTCTGGTGGGAGTTGATGAAGACGTTCTGCCGCTCGCATGAGTTCGGCATCCCAGTCCTTTCGCTTCTTCTGCTCGATCCGGAGGTTTTGGGCTGTTCCAAGGCACGATTTGCCGTGGGAAAAGTGCCACTTTCCGCCGTGGGGTTTTCACCCTGTGCCGTGGGACTCTTACAGCGTCCGAGTCCACGATAATCTGCCCGTTCCGCGACATGGCATCAAGCGATGTCCTCGCCACGTAGGCTCGTGCCTCGCCTAATGTGTCTCCGGGATCGCTTGACCCCATGTCACTCCACAGCCGCCGGTCACCAGGACTCGGAGGAAGTCCTGTATGCTGTTTCGGCCGCCCGACTCTTCAGGGTCATTCTTGCCGTGGGATTCGCCCTGTATTTCCACATTTAAGAGGTTTTCGGGTAGGTTCCATACGGCCCACGGCTGCGAATGCATATCCTATCACTTGTACGGAAATATTTTGTTTGGCTGTCTATCATTGCGCGATTACATAACACACTCATCTTGAGAAGGTTACCAAAATCACCCACGGCAGAAAGTGACCTCTGAAGGGCCCCGTTCTCACGGCACGGAGTGGCACGGAACATGGGCTGAAACAGCTGCGCCAGTTAGCCTGCGTCCGGCCACGCTACTGCCCTCGGGATCCAAGGTCCCGGCGAGCACTTGCACCGCATGCACTAGATCGAGCGCTCTCAACTCTTTGTGGGTCTCATGCGCCCGGCTTCCGTCCGCCTCGACGTTGAATTTTTCACGATAAGAAATGGACTGCCCAATGCGGTGGAGTTCTTTCTAGGCACAGATCCTTGGAATGCAGGAGAATCGCCGCGAGTGAGGAGTGACGGCGATGACATTGAGTTGGATTTCACCCGTGACCAAAAGGCCGATGCGATCTATCGCGTTGTGCTGGAGAGACGAGCGGGAAATGTTGGGAGTTCGTGGGAGCCGATCGAAGGCAACGAAACTGCCGAGGTTTTGCCGTTTCCGGATTCTCGAGAAAGGGTAAAGATTCGCTTTCCTCGTGTCGGAGGCGTGCAATTTCTACGGCTTCGAGTTGAGGTGCGCTGAAATGTCCATCGAGTATGGTCAGTCACCAGTTGGACCGTCGCTCGCTGGAAATCAGTCTCAAACGAAGCCTGAGACTATTGAACTCAAAGCTCTTGATGAGATCGTGAAGGACCCGCCAGGCGTTTTGCTTACCTTCGAATCGTGCGAGGGCCGAAATTGGGCGTCCTCTTTGACAGGAAGGCGATCGGCAATTTAGTTAGCCCACAGTGAGGCATAGAACGACATCTAGAAATGACCGGTAACGACTACTCGAATCCCCCGCTTTTAAGGGGCGGCGTTGGGGTGCTTGGGCGAGTTGCACGGCGATGATCGAGAGCTGCTGGCCTCTCGACGGGATCCGACAATGGTCGAGTGAAAGAGGGATCTTGGTGCGTTGATGTAGAAGTAATCGGAATTTTGATATTCCATATTTTGCATAGTTCTGAGGATCGGATGCTCAAGAATGTTTTTTTATTGTGTTCTGATATGGGCTTCACCGGTTCAACTGGCACATTGGGTAGTCTTCCGTATGCTGTCGCATGCCCACCTGGATTGCTTCTCTGACAATCGTCCTTCTCTGGTTGGCGGATGTGGTTGCGGTCGATCCGTCTTCAACACCGCGAATTCGGCAGAGATCAGACACCAAGATCGAGATTCGATATGGCTCAGATCCGGACTCCTACTTTGTCCTGCATTCCGCTCGAAGCTTGGAGGAAAGCTTCGTTCCCACAGCCATGTCACTCGGTAGGAGAATAGACGGGTTCTTCTCGATGGAGACGAATGGAGCCCAGGCGTATTTCCGGATAGAGCAATTGGGGCTCGAGCAGGTCCGTGACCAGGATCAAGATGAACTTCCTGATGTCTTTGAGCTAAGAAATGCGCCCTACCTAGACCCCCTGTCGAAGGAGGATGGGTTGGAAGATTTTGATCGGGATGGGATCCCCAATGGTGCTGAGTTCACCCAGGGCACCTCTGTCTTCCGTTCGCAAGTACCCCTCCGGTTCTCGATGCGAGGCGCCCACGGCTTGCTGGTAGATCCAGATGGATCGATGTGGGGATGGGGATGGAATGGTGCCAATGAACTGGGGATTGGTGATCGAGAGCACCGATTGAGTCCCGTTCGCTCGGTGCCTGATGAGCAGTGGCTGACGGTCGATACCGGGCGAATCTCTACCTTTGCCATTGCGTCTGATGGTTCACTTTGGGCTTGGGGGGACATTGGCGGAGGAATCAACCCTCCGACGCGATTTGACGAACGGAAGTGGAAGGATGTCGCAGGCGACCGATATTATGGGCTGGCCTTGCTTGAAGATGGTTCGCTCTGGAGCTGGCGTTTTACCGACAGCAAGCAGATTCGCGCTGGGCTCGTGCAGCTCGGAGAAGACACCGACTGGGAACAAATCGCGGTACAAGAAGGATTTGGTGCGGCGATTAAAGGTGACGGTTCACTCTGGGTGATCGGATCGCTCGGGGAAGAAATCTACGGCCCATTCAAGCAGCTTGGAAACGCTCGCGATTGGGTATCGGTCACCGTGAATTACGACCTGGCACTAGCCATCAAGCGCGATCGGACGTTGTGGGCATTTGGATCATTAGACCGTCGGCTAACAGACGATCGCAGAGCGTCTTCCAAACTGCCCGTGCGCGTAGGCGAAGATGCTGACTGGCTATCGGCCAGTGCCGGTGCAGGTCATGTCGCTGGATTGAAACGGAGTGGGACCGTTTGGGCTTGGGGATTCAATAATTCGGGACAACTTGGAAGTCCGTTGTCCCTCGAACGGGCTTTGGCGCCGCTCCAAATTGGCTCAGACGCTGATTGGATCGCCGTTGAAGCCGCCGCTCTGGAAACAGCAGCGATGAAAGAAGACGGGTCAATTTGGATCTGGGGGACGCAGCTGGGAGATGGATCTACAACGCCGGTGGCAGCCCAACTGTTTTTCCCGCCTTCTGAGTGACAGGATCAGATCACTGGCGGCAGCTGATTCAGGCCCTCTGCACCCCGTGACGTGAGGCGCTTCGGCAGAATTCTGGAGCGAAACCGGCGCATGTGGAACGGGCAAAGCGACGATGGATACTGCAATTTATTTGCAACAGTAGTTGACCTGAAGGGAATCTATTGCAAATAACTTGCAGTAATGTCGATGACCACCGTTGCCTCTCCTTCAACTCTTGTCGCGAAGCGATGGTTCGACGCCGATCGCGTGGGCGTCTTCGCCTCGGTGCTCTGTGCCATTCACTGTGCGTTGACCCCGATTCTTCTCCTGATGCTGCCGGCCTTCGGTCGTGTGTGGTCTCATCCGGCATCGCATTGGGGGATGGCGCTGTTCGTCGTCCCGGTGGCGGCCTTCACCCTCACTCGGGGTTTTCGGCAGCACCGGCGCCGTTGGGTCGTAGGCGCCGGTGCGTTGGGAATGGCGCTCGTCCTCGTGGGAGCTGCGGTGCCCTACCTGAGCGAGACCCCCTCATCCAGCGATGGTGCCGTTCCGAGTGTCAATCCCACTGGCGCCATGGCCAAGTTATCCGAAGCTAATGCTGAGGGTGGAGGCTCGGCCATCGGGGTGAGCGAGGAGCCGTGTGAGAGCGAGGCTCAGTGCGCGAGTGAATGTGAGAGCGAGGCCCAGTGCACGAGTGAATGTGAGAGCGAGGCCCAGTGCGCGAGTGAAACTGAGTTTGCAGGTGGGGACGCCAATGCGATTGAGTGCGAGGATCTCTGCTGCCCGACGCTTCAAGCCGGTGCGGACGGCGGTTGGGAACTCCACATCCCTTTGGCTAGCATCCTGACTACGCTTGGTGGTCTTTCGCTCATCGCGACTCACCTGGGAAACCTTTGCTGCTGCTCCGCGTGTAAGACGCAAAACCAAGCTATTTGATTTAACGAAAACCAAGAAGTTCACCCATGGGATTTCGCCAAACGTCAATCGGTGGAGCAAGTCGAAGAGGGAGACGCGCTGGCGCCCAAGTTTGCCGCCTGCGGCACGCTTCCGAGTTTCACGCGTCACACTGAAACGGGTCGCCTTTGATCCTTGAACGTCTAACGGGGACACGCCCAATCCTACGCAACTCTGGCAGAGACATGAAACTCCTGAATATTCCGCAAACGCTCTCACAGAAGAATTTATTTGGCGTGATGGGAGTCCTGGTTACGATGGCGACGCTTGACGTCCAGGCGCAGCAGCTCTTAACCAGGAAGGGGCTGGAGCCGCTGGAGAAGGGGCACATTGATCTCACTCACATCTATGCTGATGGGAAATGGGAGGTCTTTCTGGCGGTTGATGAGGAGAAACTGCTTCCGATCGATGACCCGGTGGAAGGTCCGGGAATACCCAGTTTGGCGCCGGGCGACAACGTCATGGTCGCTGCCGATCATGCCTTCCCCAACGGATCTCGCATCGATCGGGCGGAGGGTTCTGAGTGGGATTTCTTAGGTGTAGGACCAAACGAACCGCTCTGGTGGATTCCACAGACCAATTGGAACTGCGTTTGGCCGGGAATCATCGTGCGTGGCCCCTTTGCCCGTTATTTCGAGGACGATCCGCGCATCAATGCCACCGACGATTGGGTCACGTTACACTTACGGGACGTGCGATTCACCGGCATCTCGAACGACGGGGATTACACGACCTCGAAGGACGGGTACTTTTCGACCTGGAACACCTCGGCAACGCGTGGGGTGACGACCTGGATGGCATCCTCTGACGGGATTGATGAAACAGACGCCTACTTCATCAGCGGCACCCTCGGTCACGCGCACTTCACTTGGGGGTTCTCGAGGCGAGGGATCTATGAAATCGATCTGCAAGTCACTGCCACTCATCGGGTGACCGGGCAGCTCATCGCCTCGGACATCGCCACCTATCACTGGGCAGTGGGAGCTTACGCTCAATGGCTCACAGGCTATTTCTCGACGCAATCCTTGCTAGATCGATCCCTCACGGGACCGCAATCCGATCCCGACGGAGACGGCTTCGTCAATCTCCATGAATACGCGTTCGATACGGATCCGAGAATTGGTGAAAGTGGATCCCTCAGCAATTTGGAGGACATCACGACGCCTCAATTGCTTCCTGATGATGAGGGTGTGATGCATTTTTGCTATGGTCGGCGAAAAGCGTCTTCGTCCCCCCAGATCCAGTATTTCCACGAGACCTCGCGCGACCTTGAGACCTGGCAACCGATGTCTGAAGACGGAATGCGCATCGAAGAATCATTGAGAAGCCAGTGGGAAGTTATCCACTTGCCTCTACCCGAATCCCCAACCGAACGCCACTACTACCGCGTTCGGGTTATCCTCGACTCTTGACCTACTTAACTCTCATGCAACGTATACTCCACAGGTTCATCCTGCCAGCCCTAGCGCTTGGCGTCTTTCTCCTACCCGTACGGTCTGAGGAGGGCCACGAACACGATCATGAGGGCAAAAAAGTCGAACTCGAGACGGGCCACGCCGATGTGGAAGTGGCTTTCGAAGATGGCGAGCTCGAGTTGCACATCCACGACGAGACCACAGATACCGAACTTGAACCGGGGAACGTGGTCTTGCATGTGCCGGAGATCGCGGAGTCCTCGATTCCAGAGGGGGCGAATTTCGCCTTCCTGGGTAGTGTCGGGGATCCCTTGTGGATCCTACCTCAGAACGCGCAAGCGAATGTGCTCTTCCTCGGGGTGGCTGCCGGTGAGGTCGAGAGCGGTATCTTCATGGACGACACCACCTATGTGGAGCTGCTGTCCGTGGATGGCCCAGGAAACTTCTTTGTCTACGACACCGGCTCCTTTGGTGTGCCTAACGTGATGATCAACTCTGCCGATGGTATCACCGCGGATGACCGGCTGACCGTCCCGGCGGAAGCTCATTTCCATGTGAATTGGACCTTCACCGCCGAGGGTGAATACGGCATCACCTTTGTCATCAAGGCGACGCTGGCCGACGGCACGCCGATCGAGAGCGAACCGGTCACCCTGGCTTTTGAGGTGGGTCATCACGAGGATGACGACGATGGCCATGATCACGATCATGACCATGGTGACGACCTTGCGGCCGGCCATGCCGATGTGGAAGTGGCTTTCGAGGATGGCGAGCTGGAGTTGCACATCCACGACGAAACCAGCGACATGGAATTGGAACCTGGCGAGGTGGTCTTGAACGTGCCTGAAGAAGCCGAGTCCTCCGTTCCAGACAATGCTGATTTTGCCTTCTTGGGCAATGTCGGCGATCCTTTGTGGATCCTCCCTCAAAATGCCCAAGCGGGCGTTCTCTTCCTTGGAGTCGCCGCGGGCGAGTTGGAGAACGGTGTCCTGATGGATGACGTCGCCTATGTGGAACTCGTGTCCGTGGACGGTCCCGGAAACTTCTTTGTCTACGACACGGACGCCTTTGGGGTGCCTAACGTCATGATCAATTCTGCCGATGGCATCACCGCGGATGATCGCCTAACCGTCATGGCGGGAGCTCATTTCCATGTGGATTGGACCTTCACCGCCGAGGGCGACTACAGCATCACGTTTGTCATCAAAGCGATGCTGCCCGACGGCACACCAATCGAGAGTGAACCGTCCACGCTAAACTTTGAGGTCGGCCATCACCATGACGAGGGCGTCGTGCCGTTTGCGCTGCCAGAAGTGGTTTCGACTGCGCCTGACGGGCCGGTCGGGGCAGATCTCGTGGACTTCGACGGCGACGGCGATTCGGACCTTCTTGTTCCATCGTTCGGCTCGGTTGCGTGGTTGCCTCTTGACGCTGGTGCGTTCGGCGCCGCCATCCCCGTGGCGGCAGTCGGAGTTGACGATGCGCTCGCCGGTGATCTGGACAGCGACGATGACCAGGACGTGATTGTGGCCGAAAGTGGTGTCGGGCTGGCTTGGTATCCCAACGACGGCTCGGGCACGTTCGGCGACCGGCAGATGATCGTCGATCTCCCGGGGGTGTCCCCCGGGTTCCTTGGGTTGGCCCTGGCTGATCTGGACGGCGACGGCGACCTTGATGCCGTGGCCAACAGCCAGGAGCCCGGTCAGATCACTTGGTATGCCAATGATGGTGATGGTAGCTTCGGCCTGGCCGGTACGCTTCCCATTGACTTCCCCTTCACGTTCCGTCTGGCCTTCGCCGACCTGGACGGCGACGGCGACAACGACGTGGCCGCGGCCAATTTCCCCAGCAACTCAATCCTTTGGGCCGCCAATGACGGGTCGGGTAACTTTGGTGCGCCCCAAACGGTTTCATCTGAGCTGTCCGGTTCGTTCAACGTGATCGCTGTCGACCTGGACGGGGATTCCGACCACGACCTGGTGTCGTCGTCTTATGACAATAAGGTGGCTTGGTACAGAAACGATGGCAGCGGCAGCTTCGGGCCACAACAGGTCCTCTCCACCGCCGTGCTGACTCCCCTCGCGTTGACCGCCGAGGATTTGAACGGCGACAGCAACATCGATCTGCTTGTCAGCAGCGGCGCCAACGGCGAGGTCGCCTGGTTGCCGGGCAACGGGCTCGGGGAGTTTGAGGCGGCGCGGACGATCGCTTCCACCGGCGGTACTGCCGTGATGGCAACGCCTGTGGTCGATCTGGATGAGGATGGAGACAAAGACGTGCTGGCCGCCGTGTACGGCACAGCGGTGATGAGCGCCGAGAACCGGACCGGCGAATCGGCCACGGCCGTGTTCGAACCTGCCGCGGGGACTTACCGGACCGGCCAGTTTGTGGATGTGGGCATTTATTTTGGGTCACCGGTCACCGTGACGGGGTCGCCTTTCATCCCGGCGACCGTGGGCGGCAGCGAGGTCGAATTCGCTTACGTCAGCGGATCGGGGACGAACACGCTGACATTCCGCTACGTCGTGCCGGTCGGTGTCACCGACACCGACGGGATCGAACTGGGGACGATGATCGATCCGAACGGCGGGTCTCTTGTCGACGTGGTCGGCGAGATCATCACCGGCGACGGCTTAGGCGTCCCGGCGACCGACCCCTCGGAGGTCTTTGTCGACGGAGTCGCTCCGTTGGTGACATCCATCAATCGAGTCGATGACAATCCCACCGCCGATCATGCTGTTCAGTTTGCTGTTGAATTCGATCAGTCGGTCAGCGGTGTGGACATTGCCGACTTCGAGGTGACCGCCGACGGCGTGACCGCCGCGGCCGTCACCGAAGTCGAGGGCAGCGAGGCGACGTACATGGTCACGGTAGGGACAGGCACCGGCACCGGAACGATTCGCTTGGACGTGCTGTCTGAGGCGACGATCACCAACGCTGGCGGAGAGTCGCTTGGCGCCGGTTTTACGGGTGGTCAGGTGTACACGCTCAATCGCCGACCCGAGCGGACGCTGTCGAACTTCTTTACTTCGGGGCACGGCGATTTGGGGGTGGACTTCGTCGACGGGAAGTGGGACCTGAGTCTGCACCTAGACGATCCTGAGGGCGTTTACCCGGCTGGCGGGCTCTTAATCGTGTCCGGCCCGAGTTCAGCCGAACCGGCCCCCACTGGATCGGAATGGGACTTCTTGGGCGAGTCCGACGACACCGTCTTTGTTCTACCCGCGGCCCCAACACCGGATTTGCCGTTCGTCGGGCTGGGGGCGGAGGAAACGATACCGGGGACACTTGCCGCTTACCTGGAACCCGATCCGCGGGTCGGCGCGACCAGCCGCTGGATACGGCTCGATTTGACGGATGTCCGCGGCCCGGCTGGGGGCGAATTCTCGATGTACTCGATCGGCAGTGAAGGCCCGCGGGTGTGGATGGCTTCGTCCGACGGGATTGGTGCGGAGGATACTTACTGGCTGCGGGAAGGCAGCCACGATCACATCAACATCGCATTTACCGACCCCGGCTTCTACGAAGTCGACGTGGTCGCATCAGCCTTCCTGGACGCCAACGGCAACGGTACGCTCGACCCTGGCGTCGACCCGTACACCGAAAGTGGCGTGACGACGCTGTACTTCCAGGTCAACGAATCCGGCGAGCCAAGGGCGATCACCCTGCCGGCCGACCCAGTGCCTCTTGGTTTGCCTGCCTTCACCTTCGAGACCTTTGAGATTCCCAACGCCTCAGCCACAACCATCAGTGATATCCAGAACGACGGCACGTTGGTGGGGCGTTATCTTGATGACGCTGGCTTGAGCCAGGGGTTTGTTCAGAGCGGCGACGACCTGACTACTTTCAACATCACCGGAATCACCAGCACATTTCCGGGAGGCATGAACAGTGCGGGCCAAGTCGCGGGATTTTATCGTGATGCCGACGATCCCGAGATCCAATATGGATTCATTCGCGATCCAGACGGTTCTGTCACAACTATCGAACCCGACGGTCAAACCTTCACCTATGCTTGGCGAATCAATGATAGTGGCCAGGTGAATGGCTATTGGTTCGAGAACGATCCGTTCTTTATTCGAAGCTATCAACGTGCCAATGATGGAGGTATTCAAGACTTCGCCTTCGAGGGATCGCCTACGGGCACGGTGACGCGGGGTTTGAACGATGCGGGCGTGCAAGCGGGTTGGAAATGGACTGAAAACTTCAACCTGCAAGGGATCACCTGGGAAGCCGGGACCTTCAGCGAACCATTCGTGGTGCCTGGTTGGGCCCACACCTTACCGGGCGACATCAACAACAATGGCGAGATCGCTGGCACGGTGAACGACGACAGCTTCACCCGCAACGCCGGTTTCTTCCGCGATGCCGACAGCGAGATCACGGTCTTCAATCCGCCGGGAGCTTCAGGTGTGGAGGTGTTTGGGCTCAATGATAAAGGCTATATCGTGGGTGAGTATTCGGATTCTGGTGGTAAGACGCGAGGTTTCATCGCCCACCCGGCAGCCTCGCTCACGGAAGGACATGCCGATG
>JANQJH010000572.1 GCA_028281705.1 Verrucomicrobiales bacterium
CAACACGTCTATGACAATCGTCAACGCCTCCAGGAAACCATCGTCGATCCCGATGACTACCCCAGCATCGGTTATGATGGGCTTCATCTCTCAACCAGCTTTACCTACAATCACGTCGGTTCACTCAAGACCGTCACCGATCCGCGCGGCTATGTTACGACCCACCACTACGATGCCGCTCAGCGCCGGACGTCCACCGTCACTCCTCACGAAGGCGCCAACGGTGTGGCCACGAGCTACGCCACGACCCAGTTCGAGTATGAAGACAGCTACCCGGGCGATCCCGCCGGCACCCGCCGCAACCCCGGCTCGACTCTCTTCAACAGTGAAGGCTGGGCTCCCACCCGCATCGTTGATCCCCGCAACTACACCACTCTCATCGCGCGCGACGGGCTCTATCGCGAGATCTCCAGGGTAACGCAGTTCGCCACCGGGGCACCGCCCGCGGAAACGCGTTCGATCTATCGAGATGCCGACAGAACGGTCACCTCCATTGACCCGTTGGAAAATGAAACCGAGCAGAAACATGATGCCCTCGGGCGTGTCGTGCAAATCACCGTCGCGCGTGGCACCACCGATGAAGCCACCACCGTCCATCATTACACCAGCACGGACTTGCTCTGGAAAACCGTCGATCCCGAAGGGCGGGAAACCGAGTTCGAATATGATGGAGCAGGGCGCCAAACCCACCTCTATCAGCCAGACTTCACGGCCGGCAGCGCCTCCGCCCGCAAGAAACGAGGGAACGGTTCTCCCGTGGTGGTCAGGACCTTTGATCCCAATGGCAACGTGAACGCCGTCACTGATCCCGAGGGCAATAGGACTCAATTCTACTATGATCCGCGCAATCGCAAGATCATTGAACTGGGCCCCCAAGTCTACGACGCCCCCAATGCCACCACCTACCGGCCAGCTACACTAACAGAATACGACGAAGCGGGAAACCTGACCAAGGTCATCGATCGCAGAGGCCTCAACATCAATCTCGGTGCCGATCCACCCGTATCCAAGGCCGCGGGTTCGTCAAGTGCCGCCTACACCACGGAGACGTTTTATGACGCCGCCAACCGTCCCTACAAAGTGGTGCAGCCGGACGCCAATATCGGTCTCACTTCCGGGGGCGCTCCCATCACGGGCTCGACGACAACCTTGACAAGTTTTGATGCCAACGGCAATCCTGAGAAGATGACGATTGGATCGGCGAGCGACATCATCAACAATGTCAACCTCGAGGTGACCTGGAACACCTATGATCCCGCCAATCGCCTATCGACCACCACCACCAATCCGACCGAGATCCAACCGGACCCCATTGGCAGCGCGGATGATGCGACTAACATCACGGTCACCAACGTGTATGACTTGGCCGGCAACCTCACCGAAGTGATCGACGGCGAGGGACAAAAGACGCGGTTCACCTATGACGGCTTGAATCGCCAAACGGAAACGGCCTTTGATCCGGACGACGGCGCACGGCGGGAACGCACGCGGCTGATCTACGATGGCGCCAATCTCATTGCCCGGGAAGTCCTCGACACCAGTGACCCCGGTCTCGTTGTCGAACGCACCCGCTACGAATATGATCATCAGAACAGGTTGCAAACCGTCATCTATGAAGGAAAAGAGAGCGATAATCGCCACTACGAGTATGATGATGCGGGGAACCTGCTCTCCGTGGTCATTGGAGTCGATTCATCGTCTCCGGACGCCTTGCGTAGCGTGTACTATACGTATGACACCCTCAACCGTGTGAAGACCGAGACCTCGGCCAACGTCACCCACACCGTGACCGAATACGACAAGGCCGGGAATCGCCTGACCGTGAGCCATGGCGGCGGCGGCAAGTCCATGACCTACACCTACGACGAACTCAACCGGTTGGCGACCTCTAGCGAAGGCAGTCGCTTGGCGAAGTTTGGTTACGACCTCGTGGGCAACTGGCACAAGCGCGTCTATCCCAATGGCCTCATTGAAACGCGGGACCACGACGCCCGGAATCGTGTCACTTCCATCGATGTGCGCCAGAACGGAGCGAGTTCTCCCTTCTCGCTGGTGGAACAGTGGCATGATGACGCAGGAAACGTCATTCGGATCGAGGAGACCCAGCCGAACAACACTATTGCCGATCGGATCCTGTCGTTGACATACGATCGCACCTATCGGTTGACACAAGAATCCATCCAGCGGGGATCCGATACCCAGGTGACCGATTTCGACTATGACAGGGCCAACAACCGGATGCGGAAGGAGGCGTCCGGAACCGGACCCGCTACCGCTGGCATCTGGGACTACACCTATGGGAACACCGCCAATGGGCGAAACAGCAACCAGCTTTACCAGGTCGAGAAAGACAACGTCGTGACCAACACGTTCCACTACGACGACAAAGGCAATCTCGTGACACAGCATGAAGGCTCCGAGACGCTGGGATACGCCTATGATCATGAGAATCGGTTAGTCAAGGCCACCTTGCCGAATAACTACCGTGTCCCGGACGGCACCGTCCTGCCAGGCGAACGTGATTACCTGTATCAATACGACTACCGAACCCGGCGAGTCCACCGCTACGAGCGCAGCACAACTCCAGGCAGCACTTCCTTCGGCCATACCACGTCCACCTTCAGCGGGGGAACCAGCGTTCAGGAATACAATAGCTCCGGCGCCACGGGCACTCCGAGCGTGCACTATGTGCGCGGATCGGATTTTGGCGGGGGCGTCGGCGGCGTGCTCTATGCTCATCGAGGCAGTACCGTCTCCTACTACCACTACAATGGCCGGGGAGATGTCGTCACCAAGAGTAATTCAACTGGCACCAGCGCCCTATGGCAGACCGCTTACGGTGCCTTCGGCGACCATCTCGACGCCGACACCAGCGGGAGCAATACGGATCCTCAGCGAGCCAACACCAAGGACGAGCTGAAAGATCTCGCCGCATTGAACGCGGGCTACCGCGTCCGTTCCATCCCGTTCAACATTTTTTATCAGCGTGACCCGGCCGGGTTTGTCGATGGACCCAACCTCTACACCTATGTCAGACAGAATCCGTGGACACATTGGGATCCTTTGGGGCTTTACGAAACGGCTGCAGGACAAGCTGGGTATAATAGGGCGCGACAGTATGCGAGTGAGATTAGCGGTAATCCTCTCACGTGGTGGAAAGTGGCACCGATGGTGTGGAGTGGTGTGAGTGGCGTTAATGCCGAGTTACCAGGTCAGATCGACAATGCGCGAAAGGAGATCAATAAGTCGGAAGTGCCCGAGCCGGCGAAGGTGGTTGCAAAAGCAGCGCTGGCCACAGGATCAGCAGGACATAGCGTCAATCCTCTCGTGGCGGCTGAGGAAGCCGTACAGTTAGCGAATACGGTAAAAGAGCAAGGCGTAGTTAAGACGGCGAAGGCGATTGTAGATGAAGGTGCCAAGCTTGCTCAGGAAGACATCGCGTATCTGGGAATGGCAATAGTTACGGGCGTTGTAATATCAAAGAGGGCCCCGAAACCGAGTGGCACGACGACGGTCAGCCCTGCGCTGAAAAACGACCCTTATAGTCCAGAGGCTGTTAGTAGAAGGCAATCTGAAACAAGAAGACAACTGGGGCTAGAGCCAGATCCTGACGTTCCCATCCCCGACCAACCTCCCGGGCATAATTTGAAGAGCACACATACATCGGAAGGCAAGACCGCCCATATTGGGGGAGAGAGAAACGTTAATCCCAAAGAGGAACACTCGCGAGTGGCGAAAGGGTCTGGGGGACGGGGAAGGAATCCGAACTAATGAATATGGATGATAGCTGCGATTTCATGGTATGCTCAAGCAATGGCTGGGAAAAAATCTGGTTCAGAATAGTTACGTGGGATACTGATGTCTGGGCCCTGCGGATTACTATGACAGGGCAAGTTTGGGATCGATTGGCGCACACAGATGATGCTGAGCTGATAGATGACGTCAGCACTACCTTGAACCAAGTAATTGTTCCGAGTAATAAAATCCGAGATCTTGAAAAATCACTAGCGGATTGGCGTAGCGACCCATCTTTGGAAGTCTCAGTGATATTGGCCGAGACGTTGGGTCAGCATTTTTCTATCCGAATCGCACCTATACCAGAGCTTATTAGTTCCCCGGAGAAACCAGTTCTATGTGTGCATTACAAGACTTCGAAGAGAGAACTTATCTGGCGAATGGTCGTGGATCAGTCGTGCCTACATCTGTTTCGAGAGGGTATTGTTAGTAGTATTGATGTTCGTTCGTAGAAATCCCCCCTCGCTAACGCTCGGCCCCTAAAGAAGCTCCGCACCAACCACCCCCAACCCCGCAGCGGCCGCGCCAGGCATGCGCCCACTCCCCGCTTCGCTTGGAGAGCGGACTCATCCCTGTCACGGCCGCTGCTCTCCAACCCCTGCCAACCACCCGCATCACCGTGCTTGCCGCACAGCGCGTCTGTCCGGATCTACGGCCAGCCGACCCATGCCGCACGGCCATGCGG
>JANQJH010000038.1 GCA_028281705.1 Verrucomicrobiales bacterium
AAGTTGCGCCGCTAGCCTCGCTTCGCCGCCGACAAGCCAGCAAGAAGTAAGCTCCAGCAACCATGGCTTTTACCAACACGTGTCTTGGCCGACCGGTAGAAGCCCACGCATGGCCAAGTATTTCAAACTCAGCGCTGTACCTCGTGTGCAGGCTGAGTTTTTTCATTCCCGGCAGTGTCTGATCCTCTGCTGGCAGGTAAACTCCGCGTTCCAGAGGACATCGCTTGATTCCTTGGGCACCCGAAGTTTGCAGGCCGGTGGAGTTCGTTCGTTGAGCGGGAAACCTAGAAACACCAACCCACTCAACGACTACCATCCATGAGTATTGAAAATGTGTCGGGCCAGATCGGCTCGCAATCCATCACCATTGAAACCGGCAAGATGGCGAAACAGGCCGACGGGGCCGTGACCGTCCAGCTGGGCGACACCATCGTTATCGTCACCGCCGTCTCCGCCACCCGCGTCCGCGAGGGCCAGGACTGGTTTCCTCTCAGCGTCGAATACAAGGAAAAGGCTTCCGCGGCTGGCCGCTTCCCCGGTGGCTACTTCAAACGAGAAGGCCGTCCCACGGAAAAGGAGATCCTCACCTGCCGGATGACGGACCGCCCGTTGCGTCCGCTCTTTCCCAAAGGCTACCTCTACGACACCCAGATCATCGCCCTGCTGCTCAGCGCCGATGGTGAGAATGATGCCGACATCCTGGCGATGAACGGTGCTTCCGCTGCTCTCTGCGTTTCGGATATCCCCTTTGCCGGTCCCATCGGCGCCGTGCGTGTTGGCCGGGTCGACGGGCAGTTCGTCGTCAATCCCACCCACGCCGAGCGGGAGAACAGCGACCTCGACCTCATCTACGTGGGGAACAAGACCGACGTCATCATGATCGAAGGTGCGGCCGATGAGTTGTCCGAGGACGAGTTCATCAAGGCCCTCCATTTCGCCCAGGAGAACGTGACCAAGCTCGTGGGGATGCAGGAGGAACTCGTGGCCAAGGCGGGCAAGGAGAAGCGCGAAGTCGAACTTTCCGTGGCCAAGCAGGAGTTGCTCGACGTCGCCTACGAGGTGGCCGGCGATCGCATTGAAGAAGCCATTTATACGGAGGGCAAGGTCGCCCGTGGCAAGGCCGTCGAGGCCCTGCGCGAGGAGGTCACCGAGGCCATTCTGGCCAAGGACCCCGAGGCGGACGATTTCGAAATCAATCAGGCCTTCGATTTCCTGCAGAAGAAGGCGTTCCGCATCAGCATTCTGGAGAAGGGCAAGCGTTGTGATGGCCGGGGAACGAACGAGCTTCGCGTCCTCTCCGCCGAGGCGGGCCTCATTCCCCGCACGCACGGATCCGCCCTTTTCAGCCGTGGTGAGACCCAAGCCCTGGGCTTGTGCACCCTGGCCACGATGGATGATCAGCAGTACTTCGACAACTACACGGGTGGCGAAGACTCCAAGCGCTTCCTCCTCCACTACAACTTCCCCCCCTTCAGCGTGGGTGAAACTGGTCGCATGGGCGGCATCAACCGCCGTGAAATTGGTCACGGTGCCCTGGCAGAGCGCTCCATCGAGCCCGCCTTGCCCGATCAGGAAGATTTCCCCTATGCCATCCGGATCTCCAGTGAGGTCATGGAATCCAACGGCTCCACCTCCATGGCCACGGTTTGTTCCGGCAGCATGGCTCTCCTCGACGCCGGCGTGCCCATGAAGCGCCCGGTCGCCGGGATCTCCGTCGGCCTCGTCACCGAGTTTGGCGACGACGGCGTGATGAAGAAGTACCACACCCTGTTGGATATCATCGGCTCCGAAGATTTCTTTGGCGACATGGACTTCAAACTCTGTGGCACGGAACTAGGCGTCACTGGCTACCAGTTGGATCTCAAGCTGCCTGGCATTCCGCTCTCCATCCTTGAAGAGGCCATCAACCAGGCCAAGGAAGCCCGCGGCAAGGTCTTGGACGTGATGAACAGCGCCATTTCCAAGCCGGGCGAACTCAGTCAATACGCCCCGCGGATCGAGACCATCAAGATCCCGCAGGACCGGATCGGCGAGATCATCGGACCGGGCGGCAAGATCATCCGCGGGATTCAGGCCGAGAGCGGCGCCGAGATCAACATCGAGGACGATGGTACGGTGAACATCTACGCCGTGAAGGCCGAGGGCCTCGAGCGCGCCGTGCAGATGATCAAGGCCATCACCGCGGAGATCGAAGTGGGCGAACTCTATCACGGCAAGGTCGTTTCCACGACGAACTTTGGCGCCTTCATGCAGGTCTTGCCCGGCAAGGACGGCATGATTCACATTTCCGAGCTGGCCGACTTCCGCGTCAAGCGCGTGGAAGACGTCGTCAAGGTGGGCGACATGGTCTGGGCCAAGTGCATCGGCATCGATGACAAGGGCCGGGTCAAGATGAGCCGCAAAGCCGCCATGAAAGAGAAGAGCGAGCAAGCCGAGAAAGAAGCCGGCGGCGAAGGCCAGGAGCCGGAAGAAGTCGAAGCTTGATCCGTTCGTTAAAGGAGACGGCGTTCTTCTTTCACGCGTCAGTTATTTTTTCGCCACAACGGGCTCTCCTCAGATGAGGAGAGCCTGTTTTTTTGAATGCGACCGAGCGAAGCAGCCGGTTTGGTTGAATAATGTGATGTCGGGACTCGTTCAACGCGGCTGCTATGAAACGAAGCTCCCGCTCCCGCCCATCGTCATCACGCCTCATTGCCTTTCTCGCCGTCTTCCTTGGGACCGCCGGGTCCGGCTGGGCCGATCGATGGGCCACCCTTGCCGGTCTCAACGATCGGATGAGCGTCGAGGCTGGGGAAACGGCCCTTGTGGTGTTTGTGCCAGGAAACAGTGCCAAGCTCACTTACCAGAAGTCAGGTGGACCGGCGGTCACCCTCGATCTCGATGGCACCAATCGGGGATCGATCAACGGGAACCGCGGTCAGGTCACCGTGGGGAATCCGCTGCCTCTCGTTGGCCCCGCCACCGTGATCTTGAACAACAGCACGGTAGTGGGATTCAAACTCGTCGCCACCGAATCCAAGGCCTCGGTGAAAACTCCTGTCGAGAGTGGTGGTTCCGTCCCTTCCAATGCGGTCGTCATTCCAAGTGATCTCACCGGCCCCGTGCAGATCCTTCTCGAAGCCAGCCCAGACCTGGTCACCTGGACCAGTGCCGAGCCCGGAACCTACGGCGCCTCCTCCACCAACCGCTTCTTCCGCGTCCGCGCCGTCACACCGTAAGATTAGCCGTGAAATGTTGCGGGAAAGTGGTAGGGACTTTAGTCCCTCGCTGTTTCCGGGAGGACAAAACCCTATTCGAAATACGCTTTAGCTAAAGGATCGATCCCGGCTGATAACCCGCAGCCTCGGGATACCTGCCCACCAGATCATCCACCTGCGAGACGAACCCATCCACCTGAGCCTGCGCATTCCCGCAGCGTTGTTTGCCTTCGTCTAACAGTTGTTCCAGGCGCTCTCGCGAGATGCCCAGGCGATCATCGGCCGCCAGGCGATCCAGGAGATCGTTGTCCTGGGTC
>JANQJH010000423.1 GCA_028281705.1 Verrucomicrobiales bacterium
CCTGACGATGATACCAGTAGAACAAGGGCTTGCCCGGCTCATCAATCCACCCCTCACCTCCTGGACCACGCCTCGACAGGCGCCCCGCATCGAGCAACACGCCCTCTCTCCCGAGCGGCACCTCTTGCAAATCGAAGACCGGCACGGGCAGCTCAGCCTCTTCGCCCGCGCCCTCACGGATCTCAAGGTGATAGTCCGTCGGGCTCGTGGCCGAGAGGGAGAGGAGCGAAAAATGTTCCACCCCGCGTATCGTTCTCCCCAGTCCTTCAATGGCCGCCACGTCAGCCGGACTCTTGATCGAGGCCAAGCGCCTGAGGTGCGATTGATAGAGTGAGGTCAATCGATCAATCTCGAGGTCGAGCTGCTTGATGAAGGTCTCATGCGCCCCCCGGGATCGCTCCACACGCTCCACCACCTCCTCACGCGCAAGGTAGGCACTGCCAAGGAGACAGAGCCCGCCGCCCATGATGAAAACGGAAAGCAAAATCTCGGGGGCGTCCCATTTCATGATCGCAGATCAAGAAGAAACGCTAGTCGATCCCCACCTACTTGGCGAGCCGAAGAAACACCAGAATCCGGCGATCACTCTGCGGCTCGTCGACCCCGGCCCTCTGGGTCATCGCCCCCGCCAGCACCACTTCTCCAGGGCGCAGATAGAGATTGCCCGTCACGCGCAAGGTATTGAAGACCGGCATGGTGCAAAGAGGTTCCCGCCCGCTCGGGGTCACCAACTCATTCACTGCCCGCTCACCCGCATAGCGCACGATCTCACCGGAATAGGCCACGGTGTACCCCTGAGCCAACCCGCGATCCACCACCTTCGCCCTCGTGGTCACACCCGTATTGCGCGTCTCGAATGCCGTGGGGGTGGGATAGGCGCTCGGCGCCCAGAATCGCAGCGCCAATCCCTCGGGCTCCCGATAAGTCGGTAGCTCCGGCGGATCGTACTCCGTCGGGTAAATGCGCTCCACCACGCCCTCACTCACCAACTCCTGGCCGAAGGGACCCGACATCGAGACCACATCAACAATGGAAAACGCCCCTCCGGCCAGCTCTCCCTGGACCTCATCCCGCAGGCCATTGGAATCGAGATCGCCCTGACCCAATTCCCTGATGGACTGATTGAACCAGTCTGCATCCACCTCGATAAACTCAGTCACCACGGTGGCGTTGGGATACCGCGGATTCGGAGCGACCGCCTCAGCTCTCTGTAGGCGATTGATCCGCATGAAAACCAGCACGGGCCGGCCCTCGTCCCGGCGGGACGTCCCTAACCAAAGTGTGCCGCCAAAACGTTCGGAAAACTGCCCGACCGCTCGTAGCGTGGCGATGAGGGGCGTCGATGCCGCCGGACTCTTTTTTTGATCCCCAAGATCCACCTCCACATGGCGTGACATTCCGTCAAACCTCACCATCTCGGCCGCGGTCTCAAACTGCACCGCATCCCCAGAGGGCAAACACGTGGCATCGAACTCGATGGTGGTTCCCACAGGCCGCATTTCAAAGGTCGTGGGATGCGGGAACCGCGCAGGTGGCCAGTAGGCCATGCCATCGACGATCTTCGGCGAGGCCAACGCCCCTTTCTGCTCACCCCCCTCTCCGGGATCCCACTCCACCCCGTAGAGGAGTTCCGTCATCGCCTCGAGTTTCCCCCGGCCAAACCTCCCGGTGAAGAGACAGGATTCTAGCAGAGTCGCCTTCTCCGTTCCCAAATACTCATCCACTGCCGCGCGCACCTGCCCACCGTCGCCCAGATCGATCGCTTCGCTGGAAATGAGTCCAGTCAAAGTGAGAGGATCGATCTCGATGAACTCCGTGAAGTAGGCCACGTTGGCTTGAAAGGCCCCGTGATTTGGCTGGCTCACGCTCTTTCTCGGGTCCGCCAGAAACGGATCATCGCCCCGCTGCCGTGGCGGTTCCCCGGTAAATGGAACGGGGTCTGTATAAGCCACTCCCGACGAATCGTCGGCAAAGGGATCGATCTCCTTTGGAGAATCCTCTGCAAAGGGATCTCTCTGCTCCAGGGCATCGTCGGCAAAGGGATCGATCTCCTCTGGTGCATCCTCTGCAAAGGGATCAATCTCCGCCGGTGCATCCTCCACAAAGGGATCGCGGTCTTGGGCCCAAGCCAGGCTCGCCGACAGACAGCCGGCGCAGACGAAGAAGAAAGGTGATGTCAGCTTCATAACAGCCTAAACCAAGCATGGACCGCACCACCTTGCGTCAACGCCAACTGACGTCCGTGTAAAAGTTCTGTAAACCACCCGATACGGGCAGTTCCTTCAATCAACGTGAGACCGGCGAGACGCCGGCCTCACCCTCTCACTTTAACCCTCTATTTCCCGAGCTCGACGGCCACCGCTCCCCAGTATCTCTGTGTGGGATCCGGACGGTCGGCCAGAGTCTGGGCCAGAGTTTTGATCGTGCGAGGCACCTTGCCTTGAAAAACCGGGCGCCCTTGGAAAATCACGCGCACGGGCTGATCGAGATCGATCAAGGCATCTGTCAGGAGCAACCGGCAGGCTGCCACGGACGCCGCTTCCTCGATCGTGATGGTCTGATCCGAGATCGAGGCCACGATCCTCTGGTCCTTCTTCGCCACCTCGGGGGCCATGGAAAGCCAGTAGAACCGCGAGTGGGTGACATCGTCCTGCCTCCAGATCACTTTGCGAGGGTGCGGGTTGCGCGTGAACTTCGCCATCCAGGGCAGGGCCGCCGCATCTTCGCGATCCATCCAGTGGCCCTTTCCCTCGTGGATCTCCACCGCATGGGCGTACCCCTCGGGGTCGGCTTTTCGGAGCTCCGCCAGCTTCACCTTCCACTCGCGTGCGACTTCATTGCGCTTGTAGGCACCGTCCTCACCCCCCATGTGCAGGGTGAAGCCAATATTGCGCAGACCGTCGGGCTTGGCATCGTTGGGATGACCCGCCATCATCGCCGCCGCCGCCAGACGGTCCGCCATGCGCGGGGCTAACTGATAAACGCCGTCTCCCCCCGCCGAGTAACCCATGAAGTAGACGCGGTTGGGATCCACTTCATGCAGCATGACGAAGTTCTCGATCAAGCGATCAAAGAGAGGATCAATATGCGATCGATGCCAGAGATTCCACTTGTCCGTCGGGGCCCGGGGCGCCACATAGATGCCCTCCTTCGGCTCGTAGAGGCCGATCTGGTTGCGCCACTGCCGATCGTTGACCTCGGGCCGCGTCCCTCCGCCGCCATGCATGGAAATGTAGAGACTCCAGCCGTTCTCGGGCTTCTTCCTGCCAAACCGCTTGGAGGCAAAACGGAGGACGTGATCTTCTAGCACAATCTCCTTGGCCTCCATCTCCTCCTCCCGCCCCTTGCGGTCGGCTTCCACGAGGTCTTCCCAGAGCAGCCGGTTGACGACCGCGGCTTGGCGTTCAGTCAGCGGCGCCGAGGCAAAGGCCTGTTCCTCCAGCGGCGGCCGCTCGTTCCGCGGCTGACGCAGCCAGGCGGCCAAGGACACGCCGACCGTGGAATCCGTCGCCTGGAGAACGGAAACCGAACCGGGAGGCAGACCGAGAAAGAGAATAAAGAATCGAAATGGATGCCTGAACATGCGAGCACTAAGGCACCACAAGGCCCCACCGGCAACGCCTCTCCCGGGAAGTTAATCATTGACCATCCCGCCATTTCCCGGACGCTTGAACCCAAGCGAAGCGAGCGAAGCCCATGCCCCATATTCCCATCACCATGCCCCAGCTGGGCGAGTCCATCGCGGAAGCCATCGTGGTCGACATCCAAGTGACGCCGGGGGATGCCGTGACGGCCGATCAGGAAATCATGGAAGTGGAGACCAACAAGGCGGTCATGAGCGTGACGACCCCCTGCGATGGCGTCATCGAACGGATCACCGCCGACACGGACGTGAGCTACGCCGTCGGTGCCACCCTCGGCTACCTCACGGTCAATGACGAGGATGCCGGCCGATTCGGCCTGAGCCAAAGCGAGAGCCCCAGCCCCGCCGAATCGGAGGAAACCAAGCCCCCAAGCGAGCCCGCAGAGACCGAAGGTGTGCATTTCAAGGTCGAAGATGACCAGCTCTCGCAACCGACTTCCCCGGCTCCGCACGAAGAACAGGCCCAGCCGACCGTCAAGCCCACCATTGAAGGCCTGCCCGTACCCGCCAAGGCAACTGGTGCCAGCTACCTCTCCCCGCGATTGAAGGCCCGCATGGTCGAGCTCGGATTGAACAAGGCCGATCTCGCGGGCGTGGCCGGCAGTGGTTCCGGCGGCCGCGTCACGGTGGAGGACTTTGAGAATTTCGTCGCCGAACTGGAACGCAGCAAAATGACGCCGGCATCCCCCATGCGGATTGCCGTGGCGGATTCCATGCGGCGCAGCTGGACCCGCCCCCTGGCCACGGTAGGCTCCGCCGTGGAACTCGACGCCCTCCTGGACCACCGGAGAACCGCGCAGCAAAAACCCGGTCCCGCACTCTACCTCATCCGCGCTCTCGCCCTCGCCCTCTCGGAAAACACCGCCGTGGCCGGCCGCCTCGTGGGATCCCAGATCGTCCACCCCAAGGCGGTCGATATCGGTTTCGCTGTCGAAGTCGAGGATGGCGTCCTCGTCCCCGTGATCCGGGACGTTGACCGCAAACCCCTGGCCCAACTCGTACCCATCTACGATCGGCTCGTGCAGCAGGCCCGCAATCGCCGGCTGCCCCCCGAAGCCACGGGAGCCGGCATCGCCACGGTGACCAATTTTGGGACCTTTGGCATCGTCTGGGCCACCCCGATCCCACTCCCGGAACAGAATCTCGTGTTGGGCCTCGGCCGCGGCCGCAAGGAGCCGGTGTGGGATGAGACCAAGAACGCCTTCGTTCCCGTCACCGGCGCCGCTCTGACACTGAGCTTCGACCACCGGATCCTCGACGGAGGAGCCGCCGGCCGCTTGCTGGCCCACGTCGCCGCTCTCCTGCAGAAACCCGACGATTTGTAATCCTCGGTGCTCCCCGTCGGCGCCAGTCAATCAGTCCACCAGAGCGTCGATCTCGCGCGCGAGTTCGAAATCATTCTCCGTCAAGCCGCCCGCCGAATGGGTCGTCAGGGAAAAGGTCAAGGTCGTCCAGCGAATATCAATGTCGGGGTGATGATTGCAGTCTTCCGCCAGTTCCGCGACGTCCCGCACGAGATCGATCCCGTCCATGAAGGCCCGACACTTGATCTCGCGAAAAATGCGTTTGCCTGGAAGGTCGTATTTCCACCGGGGCACCCCGCGGAGCGCCGCATCGAGTTCTTCTTCAGAAAGCAGAGAGGCCATGCCTGTCCTAAAGCACGCGGCAGGGGATTCCGCCAAGCGTTTTCCTCGGAGATCCATCCCCTTTTCGCCGCCCCATGAATAAGGTTGCAGTGCCCAGACCACTAAGCTAATAGGTCCGTTCCCTGCACCCGGCCCCGGGTGCTCAGGACCGTACATTCACCGCCCCAGACACGATACTCATGGCCACCCCATCCGATCAGGCACCCGCCTCCTCCGAAGTCCCCGTTGCGAAGATCGAGCACGACAACTCGCAGCTGGAGGAGTTTTTTGAGCAGAACAAGAACAAGCTGTTTCTCGCCGTCGTCGCCGCGCTCATCATCATCGTCGGCTTCGTCGCCTTCACCTACGTGCGCGAATCGGGAGCCGCCAAGGCCGCGGGCGCTCTCACCGGCGCGGAGACCATCGAAGAACTCCAGGCCGTGGCGAAAGATTATCCCAATTCCGTCGTGGCCGGGACGGCTGAACTCCTTATCGTGGGGCAACTCAAGTCCCAAGAGAAGGACGACGAAAGCTACTCGGCCCTCAAGGCCTTCGTCGCCGCCCGCAAAGATCATCCCCTCTACCTCCAGGGCGTCAGCGATCTCGGCTTGCAGGAACACGTCAGAGGGAATCTCGACGCCGCGGTCAACCTCCTTCGGGAAGCCTCGGCTGCCGGCGCCGCACCGGGTTTCATCGGCCAAACGGCCCTGCTTCGCCTCGGAGATGCGCTCACCGCGCAAGGACTGGAAGCCATGAAAGCCGGCGATGTGGACAAGGCCAAGTCGCTCTTCGGCGAAGCCCAGGTGGCCTTCGAAGACCTCGAAGCCCGGGCCGGCGAAAACACCTCGCTCAACCGCACCGCCACGCAGCGCCGCGAACGTCTCCCCCACTTGAGCATCCCCGCCCTCACCCCGGCAGAAGGCAAGGCGGCTGCTGAAGCCAAGGCCAAGGCCGCTGGAGAGGCTGCTGCGGCCGAAGCCAAGACCGCCGACGAGGCCGAGGCCGCACCCGTAATCACGGTGGACGGCGATCCCGTTCCCACCGGCGATCCCGTTCCCACCGGCGATCCCGTCGACGCCCCTCCAGTGGACGGTGATCCGCCCGTCG
>JANQJH010000653.1 GCA_028281705.1 Verrucomicrobiales bacterium
CGGATCTGTGGGGGGCGTCGTCTGGCTTCGGCCAGGCGGCCCTATCCCGGAACTCACACTTAAACTATCCCTACTCCATCGGCTCCCGGCCATCTGAGGTATTCGAGCATCGAATCGAGGAAGTTGATGGTCAACGCTAACATTGAGCCTTCAGCCGTTCGGCCTCCATTCACTTAACCCGGCGGATACTCCGCCAAGATACTCGCCACGGCCTCGCGAATCCGCGCCTGGCGTTTCTCCGGTGAACTCGCTTCGTGCACGCGCGCCTGCCCGACTCCGCGCCAGACCAAGCGCCCAAGCTTCCGATCCGCCATGTCGAGCACCAGGGTTCCCTGCTCGTAGGCATCGACCACAGTCCTCGACTCCACCAGCGGAACGCCATAATAGCCACGGCCGTAACGCCCATAGCGACCGTAGGCGCCCCGGTACACCAGCGCACTCGAGGGATAGCCGTAAACTTCATTGATCACATTGACGTCCAGCTTGTCTTTGAGTGCCACATGATACCCCACCAGAAGGTCGGCCTCGCTCCGACTACCGACAGGCGTCAATCCTTTCGCCGCCAGTTCCTGGTTGATCGCCTGAGTCAACCGCTGCTGCAAGAAGGGCGAGTCCAACCGGGTCCCACCCGTCGAAGAAATGGGATCAGGACGCACCATGAAAGTGCGATATTGACTGTAATCGACATTGGGATCCGAATCGGAATTCACCGATATGGAAGAACAAGCCCCCAAGAATCCAATGGCGATGAAACTCGCTCCGATACAAGCAAGCCTCCGTGATAGGGGATGGTGATTTCGTTTAATCATTTCGTTAGTGTTTGCTCATGCAAAAAACAACACGATCCCTCACTTGGGAAAGAGAAAGGTCAGTTGAAAACGGAAGCCCCAGCCCTCCGGGCCGGAAGCAGGCGCATCCGCCCAGTAACGTGCGCCGACACCGACTTGAAGCGGTTGATTGCCGATCCTCACCATTTGATTGACCATGAAGTTGATCGGCACCGACCACTGCTCCACCTCCCAATCGTAGGTGGATTCCGAATTCAAGGTGAAGGTCGTCTTCGTCTCCGTGATATAACTGAGGAAGGGCTGCAAAAGCGTCAGACTCACGTCCGCGCGATCGTCCTCCCCGGCAAAAGACTCCAGGTGGTTCACCAAGGCTCCATAGGTCCAAGGACCGGTCTGTCGCAACACCACCGCCGTGGGGCCAATCCCCCACTGTTCGGCGCCCAAGACGTCGTCGCTCGCCGTGGGAACCAGAAACACCGGACCGGCGCCCCAGATCCAGCCTCGGCCAGCCGGCTCTTTGGGAGAGAAGAACAAACTCTGGACGACGTCGCCGATTCCCGTCTCACTGTCTCCCTCAAAGGGAAAGTCGTCTTGATCGATCACTGGAAGAATCGTGCGCGAGATGAGATTCCATTCTTCGCTCAAGGAGAACGGAATCACCGGCTGAATATTGAGCCGCCAGATGGACCCCTCATCACCAAGTCCGAATCCTTCGTCGTAGTTCAGTTGCAAGGGCACACTGATCAACGAGGCGATCGGATTGGCCAACTGTTTGGCGAGGTCTTGCTCGTCGTTCTGGGCACGAGCGACCCCGAGAACGCTCATCAATGACAGCACCACAAAGATCCATGTTCTCATGACCCAATTCAATCTCAGTTAGGCCTCCCCGCCAAGCCGAAAGCGATCGGCCCGCAGGCGTCTCACCATCCAAGGTCAGTCAGTGAAAACCTGGTCCGGTGAGCTTCGCCATGACTTTTTCCAATGAAAAGGAAGCTGCCTTTTGCCGCGGAGGATACTCCTGAAAGGTCTTGAGGAAGTTTCCCACAAAGGCCTGGGCCGGGACCAATAAATAGGCGCGATCAATCAACCAATCGAAATAGGTATTGGAAGTGATTTGCGATCGCTCATAGGGATCGCGCCGCAGGTTAAAAATCAAAGGCACACGCAAGGGGACGAAGGGCTCCATCCACGCCTGAAAAGTCGCCTCCGCCCGTTGCTCCATGAAAATGAGCTTCCAATCACGGTAGCGCAAGGCGGTGAGGTCCCCGTCATCGGAAAAATAAAAGATCTCGTTGCGCGGGCTGGCCACACCCTGCGGATCCTTGAGATGCGCCGTGAGATCGTAGCCATCGAGATGAATCTTGTAATTGCGGTTCAAGGCGGAAGACTGATAGCCATCTAGCAGATCTTCTTTGATGTCGCCTTTGCCCGCAGCCGCGAGAAAGGTCGGCAACCAGTCCATGTGATGGACGATCCCGTTGGAAATCGATCCCGGTTTGACCACGCCCGGCCAACGAAGCGCGCACGGAACGCGCCATCCACCTTCCCAGTTGGTGTTCTTCTCCCCGCGGAACGGCGTCGAGGCCGCATCCGGCCAGGTATTGTAGTGCGGCCCGTTATCCGTGGAGTAATGCACAATGGTGTTGTCGGCGATTCCCAGATCATCGAGCACCTTGAGGAACTGGCCGGTGTGCATGTCGTGCTCCAGCATGCCGCAAGTGTATTCATCCGCATTGGGATACTGTTTTTTGATCTGCGCCATTTTTTCATCACTCACATGGGTGCGAAAATGCATGCGCGTGCCGCTCCACCAGACAAAGAACGGCTTGCCCGCCTGATGGGCACGTTCGATGAAATCGATCGCCACCGACACGGTATCATCATCCACCGTCTCCATGCGTTTCTTCGTCAGCGGTCCTGTGTCCTCAATCTCGCCGTCCGCTGAGGACTTGATCACGCCTCGCGGCCCGAAGGCCTCGCGGAAGGTTCTCCCGTCTGCCAGTTTCATGTCGCCAGGATAGTCCTCGTTCTCCGGCTCCTCCTCGGCGTTGAGATGGTAGAGGTTTCCGTAGAACTCGTCGAACCCGTGGTTCGTCGGCAGATGCTCGTCGCGATCCCCCAGGTGATTCTTGCCAAACTGACCCGTGACATACCCTTGGTCCTTCAAGAGACCGGCGATCGTGGGATCCTCCGTCATCATGCCCTCCTTGGCCCCCGGCAGGCCGACTTTGGAGAGACCGGTGCGGAAAACGCTCTGTCCCATGATGAATGACGAACGCCCCGCCGTGCACGACTGCTCACCATAGTAATCGGTGAAGAGAATGCCTTCGCGCGCAATGCGATCGATATTGGGCGTGTGGTATCCCATCATTCCCATCGTGTAGGCACTGATGTTGGCTCGCCCCACATCATCTCCCCAGATGACGAGAATATTCGGTTTGTCCTGTGCCATGGAAACACAGGGAATGAGCAGCATCTGCACTGCCGAGAAGATTAATCCATTCAATCGCTTCATCATCATGGTGGTCGTTGGTGGTTCAATGAGTTCTATACCTGCCTGCCGGATCGCTGACCGAACTCCAAATCAAGACATCCCCATACCGCTATACGATCCGCATCCCCCATCGGATTCCTTAACGGATTCCATTTTTCTTTGCCAGACAATTCCCAAGGAAGTTCACACTGTCACGCATGGCCGTTCGATCGACGCACCGCTGTCACAGAAAAGTCGAATAGCCTGCCCGGATAAATACATACCCGGGCGGTCAAACGCTAGAAACTCGCGATCCGCTCGATCGTCCAATAGCACGCCACCGTCCCAATCAAGTAAGCCGTCACCGGCTGCCATAGCGCAGGACGGAGAGGTGACCGCAAGACCGTCCGGTAGACGGCGACGACGACCGCGCCCACCGCGATCAACACGCCAATGAACAACAGCTGACCGATCTCCACCCCCACATTGAAAAAGAGGAGGGAGGTGGGGATCTCGTTCTCCGGCAGCCCGATCTCGCCCAACACGGCGGCAAACCCAAACCCGTGCAGCCAAATAAGAGGAAGAGCCTCCCCCGAGAATCAAAAAGTGTATTAAGGGTTCTTTGAGGAAGCGAAGCATGAGTGAGATTTCTAACGGATATTGACTGGCCAGTCAATCTGGCCCAGCTTGGGGGTGTGACTGCAAAACTGAACTACCCGCACATAGCACTCGATGAAGATGGAACCAGTCGGCTCGAGCGTCTGCCGCGTATACGGGTGTCCCAGCTCATCGCCGATCACCTTGCCTACGGCTGGGACGCGGACGCGATCTGTCGCCAATATTCCCACCTCCATCCTGCCGAAGTGCACTCGGCTTTTGCCTACTACTTTGACCACGTGGAGTCGATCGAATCCGAAATTGAGAGCGAACTCACCCGCCTGGAGAAACACGCTCGCAACGAGTCGTCTCCTCTGCGCCTGCGATTGAAGAAACTTCGCTCCGCATAGGCCTTGATCCAACTGTACATGGACGTCCATGTGCCGCGAGCACTGACAGATCAGTTGCGCAAACGAGGGGTTGACGTTCTTACCGCCCAAGAGGACGATACCACTGAGACTCCTGACGACATACTCCTTGAGCGATCGTCAGATCTTGGCCGCGTGTTGTTCACCCAGGATATTCGATTCCGCGCCCTCGCTGAGCAGTGGCAACGTATGGGGAAACCGTTTACCGGCCTGATTTTCGGACACCAGCTTAGGGGAACCATTGGGCAGTATGTTCGCGATCTTGAACTCATTTCTAAGGCAACGACTCCCGAAGACTGGATCAACACCGTTGAGCAACTCCCCTTGTGATCACGATTCCCGGATACGGTCGAGGTTAGTTGAAAGCTGTCGGCACTCTCCGCAATGGCACCATCTCATGACCCCACATCTCACACACCAAGCTTCTCCTTCAAGTAGTCACTCGTCAGATGCTTGACCACATCGAAGGGTTCACAGCTTCGGCCCTCGGAACTCAAATCGATGGGACTGATGACGCGGGCCAGTTTCACGGCCGCTCGATTGAGCTTCACATTGCGCTTGCCAATCCCCATGAGGGCGCCGCCCATGGAGCCTTTCACGGCTTTCTCCTCGCGGTCGAAGTTCTCGGCGATATGGGCAATGCGCTCCAAAAAATAGGCATCGTCCGGGGCGCTTTTCTTCTTCCATTTGGAAATCTCGTAGAGCAAGCCGTAACCACAACAGCGGCGCACGGCATCCTCGCTCGCCATCCAGTCGTCCGCCAGCTCGACGACAAATGGGGTCTTGGCCAAGGTGGCGTCACAGGAGGAAAAGACGTGCTCGAGGTAGCCGCCCTCGAGCTGCTCAACCTGGGCTTCAGCCTGTTCACGCGTGATGAGCTTGGGATCATCAATGAGAAGAGCGATGACCTTGGCGTCATAGACATCCGTCTTCCACAACTCCATGGCCAGCTCATGATCTCGCCCGATCTGCTTGGCCAATTTGCGCAACCGTGTCAGCCCGAGGCCAAAGCTGCGCAATTTGGATGCCGCCCCTTCGAGCTTCTTCCAGTACTGGATACCGCGTTCGTCTTGGTTGGCCTCCAGAAGAGCCAGAACTTCACTCGCTGTCATTGAAGCTATCTTACGATCACCTGTCCCGTGGGCTCAAGACTTTGGTGGCGATTACCAAATGGGCGAGGTGTAGGCGCGCTCCTGACCGGTCAACTCCGCTTCTTCGGGAATCTTGGCCCCGAGACGAAGCCTGTCATAGAGGACCCACCGCGGCGTGGGAATCTCCAGCACGCGCGCATAGTAAAAGGCGGATTCCTTGGCATCGAAATCGGGATCGGTCCAGACTGTGACCAGCTCCGAGGCACCAATGGTATTCGTCCAGCCTCGATATCCACCGTGTTGCCCACGGGTGTCTTGCAACGGCCATTTTCAATCTTGCGCCCATCCGAGACAGCGACGTCATACACTTTTTCGTGCAGCTTGCCGGCCGCGTCCATCCGTCCCTTGGTGATCTGAATACGGTCAAGATTGGCCCCGATCGGATCACGCAGCGCATAGATCATGAAGGTGGGAGCCGTCTTGCCCTCGGAAGCCAGTCGCAGATCACCCCCCATGGGCACACCTTTCTCATAGCCGACAAAAGCCGGTGCCCTCGAACGCAGATCGTTCTCGGTATATTCCCAGCCACCGAAAAAGCGCACCCGCATGCGCGGGCCCGTCGTTCCATAGGTCTCGCGCCGCACCATGGCATCGAAGAGGGCCTCGCGCGTGTTTTCCGTGGCCCAGATCCCGTATACCCCGAAGCAACCAGCATGTAGCCATCAATCTTGCCCAGTTCAGAAGCGATGAAGGGATGATCGATACGTGCTGCCGAGGGCTCTACACTGGTCGATTTCCCAAAGAAATTTTCCTCCTCAGCCGTGGTCAAGGCGGTATGACTATCTTGGTTGAGTACCTTGTGAGGAATAGACCTATCAGATGAACTTTAGATCGGGTTTAACGGCGGAAGGTGGCGACTCTTTCGGTGTGACAGATTCGATAATTGATGAAAGCGGCGATGCGCCAGACGAAAGCAAGACCCTAGGGTCTTGCCGGACCACTTCTTCTCATCCTCCTTTTCGCTTTGGAAGAGAAGGCGCGAGAGGGCCGACCACTCGGATCGCAATTCCTCAAACTCCGCGCCTTCGAGGTCGGCGAGAGGCAGCGACGCCCGTTCCCATGCCAGCAAACCGCTGTGGGCGGCCCGTGCCTCATTCGAACGACAAGCTCGCAACACCCGCCTCGCCGCCACCGCTTCCGGCCGGTTGCGTTTGGCCTTCCAGACGGCGATCCGTCGACCCAACGGTTTCCTGCCAAACCCAAACAGCAAGCCCGCCGCCAAGATGAAGATGACCGGCATGCGCCAGCCCTGATGATGGGTTCTTGCTTCGGCGTCACTCGCCGAAGCCACTCCCTCGACCGTGATGGTCTCACCCGGCAGGACCTTCTCCTGAAGTTCGCCCTTCTCAGGATGCCACCACTGAAACCGCAGTTCGGGCAGGGCAAACGTGCCCGCTCTTTCAAACTGATACTTGATCGTCTCCGTTCGCTCGGCAGTGGATTCCCCTCTCGCCGTCTTGTCCACCACGACGGGATCCTCGAGGTAGACGCGAACGCCGCCTGGGGCCTCCGTTCCCACCGGTGAGAACATCATCGCCGTGGTTCCCGTGGATCTGCGGGTGATCGTGCGCTGAACGACATCGCCGGCTTGCACGGTCTCGACATTGGCGGGCGACCAGATCTGGCTCACGTCCATTTCCCGGGTGGCCACAACGACGTCCAAATTCTCCGTGCCCGGTGGACGTTTCGAGCGGAATGTCAGTTCAGGCGTCATCCCCTCCATGGGCTCGGGATCGGAGGTGAAACTCCGCTTCCCTTCAAACCGGATGCGAAACGGCGGAATGGTGATTTCGCCACTCTGCTGGGTATAGGTCCGGAATTCATAACGCTGGGTAAAATAGGACTCGCCTCCGATCTCTTCGCTGCCGACCACTGGGCGACCCATGCGCAAGACGGCGGTCTTGGGCAACTTGGGAATATCGAAGGAAGGCGTGCCACTGAAAGGACCCGGTGACCGTAGCGTGATCGTTAGGGGAAGCGCCTCCCCGGTCCAGGCTTCCGTCTTGCCGAGTTCCGCCGACACCGTCTCTTGCGCGCCGAGCGTCGCCGTCCATGAACCCACACCGAGCAGAAGTATGGAGAAAGCGATTCCTCTCATTGTTCGTCCCCCTCCCCTCCCGATGCATCGCCCATGGCCAATTGGTAGGCGAACTTGGCCTTGAGAAAGGCCGCCGGCTTCGTTTGCACACGCCGTAGCCAAAGCGCTTGCATGGCCGAGTCAGACAGGTTTTCGCCGCTTTCCAATTCGGTGTCCTGCCCGCCGGAACTCTCCTTCTTGTCGAACACGATCTCATCGGCGCCGAGCTTCTGATCCCCCATCTCGCCACCTTTCTGCTCCAGCACCTTGGCGCGGGCCACGGCAATGTCTCGATTGGCGAGGGCATCTTCCCATCCAATGCGCTCTTCCAGCGCCCGATCGTAGCGCGCGATGGCGGCTTCGTACTCTCCCAGCATCACAAGACAATTGCCGCGATTGAACTCCGCTTCCGCCGTCGCCACTCTAGCGAAGGCCTGCTCCGCCCTCTCAAATTCACCGGCGCGAAACCAGGCGACCCCCTGCCACACGGGATCCCGAAAGGCCTCGGCGGCCTGGGCAAACGCGCCGCGCTTCATCAGTCGCTGCCCCTCTTGATCGGGCGTCCACCACCAGTTGACCCACGGCAGGCTGCCGATTACGAGGATCGCCATTCCGAGTAACGTCTTCATGCGGCGGCTCCCTGCTCTTGTTCTGTTAGCATCGGGCGCTGGCGGCGAAACTGAGCGCACATCAGCAAGGCCAAGACAGGTAGCAGCCACCAGCCGGCCTCAGCCCAGCGCAGGCCCTCACCTTCTACCGAAAGCGCAACCGGCGCGCTCGCCGCACGGCGCACAAGATCTTCGACGTCGGAGGCATCAGGCGTCATCAGCATCACACGGGCTCCCAGATCCGAAGCCGCCTCGCGAATGGCATCCAGCTCCGGAGTGTCCTCCCGCGCGATGGCCAGGATCTGAATCGGTAGGCGATGCCGCGCACGAAAATCCCGCAGGGCAGCCGTGCTCGCCTGAGGAATGTTATCTGCCAGAACAACAAGGGAGCCTCCGCCATCGCCCAGCGTGCCAGCAGCGAGTTCGAGCGCCCCGGCGAGGTCATCGCCCGGTTCTGGCATGATGTCAGGACTGATCTCCGCGCCCATGGTGGCCACCACCCCCGTGTCGCGCGTCGGCGGCAGCACCAGATGGGCGGACCCGGCGTAAGCCAGCAACCCCAGAGGCTGCCCCTTCCGTTCGGTTGCAAAATCCGCTCCCTTGAGACGCGCCCGCTCCATGCGTGTCGGCGCCATGTCGGTCAAATCCATGGTTTCGCTGGCCTTGAGGACGAGCATCACGGGAACGGGATCGTCGGCAAAGGGCGACGGCTCCGGTCGCCAGGTGGGACCAGCCACCGCCACGACTCCGATGACCCATCCCGCGAGTAGTAGACTGGCCCTCAGTCGTCCGCCGGCATCCCGTCCCACTGTCTGCGCCTCGAGCAGGGTGGCCTCCATGACGGCGCGCCACCCCCTCAGGGGGTCCAGCGCTCGACCTCGAAGCCACCAGAGCCAAAGGATTACCGGCAATAGCAGAAACCACCAGGGACGGATGAAGTGAAAGTCTCCCAAAAACTGCCTCATCATGATTGTCCCGTGACCTCCAATTCATGGGTTCGAACGTTCACCCGAACGCGCCTGACATCTGCGCTAGAAAAAGTCGAGACGCGATCGCGAAGCAAGAACCATCCCTGAGCGCCGAGCGAAAGCAGCAAAGCCATCGCCAGAGGCCAATGATAGAGATCGCTGCGGGGACGATGACTCACGGTCTCGACTTCGCTGGTCTCCATCCGGTCGAGCTCCTCGTAGATACCAACCAATTCATCCCGGTTCATCGCGAGAAAGAATCGACCTCCTGACGTTTTGGCGACGCCTTCCAGAGCTGCCTGGTCGAGCTTCTCTTCGCCCACCGTCTCGGGGTCTCCCATGGCAACCGTGTGGATGTGAATCCCCCGATCCGCAGCCACCCGAGCCGCCTCCACGGGCGGCACGCCGCTGCCCGTGTCGTTGCCATCCGTCAGGGCTATCATCGTTTTCGACGGGGCGGAACTCTCCTCAAACAACTGGATACCGAGACCGATGGCATCTCCCAGAGCCGTGCGTGGCCCTGCCATGCGAACGGAGGTCTCGTCGAGCAACTGGCGGCACAGCTCCAAATCCGTGGTGAAGGGCGTCTGCAAGAACGGCGAGTTTCCAAAGACGACCAGACCGACCCGATCCCCCTCACGCTTTGTCAGAAACTCACCCAACACCTCCTTCACTGCCGTGAGACGATCGGCCGTCTGACCATTGGCATCGGTGAAGTCTTCCTTTTCCATCGACCCCGAGAGATCCACCGCCAGCAGCAGATCCCGCGTGGGCACGCGGCGCTCGATCGGCTCTTCCACCCACTGCGGACGCGCCAGGGCGATCACGATCAAGATCCAGACCAGGCTCCGGCCGATCCATGAAAGCCGTTGCGACGGCGAGCCAGCGCCGTCGGCGCCACCGGCCGACGATTCTCGAACCCGGTCATAGAAAGGAACGCGTACCACCGGGCGATGGCACGGCCTCGGCGGTGCCAGCCAATAGACCAAGAGCGGCAACAAGACGAGCCCAACCGCCCAGGAGTGGGCCAATGTCAGCATGATCTCTCGCCTCCCACGGTAGGTGTTCCACACTGGTGCCTCGTGATCCAGGCCGAGACAAAGGCACTGACCTCCGGTGAACTTGATTCCAGTTCAGAAGACCGGGCAAACACGCCTTTCGTTAGAGCCGCACGCACCCCATCAGACATCCGTTCCCTTCCGGTCTTTTCCAGCCAGGCACACCAAGGGGAACCGGTAAGCGCAGCCACTTCGGCACGGGGATAGGCGACGAGTGCCGTGCGCTTCAGTATCTCGACCATGCTCGCCACCTCCGTCGCCTGATCGAGTTCTGCTAGTGCGTCCCGCCGGTAGGCGTTGGCCTTCCAACGGCGCCATGCCCGGTAACCGAAGGAGACCGTGGCAACGAGTATCACCGCCATGATCACCCACCACCCCGGCGCCAGAGGCCACCAGGAAACCGGAGGCGGCACCGTGATGTCTCGCAGGTTGTCGAGGCTGGCAGGATCGGCTTCCATGATTGCAATGATGGTTTGAGCGGCGGTTCACCACCTCACCGGCGATGTCCCAGTGCCGCGAGCAATTGCCCGGGAACGGGGTCGTGGGTACAGATCGGGAGAATGGGAATGCGAAGCGCACGCAACTGTTGACGGAGTTCGCCTAACCGTTCGACAAACAGGCGCCGATAGCGATCGGCAAAGCGCGCGCCTCCCGGAACCGGAAGACGCGATCGTCCATCCGTCACTTCCATCCCGCGGCCGGCAGGCAAATGCGCGCCCAGGGGATCGTAAACCAGAGCGGCGATGACATCGTTGTGCGCCGCCAAGTTGGTGGCCAATCGACGCGTGTCCTCGTCGTCACCATGGTAGTCCGTGATCAGAACCACGAGGTAGTCGTGATGGGCAATTCGGATCGCCCGGCGCAAGACGTCGTTGAGTGTCGTGGTCCGCGACCCGGGTCCTGAAGCGGTTAGGGTACTATTCAAGCGCACGAGTTCGTGGCAGATACGGAGGACATTGGAGCGGCTGCGATGCGGCTTGATCTGCACGATCTCCTCGTCGCCGAGAAGAATGGCGCCGACGCGGTCACCCGCGGCCAACGTGCGCCAGGCACTCAGGGCGGCCAGTTCGGCGGCCGCCGTGGCCTTGGTCGTCCGCATGCTGCCGAAGAACATCGTCGTGCGCTGGTCGACCACGAGGAGCACCGGGCGTTCGCGTTCTTCGGAGTAGACGCGAACGTGCGGCTTGCGCAGCCGGGCCGTGGCTCGCCAGTCCATGGATCGAATATCATCGCCCGCGCGGTAGTCCCGCAGTTCCTCGAATTGCAACCCGCGGCCGCGCAGACGCGAACTGTGCCGCCCGCTGAGCAAACTGTGTACCGGTTGGCTGGGCAAGAGTGAGAATCCCCGCGCATCAAACTGCAGGCGCACCAGATCGTCGAGGCTGGGGTGCACTCGCGAGATCGTGGCCGGCTCCGTTTTCATGGTGAGATTCTGTCAGTCCAAGGCTCAAGCACTGACCGCGACTCGGTCGAGGATCGCCCCGACCACGTCTTCGCGCGTTTTGCCTGCGGCTTCCGCTTCGTAGGAAAGATGCACCCGATGCGCCAGGCAAGCCGGGGCCACCGCCTGGATGTCTTCCGGCGAGACAAAATCGTTTCCCCGTAGCCAAGCCAGGGAACGCGCCGCGGCGTCGAGCGCGATGGTGGCTCGCGGACTGGCGCCCACCTGAATCCAACGAGCAAGTTCGCCGTCAAAGCGCTTTGGTTCCCGGGTGGCGATGACCAAATCCACAAGGTATTTCTCCGCTGCCTCGGCCACATGGACGGCATGGACCTCCTTCCTCGCCTCGAAGATCACCTCCTGCTCCAGACGCGGCTGCCGTTCTGCGTTTCCCGTTCCGGCACTCTCACCGCGCACGAGTTGCAGAATGGCCTGCTCATTCTCCGCTCCCGGATAATCCACCCGAATGCAGAGGAGAAACCGGTCCATCTGTGCTTCCGGCAGCGGGTAGGTGCCCTCCTGTTCGATGGGATTCTGGGTGGCCAAGACCATGAACAGTTCAGGTAGGCGGTGTGTCTTACCGGCCACGGTGATCTGACGTTCCTCCATGGCCTCCAAGAGAGCCGCCTGCACTTTGGCCGGCGCGCGGTTGATCTCGTCTGCCAGGATGAGGTTGCCAAAGAGCGGACCCGGCTGGAAATCAAAGGCCCCGGTCTGTTCACGATAAATCTCCGATCCAGTCACGTCCGAAGGCAAGAGATCCGGTGTGAACTGAACCCGGCTGAACTCACTATCAATGAGTTTGGAGAGGGTCTTGATCGAGCGTGTCTTGGCTGTACCGGGAAGGCCCTCCATGAGGACATTGCCATTGGCCAAGAGAGCGATGAGCAGGCGTTCGATCACCGTTTCCTGGCCGATGATCGATCGCTGCACTTCCTGGCGTAGCGTGAGGATTTTCTGATGGTTTTCCGACATGAGAGAGGAAGCGAAGGATCAATCGGAGATTTGCTTTCGAGGAGGCGAACCCATGGTGAAACTCCCGCCCGGGATCCAGACCATGCCATCCGGTCCTCTCGATGAAGACGACGCCGGACCGGCATGCGCGGTCGTCGCCGCCGCCGCCACCCAGAACAATCGCCGCCACCATCGTCTCAAGATCATCTCACGCTCCATCATACACACTTGCGAACGGCAAACAAAGCCAGACCGCGTCGAGGAAGATCATCGCGGTCTGGCAATGCTGTTGGGGAGGGGGAGGATGGGTTCCCGTTGCTGTTATATGTGAGAGAGCGAGTTGGTAGGTTTGGTAGAATCACGAACGAGCCGGGTAATCCCCGCCCGACGGGGGTGATCTCTCACCCCCAAGTTGGCCGATGAGCATCGTCCGGTCTGAGAAGAGTACGGGCTTCATGTTCGAGGCATGCTTCTTCAATACAGTGATACGGCTGTCCCCTAGATGGGGATTCATCGTAGCGACAGCCGAACACACTCCACGGAACCATGCGTCAACCGTGGCAGCACGGACGACCCTCCCAATTTGGACGGAAGATGTCAATACCGATTCGCTAGTCGCCTCGCTCGGGCGGAGCCCTTCAACCTCCAATGGTCACGTTCTCGTCACATTACTCATCGCATTCCGTGACAAATTCGTGACCCAAATAATCGTTCAGACCGGGCTTCACGGGAGCTGCTCGTATTGCTCATCCAGACTCACACAGATATTCTCAAAAAATACGGCGCGAGAGCTATCACGCAAGTTCTCACAGATCGTCTCCGAGTTCAGATAGTAGGGAGCACGATCGCCGTGATGCTTGATCACTTCGCCGATCTGGCGGAGCTCGATGCCCAACCACTCCAACCGGCGAGCCAAGACTGGATTCATCATCACAAAACAGTGCTCCAGGCCATAGTGCTCCGTCATGGCGATCGCCATCGCAAAGAGGCCTGAAGCGATCTGGGCAAAACTCCGCATCTCCTGATTGCCCCAGCGGACATTCGCTACCGCGCCATGGTCAAGGCCTCGACGGTTTCGACGAAATTCACGCCGGATGGCCAAACGGGAAATTTCACAGATCGTTTCCCGTGGAAAATCCCCAGGCGAAACCTCACTCGAGGAGATACTGTGGAGGCAATTCCGCTCGATGGGCAATCGCTGCCCGGGATGACCGGAATAAACCACCCGGACGGTACCGGCATGTTTCCCGCTGGGGATATGCTGCACGAGAGCCTGAAGGGCGTGTTCATCACAGGCATCGGTCTCAAGATGGTCCTCGCTCTTGTCGTAAACGGACATCTCCTCGCAATAGACCTCGTGCCGGATTCGATAGCACTCTCGGCACGTCGCCGGGCGCTGAGCCAGGACTGGTCGGAGGAATCGTGCGAAGCGCTCCGCGAGACGGATCGCGTTGGCGTTCGCATTTTCGCGTAGCAGCCTCTCCGCCACAGGCGCCAGGACGACGGATTCAAACGGTGTATTGAGTATCGGTTGCATGATAGGCAGGATTCGTTGGTTGTTCGTCGCTTCTCCAAACAACTCCCCCCAGAAAACTCACCCGGCCGGCGCCAATGCGATCGGCCCTCACAATCCCGGGACAACGAGACGGGATGGTTGGCTCGCATTCATGATCAGAGAGAAATGGTTCGTAACCGCGAGGTGAAAATCCTGCCTGAAAACCACGAAGCTGGGTATCGCCATCAAGGACCAGAGATCCTAGACATTCTTAACCAGTCGGCCTGCGCATTTCTAAGTAGTCGGCTAGGCGATACTACCCTCCCCACGGCGCCGGTAGAGCATCAAAAACTGAGTGAAAAACCTGTCGTATCAGTCTTGTGGGGCAACCGCTCCGGTTACCGGGGCCCGGCCAATCATTTCTCGATTCAATAGTGAGGTTCTACGACAGGGAGCTGGAACACCCCCGCCAATCCACTCACATGAGTCTGGCACGATTTTCGAATGCGAACTTGAGCAATCCGTGACTGCCACGGAGTTTGAGTTTGGAACAGATATTCGCCCGATGGGAGCCCACCGTCTTGGGGCTCAACTCGAGAACGTCCGCGATCTCATTCGTCGTCCGGTCCGATGCGATCAACCGCAAAACACCACGCTCCGCCTCCGTCAAGAGTTCGAGACCAATGCGTTTCTCCGCCATTGAACGGCCATCTTTAAACCTCGCCATCACCAGATCCGAAAGCTCCGAGCTAAAGTAGTGTCCGCCCCGGGCAACGGCTTGGATCGCGACCACGATGTCCGTGGCGGCGGATTCCTTCAAGACATAGCCCCCGACATTCAAATCGATCGCCTGGTCAAAGATCTCCGGATCACAGTACATGGTGTGAATCACGATCCGAAACGGGAGCTTCTGCTCACACTGCACTCTCGCGATCTCCAAACCATCCTTATCCGGCAAATTGATATCCACGACCATGATATCCACCTCCGCTTGGCGAGCGAATTCCAGAGCCTCATGCCCGCTATTCACCTCCGCCACGACCTCCATGCTCGGTTCTTTCTCCAATATCGTCTTCAGTCCCAAGCGAACAATTGGGTGGTCGTCCACGATGACGACTCGAATCACATTACTCATGTTTCAAAAATAGAGGAAATAGAATGGAAATCGACACACCTCTCCTCCTCAGCATCGCAAACGGTCGATGGCAATATAAGGCCTCCCTTGACGTTCGCTCAGACATGGTTCCAGGCCATGAAAACGATCACAAGCCGTGGCCATTGAACAGTCGAATCGAACATTTTTTCACGACAACCTTTTTCTCGTTAATTGAATCCAAGCGATGGAAAGAACTGTCGATTATCCGACAGTTCCGTCATAAAAACTATCGCTGTTTATTCGACAAGGTGACACGAAAATCGCTCCCCAAGTAAAAAAGTGGCGCCCGGCCGTTGCATCATAGCGAGGATGGCCGCCATCGTGTCCACAGGCCATACACTCCCGATTCTCGTCTAGTTGATATCAACTAATTGGCCTCAAATGTTATGGCTAGCCAAGCACGTCCCGGCCAGGTACGAAGCATACCCTCGTCAGCCTTCCCATTCATTTATTTTACATTGAACACCTTGCCCCTCAATGTTGTGGATCTGATCGCAAGTCTCCTGTCGCGGTTGACTGTGAGACTGTCTCACAAGAATGAGTATACCCTACACTCAATACCCTACACTTAATAACCTACATGCATGCGTGTATCTCCGCCCATCACTCACGGACTTCTCGTTGCTGAAGAAGAATTCTTGTCCAGGGAGAATCCTTGAAGAAAAACATCAAACCCCAGAGGCGTCACCAGATCCCGCCGCCACCAGGCCTGAATTCCCGCTACCGGTTTGAAACCTTTGTCGTGGGTCCGAATAACGAGTTCGCTCACGCGGCGTGCACCGCAGTGGCCGAAAAGCCGGGGCAGACCTACAACCCGCTGTTTATCTACGGTGGCACCGGGCTGGGAAAGACGCATTTGATGCATGCCCTGGGGCACACCATTCTCGGGCAGCGCCCAGCAGCCAAAGTCATCTACGTTACCAGCGAACAGTTCACCAACGATTTCATACAAGCCATCGGCGACTCTTCACTGGCTCGTTTCCGCCGCCGCTACCGGGCCGCCGACGCTCTCCTCATCGACGACATTCAATTCTTTGCCGGCGAGGAACGGTCCCAGGAGGAGTTCTTTCACACATTCAACGCACTCTGTGACTCCAATGGAAAACAAATCGTGATGACCTCCGATCTCCCGGCGAGCAAGATCAAAAATCTCGAGAAACGGCTCGTATCGCGCTTTGAATCGTGCTTGACCGCCAAACTCGCTCCGCCAGACACGGAAACCCGCATCGCCATCCTCAAGCGCAAAGCCGAGGATTGGCGATTGTGCCACTTGGACGCCGCCATCCTGAAGTTCGTCGCCCGGCGAATTCGAAATAGTGTCCGTCGCCTGGAAGGCGCCCTCATTCGCCTGGCCTCCTTCAGTTCCATGAACCCGGGGACGCTCGATCTCAGAAAAGCAGACGAACTACTCCGGGATTTCCTCGGCGCCGAGGAGACCAAAAAAGTAACCATCCCTGAAATCCAGAAGCATGTGGCGGCCTATTACGACGTGCGGCAGAGCGACCTCCTGGGCCGAAAACGCCACGCTCAAATTGCCCAGGCACGCCAGATCGCCATGCACCTGTCCCGCGAACTGACCAACGCTTCCTATCAGGAAATCGGTGATGCCTTCGGCGGTCGCGATCATGGGACCGTGATGCACGCCTGTCGCAGAACCCAAAGCAAATGTCAGGACCAAGAGAAACTCCGCCGGCAAGTGCATCACCTGCTCGATGAATTGAGCAATCTCGAGTCCAATTAGCTCGGTTCACCCCCAACAATCGGCTCATCCGACAACCAGACTTCAGGCAATGGACCAACCGTCCATCATACGTTCGTGACTTCCGTGCCTTTCGTTGACAACGCTCGGTCACCATTTCGTTCTCACAACGATCTCCAATCTCTTCTTCCCCCATCCTCACTAACAAAATCTACTAAAGAAGCTTCCGTGACTTCCGTGACTTCGGTGCCTTTTGCCGACACTCCCGGTCGCCAGCCGTTGACATCCCTCCCCCTTCCAAATAACCGAGGGACTGAAGTCCCTCCCACATTCCAAGAAAGTGGCGGGGACTTTAGTCCCTTCGTTATTTCCGGGATGAGAGCCGCAGGGTTGTGGTGCTAACTAACTACAAGCCGCGGAGGCCGGCAGCGAGAGCACAAAGCAGGCTCCTTCCGATGATTCCTCGCACAAACGGAGATCACCGCCTAAGGCGCGGCTCATCTTCCGGCACAACGCCAATCCCAGCCCCACTCCGGGGGCCGTGTGCGCCGCCTCATCCGCCGATTTCTCGAACGGACGGAAGAGGCGTTTCTCCTCGGACTTGCTAATGCCGCAGCCGTGATCTCGGATTCGTAGAAGCGCTAGAGGACCCTCCGTATCCGCTTCAAGATGAATGATGCGGGCTCCGTCCGATGGACGACCGTACTTGCAGGCGTTGTCCACCAGATTGAAAAGAATCTGCTCCACCGCCGTCACGTCCAACCGGACGCGCACGCTCGACATGCGCTCATCCCTATCCCGATCCATCTCCACCCGAAACTCGAAATCATCCTGAGCCGCCCGCTGTTCCAATCGCGGCCGGACGCGCTCGATCAGGGAGTGGAGGAAAATCGACTCCGCCCGCGTCTGCGTGCGTCCCTTCTCCAATCGCGCATAAGCCAAGACGTTCTCCACCAGATGGCTCAGCCGATCGGCCTCCGATGTCAGTGTCGTGAGGTATTCCGACTTTCTCTCAGGATCCCGCACCATCCCGTCGGACAACATCTCGGAGTAGAGTCGAAAAGTGGTCAGGGGCGTGCGCATTTCGTGAGTCACGGCGGAGACAAAGGCAGCCCGCCGTTCGCTCAAGCCCACGATCCCCGCGATCAAGCTGCCGCCTGCGGCAGCGACGGCGAGGACGCAGACCCAGGCGATGGCCAATGAACGTTTTACCGGAGACCAAGTCGACACTGCCGCTCCGGCCGACTCCCCGGGTTCAAGATTAAACGGCAACGCCACGAGACTCCGCGCCAGCGCCTCCAGCGCCTCCGGATCGACCGGACGACCCGGGCTCGGCTGATCGAGCGCCGGAGAAAGAGAGGAGCGGGGAAGGAGGTCTCGCAATTCAAAGAGAAGCAATTTCCTGATGACGTCCGCCTTGAGCCAAACACCCTGGACCACGTCCCGCCCGTCCAATATCGCGGTGCGCGCGAGAAAGAGTTCCCCGCCCCGCCAGATTCCTCTGAACGGCTTGGCGGCATCCGGTCGCGTGAGATTCACTCCGGCCGAAGCGGCCTGCTCCAGAGCGAGTTTGTTACTCGTCAAAATCTTGGCTCCGGAGGCGTTGGACCAAAGGTTGCTCTGGCTCACCGTCCTCGATCGACTCTGAAATTCACCCGCCATCTTGGAGTTTTCGTCCGTCCACGTCGGGTCAAACGGCCCGCTCGGCATGGGAGCAGTGACTCCAGCCGCCAAGGTCGACAGCGTTTCCTCGGACAGATGTTCGCTGGTAGCACCGAGGAGCGCCGCCGCCGCCTCGATCGCTTCGCTCGACATGTAATTCTGTTCCGCGAGATCCCGACTATTCCCTAACGGAACCTGCGGGCTCGTAAACGTTCCTTCACCATCGACCTGGAAATAGAGACTGGCGTATTCCGGGACGGAACTCAACAAGGGTGACGGCGCCAGGATCTGCCCCTTCTTCACTAACTGATAGGTGTTGGTGTAAGCCTGATCCGTGGCATGGAAGGCCTTGAACTGATGCGGAGCGCGCGCACTCTCCGCGAAGACGAGCGCATTCGCCGCCGAGTCCATGCGCCACAAGGCGAGCCGGATCCTCTCGTGCAAATCGCGGTCCGCCTCAGCCAGCCGCCGTTCTTCCTCCAGGCCCAGAGTCCGGTGCGTCATCCATCCCATGACGACGACGAGCACCAGGAGACAAAGGCCAAAGACGGCCCACACCGCGCGAGGTCGCGTCCAGTTCATACCGCGTCCTTCCTGGCCAACATGTAGCCTTTCCCCCGCACCGTGACCAAGATCTCCGGCTTGCTCCCACTATCACGAATCTTATTCCGCAAGTTGGCGATGTGCATGTCGATCGTCCTCGTCTCGACATTGCTGGGATTGATTCGCCAAACGCGGTGGAGCAATTCGTCACGCGAAACCGGCCGGCCCCGCCGCCCGGCAAGATAGCGTAAGATATCTTTCTCCCGAGTCGACAACTCCGAGCGCTCTCCATCGCCATAGCGCACCTCGGACGCGGTGAAATCCGCCACACCGCAAGGCAAGTTGATCTCAGAGAGCACCTCGGGCCGTTCCGGCGAGCGTCTCAGCACGGCTTCCACTCGAGCGAGCAGCTCCTTCACGCTAAACGGTTTCACCACATAATCGTCTGCCCCCAGTTTCAATCCGCGCACGCGATCACTCTCATCACCGCGAGCCGAGAGAATGATCACGGGCATGCCGGCACGAGTTTCACGCATTTCTGTCAGAATATCAAACCCCGAACAGTGCGGCAACACGAGGTCGAGCAGCAACAAATCATAGGTGGCCGTGGTCGCCAAAGTCATCCCCTCCTTGCCGTCGCCCGCCTCCAACACGGCATATCCGGAAAACGTCAAGGCATCGACCACGCCCGCGCGAATCGAGCGATCGTCTTCGATGACAAGGATGGTTGGAGCCGCCATACAAGATGATTCTAGCCTGGGAGACGCCCGGTTCGCGACTCCTGATCTTCCTATTTCAGTTTTCCGCCGACATCAAACTGCACGCCCTTCATCGCCGCCTGTTTCCTCACCACCTTGGTCACCGCGTCGCCCAGCGACCGGTCATCTCTCCCCAGTTCCAACCGCTTCCGGGCCACGTAGGTCTCCCGCTCCGCGGTCAGGGCGAGAATCTCGGCCTTCAATGCGTCTCGCTCAGTGCTCTTCTTCGCCACGTGATCCTTGAGTTCGTCTGTCGAGAGCGACTGCAACTCCGTGGGCAGTTGTCTCTTATCGACCTCTGCCCAACGAAAGGTGCTCTCCTTGGAGGCATCGACGATGTCCCAGGCGGCATTGTAATAGTTTGCCGACGCCTTGGTCCGCGCGCGACGGGCCAAATTGCTCTGGGCAATTCCGGCGGCGTTGGAATCTTGGGCCGCTTGATTGGCTTTAAATGCGTCTGCGCCCAATCCAAAGGCAATGTAGGTATCATTGAGTTGGCGATTCAATCTCACAATGGCCTCGTCCTGGGGCGCATCAATGTGAGCCACGACCTGATTGTGATCGATGAACATGAACTCACCGTCCGCTCGCAACGCCCCTTCCTTCCAGCCTCTCTCGATGCCAACGGATTCGGAACCACAGTGGATCGTATTGACAATCACGCCCCTGGTAATCGCATCCTTACAAGCTTCTATCGGAGCCACCGGGCCCTGACTGAAGGACTCATTCCCCGCGATGAAAATGGCCTTGTAGATCGTCGGCGACGGATGCCAGTCCAAGGAACGAGAGGCCTGAAAGATCGCCGCGCCACAGTATTCATTGCCACCACTCACGGTCGAGGACCTCAAGGCGAACAAGCCCTGCGAGAGCTTGTCGAGGTCGCGCGTCAGCGGCTGGACCTGACGGATCCACTTCGAGGCCGCGGGGAGACGATTGTTCCCGTACTCGTAGAGCGCCACCTGCACCACCGGCGTTTTCCCATCCTGCTTGGCGGCGATGAACTCGTTGACCACGCGCCAGAGCTGCGCCTTGGCCTGCTCAATGAGGCCGCTCATGCTGCTACTCGTATCCAAGAGCAAGGCTAACTGAATCACGGGAGCCTCAGCCTTTCCCTGGGGAAGAACAGGCTTCTGCGCCTGCGCCACCGAGGACACGGCCCTCTTCCCTTCCTTGACCTCGACGACTTCAACGTCTGGCTGAAATTGGGCACCTGCGGTTCCAAGCCAGGACAGCATGAGCGCGGCAGTGGACAAGCCGCACAAGAGGATTCTTTTCACGGATTTTTTCATCATGGGATGGCGCATCATCGAATTGCTTCTCATCATACATTCACTATTTCACCAAAACGGATTGACCGTCGACGTTGAGCAAGAGCTCTCCTTTCAAGGCAAAGCATCCCAGCCGGTTCCCGGCGGCGAGCTTGTCCACCAGTTGGGAAAACTCAGGCGTCCCGATCTCGATGACACGGTCCGGAGTGTTGGCTGCGGCTGCGCCTCGATCCACCTGACTATCCACCCAGAGCTTGCCTCGCTTGTAGTAGGCCCTGTCATTCACTTGCTGAACCGCCGCGATCTCGACCGACTTCAGATTCTCGTCCCAGTACTGGTTCGTCCGGTTGAGACTCTTCTTCTCGCGGTACTGCTTCAAATTCGCCTCCTGGTTGGCCGCGGCCGCTCCGAAACGCGCATCCTGAGCTCTGCTGCGCAGCATCCTTCCCGCCTGGGCCCGATTGGCGAAACTATCCGCCAGATTGGTCCCTTCTTCAGCCAGAAACGCGGTGTACTCTGTCAGAATCCCGAATTCCTGCGAGAGCCGGACAATCTCATCGACCAGTTCCCGCACCCGGGGATCATTGTTGGGCACGGGGCGATTGGTGAAGCTCCCGCTATCCGCACCCAAGTCTCGGATGGCCTCAGTCAGGACGGCAATCTTGTTACTCGCCCAGAGCCTGGGAACAAAGGCGTTTGACGTGGTCGCATTGTCAAACTTGAAGGCAAAGTCGAAGCTTCGCTGCCCCGATCGGTCACGGCCGCTCAAGCGGAACTTGAGCGGGTTCTCTCCGATATATTTCCCCAGGAGCACCACCTGTTCACCTTCGTAGATATCCGGCAGGGTTCCCGGGAGCAGATCGGTGATTCGGGCGGGCACGGGATTCCCAAAGTCATCGACTACGACAATCTTGGGATCCGCAAGTTCCGGACCACCCAATCGCTTGAACACCTGTCCCACTTTGACTTCCACATCTTCCTTGGGAAGCACATAGGTCGCGGTGGCGCGACTCTCCCGCGCCAGCCGGCTGAGCAAGGGCGTGTTCACATCGACACCGACGCCAAAGGTAAAGATCCGCCGCTTGTGCGGGTTGCCCTTGGCTGCGGCCTCGCGGATGGCTTTCTCGGACGTTTGCCCGATGGTCGGCAAACCGTCCGTGAGGAAGAGCACGATGGGCAGCGTGCCTTCCGTCGGTTGCTGGCGCAACGATTCCACCACCGCGTCATGAATGTTCGTCCCGCCACTCACCCGCAACGCGGCAAGATAGGCCCGCGCCTTCCTCATCGTCTCCGCATTCTTCACCACCGGCGCCGGGGCAAACTTCTCCACCGATTCATTGTAGACAATGATGTTAAAGGCCTCGCCATCATTCAGCCCTTCCAAAATCTGGTACGAAGCCGCCCGCACCTGTTCCAGTTTCTCACCCGCCATGCTGCCCGAGCGATCGAGCACGATGGTGACTTCGCGCCGCAGGGGAGCCGCGGCCGCTGCATTTTTCTCCGCCGGTGGCGCCACCAGCACGAGGAAATAACCGCCCCCTATTTTGGGATCCGGGTAGGCCATCAAGGACGCTGTCACGCCTTCTCCTCGCTGACGCATCAAGGAAAACTGAAAGGCACCCGGCTGCGTCGTCGCCGAAACACTCGCCGTAAGCTCGCGATCGCTGAGACGATTCAATGTCAGTTCATGACTTGGCGAATAGACAGAGGCAATCGGCTCCGTGGATTTGATATTCACCTTGATGTTCCAGGGCACCCGGTAATCCAATGTTTCCGATCGGGGCAAGACGTAGTCCATGCGAACGCCATCCATCGGCAAGAGGCGCTCGAACACGACTCGAACCTTTTGCACACCGCCCGGAGGCACGGGAAAGACGCTCGATTGAAGGACACCCGTACCGACGAACTCTAACAGAGCTGGATCTTTCGTCTGCGCCACGATCGATTCGTAAATGCGCCGCGCTTCATCCCGGGGAAGAATCTTCGCCGTGGCCTCGAGACTGGTTCCAAGAAAGCTGAATCCCCGAAACACCGACCCATCCGGAACGGGAATGAGAATCTCCGACTCCACCTGGCGCCGGTTGGGATTCCGCAAGGCAATGTCCAGCTGCGTCGTGGCCAACTGATCGTTCACCTTGATCGTGGCATCGATCCCGGTCACCTGGACGGGCTGGTCCACCGGTCTCGGGAGTCGCGGGGGGCGCGGGTGATGGTGATGATGATGATGGTGATAATGAATCGGCCTCGTCAGCGGGACGATGGGATGCGCATGGGAATGCCACCCCCCGGCGGCAGCGGCTGGGACTTGACCCAGGGCCTGCGGCGCCAAGGTGGCCAGGAGGGAGATCAGGAGCCACGGGATGGTCCTAAAAAAGGGTTGTATCTGCATACCAAAAGCCTAGCGCTTCCCGGCCCGGCCTTCTGTAAACCCTATGTAAAGATGGATCGCCGCGAAATCCTCGCGGCCTCCGGGAATCACGATCTCATTCTCGTCCGGAGCGGAAAAGACTTGTCCGCGGAATCGCGGCGGTTTCCCCTCGAAACGTCCACTCCAGCACCAGGTCCGGCTCAACGTCTGCTCCAGCGGCCACCGTGATGGAAATCGGATGCAGCCCCTCTTCCAGATTGATCTCCGAACTCCTTCTCTCACCCTCATAGCCAAAGTCGGCATCGATGAGGATGGCTTCGTGAATCCTCACCACCGCCTTGCCCGCCGTCTCCAAATGGAAGCCGTAATTTCCCTCCGCCGGCACCCGCAAGTAGCCCCGAGCCACAGAGATCGCTCCAGCGGGCAGCGGCACCTCCGCCAGACTGGCCGACGCCAGCGTGCCATCCGGCTCGGCATCGTTCTCCAGCCGCGGCACCCAGGGAAATTCACCCTCGTGGATCTCCCACCGAAGTCCCGGCTCCACCCCGGAAACCTCGATCGAAGGCACGGCGATCCCGTCATAGGGCCGCTCGGCCGTGACATCGGGTCGTCGCAAACGCAGCACACGATCCTTCATCTGCTGGTTCAGTGTCCCAAAGGCCGCACTCGTTCCCGCCAAGTTATGCCGTTCACCGGGATCCTGGTTCACCTCGTAAATCTCAAAGTCCTGCCCCGGATCTCTAACATTCGTGCGCACACCTTTGTAACCCCCGTGAAAGAGCACCTGCATCTGACCGCGACGCCGCCCCTGGCGTTCAGCGGCGTAGTCGCCATACTTCGGTGTGGCTCCGCCGACCGAATACTCGACATAGACCGTCGACTCGGAGGGTGTGCCTCGCCCGGTGAGCTGCGGCAAGAGGGAAACCCCATCGGAAAGCGCCGGCACGGGAACACCCGCCGCCTCGGCAAAAGTCGCCATCCAGTCATGAAACTGTGAGGGCCGGCTGTCTTCGCCGCCCCCGGGGATTCCAGCGGGCCACCACGCCAACGTCGGCACGCGGATCCCCCCTTCCCAGACATCGCGCTTCATCCCGTCCATCGGTCCGTAACTCTGAAACGATGTCGGACGATAACTCTGGCCCGTGATGTAAGACTCGCTGTGCGGCCCATTGTCACTCGTGAAAACGACGAAGGTGTTCTCCGCAATGTCGAGATCCCGCAACAACTGGAAAAGGTCACCCACCGAGTCGTCGATCCTCCGCACCAAGGAGGCAAAACGCCGCTCGACCTCCGACCAATGCGCCTGCCGGTAATCCGGATGCACGTAGGAGTCGATGCGCCCCTCGGCCGTGTTGATCATGCGCCCCTCTTTACCCTCCCATTGCAACCCGCCTTGCAGACCCCGCCCCGGAGGAAAGGGGCCCGTCGGAAGCTGCAAAGCGCCGTGGGGGGTGTCATGCGCCAGGTAGAGGAAAAAGGGCTGTTCCGGCGAGGCCCCGCGATGTTCCACGATCCACTTCTTGGCGAAGGCGGTGAACAGATCCACGGTAAAACACTTGCCCAAGGCGGAGGAGATCTCCCGGTCATTGTGCCAGAGTTCCTTGGGCGACTGGTGCCCGCGATTGTTGCCCAGGGGCCAACGATCACCGGGGTAGTGTTGATGGCCGTCGGCGTGACGCACATAACCAAAAAACTTATCAAACCCACGCTTCGTCGGGTAGGCCGGCCAGCTCGCCGGCGACCCCTGCCCAGACGTCAGCTTGCCCTGGAGACCATACTTTCCCACCAGGGCCGTTCGATAGCCCGCACCCTTGAGCACCGTGGCCAGGTTGTGATTGTCCGCCAGCGCCCTGTCAAACTGGTTGTCCCTTACCTTGGCATGCCCCTGGTGCAGCCCGGTTAGCAGGGAACTGCGCGAAGGAGCACACACCGGCGCCGGACAGTAATGGCGCAGCATGCGAACACCTTCGCCGGCCATGCGGTCAAGCTCCGGCGTGGCGTGCCTCTTGCCGGCCTTGCCATTCTGAAAGTTCTCTCCCAGATCCCCCCAACCGAGATCATCGACGAAGATAAAGATGATATTGGGCCGCGCCGCCGGAGCCTTATCATCGGCACGAGAGCCTTGCCACCAGCCGAGAGCGAGCAGAACAACGAGGAAACGAGTCATGATGGAGTGGTGATTGTTTTGAATTCGTTCAATGGGTAGTCGAGATGGCCTCCGCATAAGCGAGTTCCCCCGTGCGGCCGTCGTAGTACTGAAAGATCACCTGGGGATGCGGGTAAGCCACGAGACGCGTGTCACCCAGCTTCTGCGGCATGTTGAAAACGTTATTCACCTGCACAATGCAAAAGTGAGGATACAACCGCTCCAATCGCGGAAGATCCCGAAGAATGTAGGAGCTCCAGCGGATGTCGCACTCTCGCGGCCCAAACGTCCATTTACCCGTCGCCGGCCGATCACTCTCATCCAGCGCGGGCACGTGATTCACGCTATTGTGCGGACCACAGCAGAATTCCCAGATGTTCTCCGTCACCTTGATGGCAAAACTGTTATGCAGATCTCCCGTGAGGACAAAGACCTTCTTCCCCAGTTCTTCCCAGGCGGAGATCAGTTTCTCGCGCTCATCGAAGAATCCCGTCCAGGCCTCCTCCTTGTTGGCAAAATCAGCCTCGAATCCGCCGGCGCCGCTATGGGGAATCATGAAGGGCACGGATGAGGTGAGAAAGAAGAAATCGGCGTCACTGGCACGCATGGATTCCAGGAGCCATTCCCGTTGCTGCCGCCCGAGCATGGTCAGTCCCGGTTTGTCGCGCTGACTGATATCGTGCATCTCCCGCGCCCCCCGCGTGTCCAGCAAGTAAAACTCACAGTTTGCCACACGAAACTTGCCGTAACTGCTCCGGCCAATCGAATAGGAGACCTCATCCGTCACTTTGGCAGGCATGTGCAGCTCCAAGGTGTGGCGATCGATCACTCGATTGATCCCGTAGACATAGGAGTTCTTGTGACCCTCATCGTTGTCATACCGCATGTCGTTGACCCCCGCTTCCACGGTCCCCCAGTGGACGTGCAGGTTCAACATCGTCTCCAGCGGGAGCTTGGTGAAATCGGCCGCCGGATCGACCAGGCGTGCGCTCCCGACCTCCATCTTCGCCCGGCCAAAATGAACGCGCTGCCCATGCTCCACCGGATTGGCCCAGCCAAGGTAGTCGTACCAGGCCCGCGTACCGATGTCGCGAAACACCGTCCGCCGATGCCGCTTGCCCAGTGTGCCCGTCCCCCAGATGTCGTTGACCAGTTCGTGATCGTCGAAGGTAAAATAGCTCGGCACTTGGCGATGCCACGTCGCCAGAGCCGTGCCGCGATCGAGGTAGAGCTTGTAGTTCTCCCACACACCCACAATGGTGGGCATCACCTCCACCGTCCGGGGGAAGGCCGCCGCCCCCTGAACCAAACGCCAGGCCTCGGGCGGGTATTCCCGGAGTTCCTCGTAGAGCCAGTCCCCATTCATGATATGGAAATGCACCCTGTCACTCCAGTCACGCACGAGATGCTCGTAAGTGGGGAGCTCATGGCCCACACCATGCAGAGGGTTCTGGTTCGCACAGGATCCCACCTCAAAACGAAAATTGAAGAGCCCCTCGGGGTTGTGTTCTGCATGGCGGCTCTCTTCCGCGCTGGGCAAGGTGCGAAACCTTCCCGCATGCCCGTGAGGCCGGTCATTGACCCAAGCCTGGTAATGATAGAGCGTATTCGCATCCAAACCTAACAAAGCCAGGGAACCCGTGTTGTCGCTCGCCAACGTGGTCGTCCCCTTCTCACTCAGCGTCATGGGCTCACCGTGAACGCCGTAGCGAACCATGAACTCGCCGGCATCGGAGGTGCGGACCCAGACGCGCACGGAATCGGACGTCACGTGGCCCAGCATCGGCCCATGGGTCAGCCGGATGGGATCGCGCTCCGCGTTGGCAGCCACCACGGAAAAAATGAAGACGAGGAAGAGAAAAAACGGACGAACATTCATGGCATCGGACGGCAGTCTGCCCAGCTGGATCGCCGGGTGCAAGCGCCGGATCGCCGGATCACCCCACCCTGCCCCAACGCCGGTTCCGGCATCACACGGATGCATTGACTCCCATCGGGCTTGGGCCTATGAACGAAACTCGCCCATGAAACAAACCCTCGCCAACGTCGCCCTCGTGGTCAGAGACTACGACGAAGCCATCCAGTTCTATGTCAACGTCTTGGGGTTCGAACTCATCGAGGACACCGAACTTCCGGAAGAGAACAAGCGTTGGGTCATCGTCGCTCCGCCCGGATCCACCGGGTCGCGGATCCTCCTGGCACGCGCCGTGGGCGACGAGCAGATTTCACGCATCGGCAATCAGACAGGCGGCCGGGTTTTCCTCTTTCTCCACACGGACGACTTTTGGCGCGACTACGAAGAATACTCCAGCAAGGACGTGGTCTTCGTCCGCGACCCCTCCGAGCAATCCCATGGGACGGTGGCGGTGTTCCAAGATCTCTACGGCAACCTCTGGGATCTCATCGAACCGAAACAACGAGGATAGGCGAGACACCCGATGTCACCCCGAGGCGTCTTTGACAGACATGCTAGACTATTGGAGCATCGGCTGCTCGCGCCGCTCCCGCACCGCTCCCCGGCCGCAGCGCGAGAAGTCTCACAGATTCAGTTGCGATTCGCAGAGAGTGTGTTAAATCGCCGCTCTTCACGCCCATGAGTGCGAGTCAGAAATTGGAGTTTGAGACGGCGCATTTCCTGCACGGCTTGTTTGGCAACGATCTGGCGAACCTGAAAACCTTGGAGCAGCGTCTCGAAGTCTCGGCCACGACGCGCGACGGATGGTTGAAGTTCGACGGCGAGGCCCCAGCGGTGGAGGACGCCTGCGCCGTCATGCGGCAGTTGGAAGAGAGCCAGAGAGAGGGCACGGAGATCACGCGGGAGCTCTTCCTTTTCGCCCTGGATGGCGTCCGCTCGGAGGCCCCCGAAAAGGCGGGCATTCAAGCCGTCCATGCGGCCCGCTTAACCGTTTCGTCAGGCAAGCCTCCCGTGGTCCCCAAGACCCAGGGGCAACTGGAATACCTCCAGGCCATGGATGCCTACGACGTCGTCTTTGGCGTGGGCCCCGCCGGCACGGGCAAGACTTATTTGGCGATGGCAAAAGCGTTATCGATGCTCAAACAGGGCCTGGTCGAACGCGTCATTCTCACCCGCCCGGCGGTCGAGGCCGGCGAAGCCCTGGGTTTCCTTCCCGGGGACTTGAAAGAAAAGATCTTTCCCTACCTGCGGCCGCTCTACGACGCCCTCTATGACATGCTCAAGCCCGAGGAGGTCGAGCGCCTGATCGAGAAAGGCGCCATTGAGATCGCCCCCCTGGCCTACATGCGCGGCCGGACGCTGAGCAAGGCCTGCGTCATTCTCGATGAGGCGCAGAACACCACCTGCGAACAGATGTTCATGTTCCTAACCAGGACGGGCATGGGCTCCAAGTGCATCGTCACCGGAGACGCCTCTCAAGTGGACCTCAAACCCAATGTCCGGTCCGGGCTGCAAGAGGCGGTGGCAAACCTCGAGGGCATCGAGACCATCGCCATTCATTTCTTCAAAGACCGCGACGTCATCCGCCACTCCGTGGTCCAGCAAATCATCGATGCCTATCGCAAGCACCGGGAGAGCGAGAGCAGCGGCGGAGCCAAGGCGAAGTCCTGAAACAACCGCAGCGGCAGCCGGTCGATCGGAGTGATCCAGGCTTGAGGTGGGAGTTGCTCAAACGGCATCCTGGGCTTTGTTCAGCTACCTTCTCTCTTCCCTTCAATGATCCGCCTCCTCGACCGCTACCTCGCCCGCCAGATTCTGCTGGGAACGGTCACGGCGGTCGTCATCCTCACCCTCGTCTTCGGCCTGGGGAACATTTTCAAACGCGCCCTTCCCCAGTTGGTGGACAACACCCTCTCCATCGAGCGCTTCGGCCAGTTCATCCTCTACATCCTGCCCTTCGCCATCGCCTACACAGTTCCCTGGGGATTCCTCTCCGCCGTGCTCCTGACCTTCGGCCGGCTCTCGGCCGACAACGAACTCGTATCCATGCGCATGTCGGGCCGCAGCATGTGGCGCATCTGCCGTCCGGTCTTCGCCATCGCCATTCTCCTCAGCGGCCTCTGTTTCTGGCTCAATCTCAGCGTGTCTCCCCGCGCCAAGTGGGAGATGAAGCGCATCGTGAAAGACGTCCTCAGCGATGATCCCTCCATCGTGTTTCGTGAGGAAGGCGTCCTTGATGGCATGGTCATCCACGTGGACCCCGGCAAAGACAAGTGGAGCGGGGAGAACGTCCGCCTGGTGAAGGTAGACGAATGGAATCGCCCTGTGCTCTGGGCCTTCGCCGACGACGTGAAACTGACGAAGGACGGCGAACTGCTGACGGCGGAGCTTCTCCAACCTGACGTTGAACTGCGGGAAGCAGAAGACGTGGAGCCCGGCACCGACCCGCTCAAGACCTTTCCCTTTGACCCGGCGGATGCCGCGCTCCCGGAGGCGGGGAACTTCCCCTTCGAAATCCGTCTGCCCAGCGGCAAGCCGAAGGCCAACGAGATGACCTCCCAGGAAATCCGCACCGCCCTGGAAAACCCGGCGCTCCCAGCTGACGACGCCGCGGAATACCGGACCGAGATGACCAAACGCTACTCTGTCTCGTTGGCCTGCCTTGCGTTTTGCTTCATCGGGATTCCTCTGGGTGTTACCGCGCAACGTCGCGAGACCTCCATCGGCTTCGCCCTGAGCCTGGGGGTCGCCGTGCTCTACTTCCTCTTTATCTTTCTCGGAGAAACCTTCGGCGAAGAAGACACGCTCTTGCCCCACCTCCTCATGTGGAGCCCCAGCGTGCTCTTCATCACTCTCGGCGGCGGCGATCAACACTTGGTTCGGAGTGATCTTCAGTTCCTCTTCGAAGGTGTCGTGGGCGACCATTTCAATT
>JANQJH010000026.1 GCA_028281705.1 Verrucomicrobiales bacterium
CGCCTCTCTCTTCTTACGACCAGCCTGCCACTCGTTTCCCTCCTTCTTGCCTCCGCCGCGTGGGGCCAAGACACCCCCGCCCCGGGCCCGCTCGATGGACTGGAGAAGGCACAGCTTCCAGACCTTTCGAGTCTGAGCAACGCTCTGAATCAGACGCCACCCCAATCGCCTCAGCCGCTCAACACCCCGCCTCCCGCGCCGCCCGATCCGGGCGCGGCCCTCCAGCAGCCGAGCGGCCCAACCCTCTTTGGAACCGAACTTCCGTTTCTTGATCCCGGTTCCGAAGTCCTCTCCTGGAACGGCAATACTTGGAACGTGGTGAACAACCGCATGTTCGGCGCGCGTTTCGAAAAATACCTCAACGCTCCAGCCGCCGATTCCCAGGAAGACCAGGCCTACCGCGACACCCTGCGACAGATCCTCGACGCCCTTTCGCCGCATCAGGCCAACAAGGGCAACCTCACGAAGGCCGTCGGGCTTCTCCCCATCGCCGCCGCCTACTACCACGACGCTCGTTTGTGCGAGTCCCTCTCCAACACCATCTACGGGATTTGGTTGGCTCGCCGTAATGTCAGCGCACTGAAAAAGGCCAACGCCGAACTTGAACGCCAATCAAAGCGCCAGCTCTGGAACGCCAATATCTCGGCTGCGAACAATCCCTTACGCGACCGGCCGCGCCGCACCTCGAGTAACGGCGGCAACAACAATAACAACGGCGGCAACAACAATAACAACGGCGGCAACAATAACAACGGCAACAACAATAACAACGGCGGCAACAACAATAACGGATTGCCCAACCTTTTCGGCAACCAATCCCTCCCCGGATTCGACAACAACAGCACGAGCACTCAAGCAGCCACCGCGAGAGAGAACTTCGACTCTGCTTCCTGGACCGCCTATTACATCAAGAAGGTCACCGAGTACGAAACACTGGCGGCCCAGAACAAGATCCAGATGGCGGTGAGCGAGATCCAACAAAAGATCGAGTTCCAGGGCCTCATCCTGCAATACTTCATGCAGCGCCGCTTCGAGCATGTCGTCATCGCGACCCGCCTCTACCGCCTTCTCTTCAAAGACGGTGACACGGCGATGAAACTGGATACCAATTCCGCCGTCTACAAGAGTTTCTCTCTCGGCTACGGCATGACCCCCACGGTGACCACCTTTGACGCCCTGGCCAACGAGGCCATCCGCGATGTCGATGAGGGCGTCCTCGCCTTTGAACACCTCATCGAAAAAGAGGAACTCGAAGGCGCAACCAAGCGGCTTTCCGAGGCCTTTGCCATCGGCGAATATCTTCCCCGTGTGCGGACGCTCTCCGGCGGGAAGAAGGCTCAAGTCCTCGAGTTCGTCCGCCATTCCAATCAGCTCCTTTCGGCCATTGACGTGAAAAACTATCACTTGGCCAGCGAACTCGTGGAGAAAATGAAAGGCATGGCCAAGGATTTCGACTACGCCAAGGCCGAGGGACTGATCAACGCGACCAAAGTCACGGCAGAGATGCTCTTACAAAAGGCTCTCCTCGCCGCACGCAGCGGTGACGACGAGACCATGCAGAAGAATCTCGAGCAAGCCCATGCCCTCTATCCCACCAACCCTAAATTGAAGGAAGTCTCCGACCTCATCCTCAAGGGGAGCGACCAGCAGAGTCAGGCCCTGAGCGATCTCGATCGTCTCATCGCCGAGGGAAATTACCGCGCGATCCAGAACGACGAGGCACGCTTTGTCGCGGCCGTGGGATTCTCCAACGACAGCCAGCGGATGGAGGCGCTCATGGGGATCCGAGACCAGCTCAAGGAACTCGAGATGCGCATGGAAAAAGCCAAGGCGCTCGTCGACGCCGGTAGCCCCGAGGCCGCCTGGGAGACCCTGCATACCGGGGCCGAGCAGTTTGGGAAGGACCCCGACTTCGCCCTCCTCTATTCCAAGCTCACGGTTAAGGCCGCCCAGTTCGTGCACATGATCGAGGAGGCCAATCGCCACCTCGAGAGCAATCAGTTAGGCTCCAGCTTGAGCTGGTTCCTCAAAGCACGCCAGGCGCACATGAAGAGCGAGCTCGCCACCCGCGGAATCGAGCAGATCGTGGGAAAACTCCTCCCCGACGAAGACAGCTCCAACCCGTGATGCGGGTTTTTTGGGTTTTTCCCTTAGAGTTTCACAAACACCGCACCGGTCACGAGCCAGCTCTCATCGCATAGAGATGCTTGGCCGCTCGCAAGTAGATCGTATCACCGATCACCACCGGACTGGCATCCATCGGCTCCTCGAGTTCATTCGTCGACACGATCTCAAACTCAGGTCCATCCTTGATCACCACCGTGGTCCCGTCTCTCCCGGTGAGATAGACGTGACCGCCCGCGACAACGGGAGAGGCGTACACCTGACGGAGCCCTCGAATTCGCTGGCGCGCGTAGTGGGGCTTCCCTGACACCACATCGTAGCACGACAAGATCCCGTCACGCCCCGCGTGAAAATAGAGACGCCCCTCGGACAGTGCGAGGGAAGGCACATCGGGCGTGTTCCTCTCCAGGGTCCAAACCTCATTGGCCGAGCCCGTGATGTCCCCCGCGGCGCCCTGCAACTTGTAGGCCCCCATGAAGGAGCCGCGATGCCCACTCCCAAGAACGACGATGCCTTGATGGACGACCGGCGTGGGTACGGGACGCGTCGTTTGACCGGTGGCGCGCCAGATTTCCTTGCCCGTCTTCAGGTCGTAGCCGCGGGCAAACCCGTGTCCGTGTTGAATCACCATCCCCTTTCCTTCGTGCTCGATGATCAACGGCGTTGCCCAGGATGTGGGCTCCTCCGGCCGCTCCGATTTCCAAATTGTTTTTCCCGTGGAGGCATTCAGTGCCGTGATATAGGATCCCCTTTCCTGATCCCAGGGGACCACGAGGTAGTTCCCGTAGAGCGCCGGGCTCGAACCATCGCCAAACCCGCCTCGCGTCTCCATCAGTCCGAGATCCTGACGGGACCAGACCAATTTCCCATCGACCGTGAGACAGTAAGTCCCGCGCGAGCCGAAATGAGCCCAAACATGCTTCCCATCCGTGATGGGCGACGCCGAGGCGTAAAAATGATCCCGATGGTAACCGGAATGCGGCACCAACTCTGCCACCGTCTCCTGCCAGCGAATCTTCCCCGTCTTGCGATCCACACAGATCACGATGAATTCATGAACCGTCTCCGGCGCACGTTCTCCTCCAGTTGAATCTCCCGGATCGCCGTTGGGCTTCTTCTTCGTATCCACCGCCGTGGCGATAAAGAGATCGTTCCCCGCCACCACGGGCGTTCCCGAGCCCGCACCCGGAATCGCGAGTTTCCAAGCCACATTCTTGGAGCCACTCCAGGAAATCGGCGGCTTCGCATCCGGCGCCGCTCGACCATCAAAGGAAGGCCCGCGCCACTGATGCCAGTTGGCAGACTCGCCACGGACGACAGAGCCAAATCCCAGTGAGATGAGAGCTAGACAAATGGGAAGAGTTCGCTTCATACGGGGATCTCCTCACAAGACGCGTCGATTCGCCAGCTCAAAGCGACTTTCCGACGAAAAGGAAAAAGGAAAGAGGGAGTTTCAAGTTCCAAGCCGTACATGAGAAACCCGGTAACACCACTGATGCTACCGGGTTCCCAGATCGTTGAGGATGGCGATCTCGGTCTGATTATCTTCCGGCCAATCGAGCCAAGTACTCTTTGGCCACGATAGCGCTCACAGACATGGCGTCACCCGTGGGAACCATGGCTCGGAGCCACCACCCCAGATCTCTCTCGACGACCAACCCCGTCTTGAAGTCGGCGGGAAGCGCCTCAGGATGAAACCCCTGCGCCGCTGCCAAACGCAAGGCCCTCGGGAGATGCCAGGCAGAGGTGATCAGCCCAACGCGCCGGGACGAATCCTCCCCGAATTGCTCTCCTAGAGATCCCATTTCCTCCGCCGTATTGCGGCCATTGCTAAAGCCCATGGCGTCCTCGGGAACGCCCAAGGCCGCCAGTACGGCGGCCGCACTCTGCGAGGGATTCCATCCCGACAGCTCCAAACCGGCAATGCGTTCCCCGGTGCAAATGATCTTGGAAGTCAATCCTAGATGATACATCTGAGCCGCCAAAATGACGCGGTCGCCGGAAGCGTTGCCCTGGGGCCGGCCGTTCGCCCCCACCCCCGTACCCCCGCCCAAAACCACCACCGCATCAAAAACGCCTCGCTCCAGTGGATTCACCTGGATGTAGCCTGATTCCAATGCGTGCGCCAACCATTCACTGACGACCGCGCTCCCGGACAAGGTAAAGAGCAACCAGATCATCCCCGCCAGCACGGAAAACCCTTTCCGACCGCGCCGCAGAGCAACCAAGAAAACCATGAAGAGGAGAATCCACAGCACCCCCACGGGCATCACCAGCGCAGTCACGATCTTCTCCAACACGATCCGTGAGGGCCGAATGAAGGCTCCCAAAATGACCAGCATGAGCAACAAGCCTCCGCACACCGCGATGATTCGCCGTCTCCTAGAACTCATAATACTCATCCATTGATGGGGCGGCGACCATGGCACTCCCACTCGGACCCGGTCAAGGTGAACCGATGGCGAGAGCCCTTGATGCCTGATTCTCATCCCGTCGATTGACAAGCCGACTGGCGAGTGTCCAAGATGCCGATAGGATCGTCGTCCTGGAACACGGGCATGTCGCTCGCTGCGGGACCTGGGAGGAACTGTTTGGCGAAGGCGTCGCCGATCATTTCCTCACCAACTGGGGAGCCATGGAAGAGCACCCGGTCTGAGGCGCGCCACAGTATTGCTCAATCAACTCCACCAATCGGCGACAATTGGTCTCACGATCGAATCGCTCTCGGGCAAATTCCAGAGCGAGTCTCCCGCGTCTCTGACGCTCCTCCACATCCAGTGCCTCGATGACCGCCTCGTGGAGAGCCTTGGCATCATCTGGAGGCACCACCCATCCACCACCGCTCTCCCGCAACCAAACGGCCAGGCTGTTTCGCGTCGATCCCACAAAAAGAACGGGCCGTCCCGCAGCAAAACTCCCCTGGAACTTGCTCGGCACCATGCATCCATCCCAACTCGGATCCATGCTGGCCAAATGCACATCGCCAGCGGCCAGATGGACCCCCAACAACCGGGCTTCCACGTAATCACCCACCTCGACCGGAAGTTCCGGATGTGCCGTGGCAAAGCTCTCCAATTCCGCCTTGCGCCCGCCGCGCCCAAAGAACGCCCAGCGGATCCGGTGATCATCGCCGCAATGGGCACTCTCGCTGAGAAACTCTTGAAACCGATGCCCCAGCCCGATGTTCCCCGAGTAGAGAAAGACCGTCTCGTCCGTGCTCCAACCACGATCCGCTCGGTAGACCCCAATCTCCCGTGGTGGGGGCGCAGATCGTAGATCGGCCCAGAGAGGCACCCAAACGTTCGGCGCCCGGCCACGATGGTGCACCGCTGCCAGCGCATCCATGTCTGGCCCCAGAGTGACCACAAGATCACTGCGCCCAAGGTAAAACGCGTTGATCCTTTCAAGCCATCGGTAAGCCGGTGATCGCCCGTCCAACATCCCGTGCGCCCGCATCACCTCAGGATAGAGATCCATGATCCAATCAACCGTCCTGGCTCCTCGCAAGAGGGCGACCACGCGCGCGAGGAAGCCGAGATAAGGCGGCGTTGTCAGCGCCACGATCACGTCCGGTTTCGGACGGGCGAACAACAGCTGAATCAAGAGGGCGACGTAGAAACTCCCGAAATGAATCAGTCTCGAGACCAGATTCCGGCTGGCACGACGAACGGTCCACACATACCGCACGTCCATTCCCTCAGCGGCGTTCGAAGATTCGTTCTCAGACTGACCAGCCTCCGTTGGCGAGCAGAAGACTGTCACCGTGTGGCCCCCGCGAATCAATTGCCGCCCCAGATCGCGAAGCATGGCCCCCGTGGGCGCCACATCTGGAGGGAAATACTGATTCAGCAGAAAGAAATGCATGTACGAGAATCCACTAATGTCCTTCTTTCCAGTCCAGTGAAGTATTACTGAAAGGCTATATCTCGTAGCGGAAGCGGTGACGCTTCCTCCAAGGAACGCTCACCAGCCTGATGGTGAATAAATAGCGGTGGCTGCTCTACTTGCCCTCCGCGAAAACCCAAGCCCGCCGACATTCAAGATTCCTCGCGATCAGCGTAGTAATCCGCATAATCCTTATTTCCATAATAGCCATACCCATAGTCTTGGTAGCCGTAGCCATACTGATGGCGGCGCGAGTGGGACATCTGATTCATGATCGTCCCCAAGACAGGGCTTTCGCTGTTCTCCAGCTTCGTCAGGGCAAACTTGATCTTGTGCCGATTCTCGTGGTTGTGCTTGCAAACGAAGACCGATTCATCAGCATAGCGGGAGAGCAGCAGCGCATCGGGAAAGAGCCCCACGGGAGGAGTGTCGATGATGATGACATCGAAGATGGCCCGCAACACGTCGAAGAATCGATCGAAATCTGCATTATCGACAACCTCGCCCAGATCGCGTGTGACCCCGCCGGCTCTGAGGAGGAAAAGAAGATCGGAGTCCAAGGCCATAATTCCCAGATCTCGATTTCGGACCAAGTCATGGGGCGTCTCCGGGACCACGCGATTCGGGGCGCGAAGGAATCGCAGCAAGCCCGCAGAATTTTTCTTGCCGGTAAACTTGTGTTGGGAGGGTCTCCGGAAATCGCCATCAACGATGAGGGTCGTCTTCCGGTGGCGCGCAAACATGGCGGCAAGATTCGCCGCCACCGGCGATTTCCCCTCTCCTGGCGACGAACTGGCAACCAGGATGACCTTGGGATACGGTTCCTTGGAA
>JANQJH010000088.1 GCA_028281705.1 Verrucomicrobiales bacterium
ACTGCTCCAGAACGCCTGGCTCATGGGGCGGAGATCGGCGATGGCGACTCCCGGCAGGCCGCCAAACTTGAAGGGGACATAGCAGGTCGTCTCCGTGACGCCGGTCGAGCTGTGAAAATAATCCATCCAGGCGCCGAGAGAGGAAAACTGTTTCACCGGGTGCCGGCCCCAGTTCTGGTAGAGATGGAGCGAGGTGAGTTCGACCGTTTCGTTGGGCTCGAGGTGGAGGGGGAAGTAGGTTTCACTGAACGGCGTGTCCTCGGGGTTGTAGAATTTCTCTTCTTTCTCGCCGGCGAAATTCTTCGAGATCTGGACTGTGATGGGGAGCGGGTGATTCTCCTGGTCTAACAAGACGCCGCCCTCGACCGCGCCGAGGGATCCGCTGGCCGATTCGTGGCAGATGTAGATCGTCCGGGGTGTCGTATCGTTCGTGACGCGGAAGCGGACGGATTCGTAGTGATTCGGATGGTGATAGAAATGGGATTCAAAGTGGCCGGGATTGTGCGAACCGATGGTGTAACACCCGCGCACCGCGTCGTAGCGAAGATCGCGGGTGGCCTCGATGGTGATCAGGCCGTCTTGGGGGATCGGAGGCGCCTCGCCCACAATGGGGAAACTGAAGGAGACTTGCTCACCCTCGCCCATGTCCGCCAAGGGAAATGATTCGGTGGCGGCGCGGCCTGTCACATACAGAACGCCTCCATGTGGAACGGCATCCGTGGCGTGTAGAGTCAGTGAGGCCAGGAGTTTGTCCGGGTAGGCGAAGAGCGCGAGATCTCCTCGAAGGGGAAGCGATGATTTTCCCTCGGCGTCACTGAACCCAAGGTCCAGCCAGTGGATTTCACAGAAGTAGGGCCCGCGGCGATAGAGATTGATTCGCGAGGGCTGCGGGTGTGTCTCCGTGCTGTAGATGGTGGCGCCGGCGATGATCTTGAGTCCGAGCCGGGGTCCTCCGGTTGCGGTTTCTTTCAGGACATGAGGCGCTTTCAGAGATCCCTCGAAGGCGTAGTCTTGGGCGAGGATCTCGAAGGCGGTTCGGGAGGCGTCGGTGTAGCGGACCTCCAAGCGCGGACGTGATGGAACGGCCTGTTTCTCAAAGTCCTGCGTCCAATCAGCAGCGCGGAGCGGGAGGCTGACAGTCAGGAGTGCGAGGAGAATGAGGGCGGCGGCGTGCATCATCGTTTCCGATCATGTCGAGCATCGCTATGACTACCAGCCTGAAGTGGCGTTTTTCGGCCTGGCGAACACAGAAAATGAAAGTGGGAGGGACTTCAGTCCCTGAGGTCGCCTGGATGAGAAAGGGACTGAAGTCCCTCCCACTTTCCTGGCGAGATGTCAGGTGGGCGCCTTGACTATTGAGTAATGCGTGATCATGAGTCGGCGCGAGCACTCTTCCACTTCGAACTCGGGACGGTTTCGGATCTTCTCTACTTCGCCGGATTTTTCGGGGTGATGCTCGGAATTTCGGGATTGGTTGGACTCAGGCTGGGGCTCGATTCCCGGCGACGAAGGTTGAGCCTGTGCAGCGTCTCCCTGGCCGTCCTCTTGTTGGGAACGCTCCTCTGGCCCTGGATTGCCTACGGGCAATCGATCGAGATTGTGGCGCGCGTCGTCGATTGACGCCGAAAGTGGCACTTGATGGTGGGCGAGGGGAATTCGGGCAATGGTTGCCAAGCGGCGCTTGAGGTGCTTAGGTCTCGCCCTCAATCCCATCGCCAGTCGAGAAGCCCCTCCGCGTCGGAACCGATGCGATGACGGGATGAACATCAACCAGATGTTTCCCTCGTCAAAATCTCGTATGGTGTGTCTCATACCTCCCAACTCTATGAAGTCCATTGCCCCTCTCCTCTGTGCTCTCGGCTGTTGCTACGGTTTCCAGGCGACGGTCTCGGCTGACGTCGTGATCAACGAAATCAACTACGATCCGGAACCCAAGACCGATTTGGCGGAGTACATCGAACTCCTCAACACCGGCGAGTCGGCGGTCGATCTGTCAGGATGGACGTTTTCCAATGGAATTGGCTACACGTTTCCCGAGGGGGCGACCATTGAGGCGGGGGCTTTTCTCATTTTGGCCCAGAATGTCAGCGGGTATCAGAAGAAATACGGTTCGATTTTTGTGGGCGGCCTCAAGGCTTTCGGCGAGTTCGCCACGGGGTCGCTGGCCAATGAGGGGGAACGCATCGTTTTGCGGAACGCCGCCAATGAGATTGTGGATGAGGTCAATTACCAATCGACTTTTCCCTGGCCCATCGCTCCCCAGGGCGAGGCGGTGCAAGAGAATGGCGACGGCGTTTCCATGGAGTTGCTCAATCCGGCCTTGGACAATGACCTTGCGGGAAGCTGGCGGGCGGGAAGCGTGCCCACGCCGGGAAAAGTGAACTCCGTCTTTGCGGAATTGACCGCAGTGCCCCCGCATCTCCGTCAGGTGGAGCACTCGCCGAAGGCGCCCAGAAGTGGCGAGGCGGTGACCATCACGGTGAAGGCGACGGATCCCGACGGCGTGGCCTCCGTCACCTTGAGTTACCAGCACCTGGAGCCGGGCGCCTACATCCGCCTCACGGATGCGGAGTTTGAGACAACCTGGACCGAACTGCCCATGCTGGACGACGGCGTGGCTCCGGACGAGGTGGCGGACGACGGCGTCTACGCGGTGACTATGCCGGATACGATCAATCAGCACCGGCACCTCGTGCGCTACCGCATCCACGCAGCCGATGGTTTGGGAAATGAGCTCCGCGTGCCCTATGCCGACGATCCACAGCCTAACTTCGCCTACTTTGTCTACGACGGTGTCCCCGCGTGGACGGGAGCGGTGGAGCCCGGTGAAACGGCGGCGGTGACCTTTAGCGAAGAGACGATGAATTCCATTGCCGTCTATCATTTGATCGCGACCAACGGGGACATCGAGGCTCAGCAATGGGGCAGTGCCGATCGCGAGTGGTACGGCACCGTGGTTTACGAGGACGAGGTCTACGATCACATCACCTTCTCCAAGCGCGGGCGGGCCTCACGGGGCCAGGTGGGCAAAGAAAAATGGGATTGGAATTTCAATCGCGGGCATCGCTTTCAGGCCCGGGACAACTACGGCGATCCCTATGGCGTGAAGTGGCGGGAGATCAATGTGTTGCCGGGAACCAATCCCTGGTGGCGCAATAATGTGAGTACGGACGGTACCATCCTCAATGAATCGGTGGGGTTCCGAATCTTCCAGCTCATCGGTTCTCCGGCGAGTAACACTTCGTTTTTTCAGATGCGCGTCATCGATGATTCCCGGGAGGCGCCGAACGATCAGTATGAGGGGGACCTCTGGGGCTTGTACATCGCGATTCAGGATCCCGATAGCCGTTTTCTGGAAGAGCGGGGGCTGGCTGACGGCAACATCTACAACTGGCACAGTAACGGTGATCCGCAGAAGAACCAAGGCGCCACCAGTGTGTCCGACGGCTCCGATCAATCGACTTTCAAGAGCAATCTGCGGGCCAACACCGAGCTGGAGTGGTGGCAGCAGCATCTCAACTACGATGCTTATTTCGCCTTCAACTGCGGGAACTTGATCGTCAATAACTCCGACATGCGTCCCAATGAAAACATGATGTCCTACTACCATCCCGATGGGCAGTGTTATCCCATTCCCTGGGACCTCGACCTTACCTTTGAGGATGCCCCCCATTTGGGACGCGGGGATACCCCAGCGTGGGAAAATATATGGCGCGTGCTCAATCACGATGAAGTCGACCTCGCCTATCAAAATCGCATTCGCGAATTGTTATCCCTCCTCTTCAACGGCGAGCAGGGAAATATGCTCGTCGATGAATATTCGCGTTTCATTTGGATCGACGTCCCGCAGAGTGATCGCGCGGTGATTTTGAACATCGAAAAGGACGGCAGCAGAATCGTAATTACCACGCCGGAACCTCACGGCTACGAGACGGACGACCTCGTGACCGTTGAAGGCGTGGAGCAGGCCATCTATAACGGTGACAAGGTGATCACGAAAGTGTCAGAGACCGTCTTCACCTACAAGGGGAACATCTTTTCTCCGGCGCCGACCGGCAGTCAGATCTTCATCTACAAGACTCCCGATGCCAAACCCTTGGTCTTGATGGATCAGGCGATGTGGGATCATCATCCACGGAAGAGAAAGAAAGGGATCTATTACGAAAACATCGAGGGGAATGACACCGAGGATTTTAAAGGCTATCAGGCCTACATGAAAGCCTTCATCGCACCGGGCGGTTACGGTTATGATTTGTTGGCCTCGCACGCCGACGAGTCCAAGGCGCCGGAGACGCCGACGATCACCTATGTTGGCGCCGCAGGTTATTCGGTGAGCGATTTGAGCTTTGAGGTGAGTGAATTTGACGGGGGCAGCATCTTCAGTCCGCAGGAGTTTGCCGCCGTGCAATGGCGCCTGGCGGAGACGACGAACTGCACCCTGGCCGATTTCGATCCCACGGAGCCGCGGGTCTACGAGATCGATGGTGCGGATTGGCAGAGTGAGGAAATTGCCCCCTTTGTGAATCGGATCACGATTCCCGAGGGCGTTCCCCGTCCCGGACGCAATTACAGTGTGCGTGCCCGAATGAAGAACACGGCGGGTCATTGGAGTCTGTGGTCGGACTCGATCCAGTTTGTCGCGGCCACACCCGATATCGCCGTCTATACTGACAGTCTGGTCATCAGCGAGATCATGTACAACCCGCGGGGAGCGACCACAGCCGAACGTGAACTCGGTTACAGCACGTCTGATTTTGAGTACGTCGAGCTGGTCAATGTGGGTGACACGGTGCTCGATCTGACCCAGGTACGCTTCACCAAGGGGATCGACTTTGATTTCGCCGGCAGCGCCTTCACAAGCCTGGAGCCGAATCAGTTTGTGCTGGTGGTGAGCAACGCCGAGGCCTTTGCCCAGCGGTATCCCGGTGAGTATCCCATCGCCGGGGTCTACGAAGGACGTCTGAGCAACGGTGGCGAGCGGCTGAAGCTTTCCTACGGCGCGGGTACGGCGATCCGTGACTTCGAATTCGACGATGGTGAAGCTTGGCCGCAGGAAGCGGATGGCGGGGGCCATGCCTTGCTCGGTTCCACCGCGGATGTGACCCTGGACTTGAATGATCCGGCGTCCTGGTCCATCACGGCGGCGGTCGATGGCTCGCCCGGGTTCCTGGAGCCGGATGGTCCCGCGGAGCCCGGAGATGATGGGTACGCCGAATGGGCCGGCGAAGTGTTTTCCGAGGCGGAGTTGGCGGACGCGGCCCTGTCCGGGCCGATGGGGAATTTCGATGGCGACGCGGCGTTTAACTGGGTGGAGTACGCCCTGGGTAGCGATCCCAAGACCAAGGATGTGACGGACGCTACCGTTACTCTGGTGGAGGAAGATCAGATCCTGCTATCCCATGGCTACACCTTCCCCTCGGATGTCGATCTGACCTATGAGCGGTCCGCGGATCTTCAGACTTGGGAAACGGTCGTTCCCGCCGCGGTCACGGATGAGGCGGCGAGCCGACAAGTCAGGTTTCCGGCAGGCGGCGCGGCAAGTTACCTGCGATTGCGACTGGACTACACGGGAGCTCCGTGATCTCACATTCCCATGGACAGAGAGGGGCCCACGCGTTGGCGACGCCGGGAGAGATCTCGCCGTCTGACGCGGATAGCACGGTCAGACCCGAGAACCATCTCGCGTAGACGTCGTCGCCAAGTCGTCGGCGCAGCGCGTCT
>JANQJH010000108.1 GCA_028281705.1 Verrucomicrobiales bacterium
CCAAAAGGAGTCGTGGCACTAACGATGTACCTGCCAAAACCGATGACTGAGGCGCGCTCGGCCGCCAGCACGTGAGCCTCCACCGCATCTTCGATGTCCAGGCGACGGAACAAAAATTCGTTGGCTTTGAGATTTTCGTCAGCGAAACCCGCCCGCTTCCCCGGATCGTCATCTTCCTCGGGAAAGAACCTCGAGGTGCGCAAGACGACGCAGTCGAGCCCGTGCCTGCGATGAAACAATCCGCACAGTTCTTCCGCGGCCAACTTGGTCGTCCCGTAGATGTTTTTCGGGATAGGCACGACACTCTCCGTCACCCAGACCGCGGGCTCGCCCGGCGCCGGAAGGAGCGCTTCCCCAAAGACACTCGTCGTACTGGTGAAAATGAAAGCGCGGGCTCCATATTCCACCGCCGCCTCGAGCAAGGCCAAGGTTCCACTCACATTCGTATCGATGAAGGCCTGTTTGGAATGCGTCGCCACGTGAGGCTTGTGCAACGCGGCCGTGTGATACACCACGTCCACCCCGCGCATGCAGGCTTCCACGCACGAGCGATCCGAGACGCTGCCAACCACCGTCGTCTCTCCGGAGGGATTGACGTCCAAGCCAATCACATTGGCCCCGGTTTCGTCTTTCAAACGACGCACGAGCGCCTCACCAAGATGGCCGGACGACCCTGTAACCAGTGCTCTCATGTGGGGACCCTATCGCCACCGTCGCCCTCCGCAAATGATGGCACGATTCAATCCTAGGCCTAGCGAACATCCGCACTCGCATCCTCAAATTCCGTTCGTAGCTTAGCGGGTGAAACATCCATCCAGGGTTTCTTTGAGCTTGGCGGCGGGGGGCCTGCTACTACTGGTCCTGTCGTCATACGTCCCCATCTTTGGCGAAATCTCCAAACTCTGGGGCAATAAGGGCGAACTGTGGAATCCGGCCGGCCCGTTGCCCGATTTCTCCTTCGCTGGCTACCAGCGCGGCGAGAAACCGATTCCCAACCGCGCTCCCGATGTCAGCGTGTCCGATTTCGGAGCCGTCGGCGATGGCGAGACGGACGACACCGCCGCCTTTCTCAAAGCCATCTCCGAATCCGGCGGCAAGGTGATCGGAATTCCCGAGGGCCGTTTTCTCATCACGGACATCCTCGAAATCAAGAAGAGCGGTACCGTCCTTCAGGGAGCCGGCCCCGAGAAAACGATACTCGTCTGTCCCAAACCCCTGCACGAGATCCGGCCGAAACCACTGACGGACCACACCGCCAAGACCGGCTATTCCTGGTCGGGAGGCATCGTCTGGATCTTCGGAAGCAGCTTTGGTCGCTACCGCATCGCCGACATCCAACCAAGCGCCAAACGCGGTGACCGGTCGATCACGGTAATCAATCCGGACTCGACTCTCAAGCAGGGTCAGGAGGTGATCATTGCCGTGAAAGACGACGACACCAAATCCCTCCTCAACTATCTCTACGCCGAAGACCCGGGCGACCTCAGCGACATGGCATCCGGCAAGGAGGAACGGCATCAGGTGTGCCGCATCACCTCCATCGAGGGCGACAAGATCACGCTCGACCGGCCGCTCCGATTCGATCTCCGCGAGTCGTTTCGTCCCCAACTGCGAAAATATGATCCCAGGCTCCAGGAGTGCGGCGTCGAGAAGATCGGTTTTGAGTTTCCCGAGGAACCCTATCACGGCCATTTCACCGAAGAGGGCTACAACGCGATCTCCATTCAGCAAGCAGTCCACTGCTGGGCCCGCGACATCCGCATCACCAATGCCGACAGCGGTATTTTCCTGGCGCACGGGCGGTTTTGCACCGTCCAGGATGTCGTGTTCGAGTCCAAACGGCGCCCTGGACCGGCCAACTGCACGGGGCACCACGGGCTCAGCCCAGGGGGCGAGGACAATCTCCTCACACGATTCGATTTCCGCACCCGTTTCATCCACGATATTTCCGTCGAGCTCACCACGGGGTGCGTCTTTTCCAACGGCAAGGGCATCGATCTCAATCTGGATCACCACCGGCGGGCGCCCTACGAAAATCTCTTCAGCAATCTCGATCTGGGAGAGGGGGAACGCGCCTTCCATTCCGGGGGCGCCCGGGGCCGAGGCCACCACGCCGCGGCGGGCAACACCTACTGGAATTTGGCGTCGAAAAAAAGAGTCGGCTGGCCCGCCCAGTTTGGGCCTGACCGCCTGAATTGGATTGCCCTCAACTCCCGCGAGCGGAGATCCGGCAATCCCGAGAAATGGAGCGGCCGGTGGGTCGAGACCATGCGCCCTGGCAGAATCGAACCAGCCGATCTCCACGCCGCCCAGTTAGCCTACCGGCTCGGGAAAGCGCCATCGTCATCGACACCTCCCAAGAATGCCGCGTCCCTCCCCTTTCACACCTGGATCAACGTCGAAGGCAAGAAAATCCGCGCCAAGTTCCTCGGCCTCAAGGACAACGGTGATTCCGTCATCCTCCAACTCGCCAACGGGAAATCAGTCCCCTACCCACTG
>JANQJH010000129.1 GCA_028281705.1 Verrucomicrobiales bacterium
TCGCCAGCGTTTGTCCGGGACCCACTTCGATAAAGATCTGGCCTTCCTCGCTTTCGGCCAGGGCGCGGATCGACGAGTAGAAGCGAACCGGCTGCCGCAGATGCCGGGCCCAGTAATCGGGGTCTTGGGCGTCTTTGTCAGAGAGCCACGATTCGGTCACGGTGGAGTAGATGGGAATGGCCGGCTTCTGTAGGGCTGCCTTGGCAATCTCCCGGGAGAAAGGATCAATGACAGGATCCATCATGCGGGAATGAAACCCGTGCGAGGTGTGCAAGTGCCGCACGGTGACCCCTTCGGCGGTCAAGCGCGCTTCCACTCTCCCAATGACTTCGTGGCTGCCGGCGAGAACACAGAGTTCCTTGCCGTTGACGGCTGCGAGGTCGGCTTCGTCGAGGTAGGGCTGAATGGCATCCTCGGAGAGGCGGACCGAGAGCATGGCGCCGCCGGGTAAGTTGCCCATGAGGCGTCCGCGTGCCGCCAGGATATCGAGACCGTCTTCCAGGGTAAAGACACCGGCGATGCAGGCGGCGGCGAACTCGCCCACGCTGTGACCGATCATGGATTGCGGATTCACGCCCCACGAGGACCAGAGTTTGGCCATGCCGGTTTCGATGACAAAGATGGCAGGCTGAGCGAAGACCGTTTGCTTCAATCGATCTGAGGCCGTTTCGTCAGCGGACTCGGGATAGAGGACGTCGCGGAGGTCGGCCCCGATCTGTTCTAGCAAATGTTCGGCACAGGTGTCGATGTGTTGGCGAAAGACGGGCTCACAGTCATACAGCTGGCGCGCCATGCCGACGTGTTGAGCCCCTTGCCCGGGAAACATGAAGCTGATGGCGATGCGACGGCCATCGGGCGCTCCCTGGATGGCTCGGCCACCGGCTAGCTTTTTTGCCACATCGTCCCAGTGGCTCCCAACGTAGATGCGCCGCTTGGCGAAGGCGCGTCGTCCGATGGCGGTCGTGAAGGCGGCATCCCCGATGTTGGCGGTGGTTTTCTGGGCGAATGAACTCAGCCGGTTCGCGGCTTCTTCCCTTGCTGACTCCGTGCGTGCCGAGATGAGAAAGAGCTGCGCCGGCCTGGCCGAGGCGGATCGCGTCTCGTCGGCGGGCGCCTCTTCGAGCACGACATGCCCGTTGGTTCCTCCGACGCCGAAAGAACTCACGGCGCCGCGTCGGGGACCGTTTTGGCGGACCCATTGGGTGAGCTGAGTCTCGATGCGGAAGGGGCTTTCTTCGAAATCGATCTTTGGATTCGGACGTTGATAGTGTAGCAGCGGAGGGATCTGAGCGTGTTCCAGTGCCAGGGCGGTTTTGATCACGCCGCAGACTCCCGAGGCGACGTCGAGGTGTCCCACGTTGGGTTTCAATGAGCCCAGGGTGCAGAATCCCCGGCGCTCTGTCTGGGCACGGAAGCATTTTGTCAGGGCCGCCACTTCGATGGGATCACCGAGGGGGGTCCCCGTGCCGTGTGCTTCGATGTAGGAGATGCTATCGGCAGTGACCCCGGCATTGCGCTGTGCCATGGTGATGACTTCCACCTGGCCGTCCACACTGGGGGCGGTGTAGCTGTGCTTGACACCGCCGTCGTTGTTCAGTGCGGCGCCGCGGATGACAGCATGAATGTGATCGCCGTCTTGCTTGGCATCGGAAAGTCTCTTGAGCAGCACGGCGCCCGCGCCATTGCCGAAGACGGTTCCCGTGGCTTCATCGCTGAAGGTACAAACCCGGCCGTCCTTGGCCAGCATGCCATCCGCGGTGTAGAAGTAGCCCTTCTTTTCCGGCAGCGTGATCGTGACTCCTCCGGCCAAGGCCATGTCTGATTCTCCGGCCCGCAGCGATTGGATAGCCTGCGCGATGGCCACCATCGATGTGGAGCAGGCCGTCTGGACCGTCATGCTCGGTCCACGCAGGTTCAGTTTGAACGAGACGCGTGTGGCCAGGTAGTCCTTGTCATTTCCCAACTCGGTCTGAAGGGAGCCTACCTGAATCGATGGGATCCAATCGGCGTGGAATGCTTTGTCCGTGCAGAGATTGGCGATCACGTAGGTGTCTAGGTAGGCCCCGGCCCAGACGCCGATCTTGCCGGCATAGGTGTCGGGATCGTACCCCGCGCGCTCCAGGGTTTCCCAGGCGAGTTCGAGGAAGATCCGATGCTGGGGGTCCATGTGTTTGGCCTCTTTGGGAAGGATCCCAAAGAAGGCGGCATCGAACTGATCGATCCCGTTCATGCAACCCTTGACGGGGACATAATTGGGATCCTGACGCACCGAGGCAGGATCGACCCCGGCCGAAGCGAGTTCTTCGTCGGAGAAGCGGTGCAGGGACTCCACGCCGTTTTTCAGGTTGTCCCAGAACGCTTCCACGGAATCTGCTCCCGGGGCGCGAATGGCCATGCCGACGATGGCGATGGCTTCGTTGGGTTCCTGAAATTGGGTAGGGACTGCCACCGCCGATGGAGAGGTCGATCGCTTTTTCTCGAGCCGTTTGGCCAGGGCTCGAACGGTCGGAAGCTCGAAGAGATCCGTTAGGGGAATCTCGGCCTCGAACTCTCTCACGAGACGTGCGTGGACGCGCACGAGTTGCAAGGAGCGTCCTCCGAGCGCGGTGAACCGATCCTCGACGCCCAGGTTCTCGAGGCCTAACACGGATTCCCAGAGGTCCAGCAAACGGCGTTCCAGTTCGGATGCCGGCGGCACCACGGCTTCAGGCAGATCCGGGCGTGACTGGCATTGGGAGGCGAGGTGCCTGGCCAAGGCTGACGGTGTCCCCCATCGAGCTTCCACCTCTTGCGTGTGGGTCTGAGTATTGGCTGATGATGGCGACTTTGTGCCTCCGTTCTGGTGCGCCGCGACGGGAGGGCTCGGTTGCCACTCGTTCTCGGGGAAACGGTTCAGTTCTGCAGCACTGTTTGCCGTTAGAAGAAAGGCGTCGTCTTCGGTTTTGAAGTCCGCCCCGATCTCCTCGAAGAACGCGCGGCAGACGCCGTTTCGTTCGGCGTCCCGAAAGGGGATCCTGACCCATTCCAATCCATGCGATTGGGCTTCGCGGCCTAACTGGCGCACCATGTGACGTTCCACCCCTTTGCCCAGCGCGCGGCAACTGAGAAAGAATGCGCTGACGGTCAAGGTATCCTTCTCCGGCAGGCAAAGCATGGCTCCCACCAATCCGTAGTCGCCAAAGCGGTCTGCAGCGCGCACCGTGAAGACTGTTTCTCCCTCGGTTTGGCGCCGGCTCAGTTCGCCGGCATGGAAGGGGGCTTTGCAGGCGTTGAACTGGTTCGTCCTCGCACTCAACTGAGCGATGCGGCCGTGATCTTCGGGAGCTGCCAGATCGACTTCGACACGCAATTGGAGTCCTTTGAGAAAGGCGAGGAAACTATCACTGCGCTCACGGAAAGCGCTCCGCGATGCCTGATCTCGATACATGGAAGAGCGGCTCTTGTCTTCATCCGTTGCCGGGGCGCCGAGATCGAAGGCCCAACATTGATCGAGGATGGAGCGGAGGTCATTCCGGGTTTCTGGTAGAGTGATGGTGTAGACCGTGGGGTAGCTCGCGGCTACCTCGGCGGTTTCGGCCGGATTGTCATCGATGAAGATCACACTCTCCAGCCCCAGGCCAAGATCCTGACAAAGATCTTGAAGGTTCTCCGATTTCGGGCGCCAGTTCACGCGCTGGGAGACCAAGTGCTCGCCTCTGAGGGTCATCTCCGGATGCTCGTCTAGAACCTTGGCCACATCCGCCGCGTCGTTCTTCGAACTGATGGCCAGGAGAAAGCCTTGGGCCCGCTTCTCCAGCAGAAACTCTTGGAACTGGATGTAGGGTTCGGTGACGGAGATGCCGTCCGGGCCGTCCTCTCCCAAAATGCCCTGCCACAAGGTCTGATCGGCGTCGACGACGATGAGTTTGCGACTGGGTTTCGACCACGCATGGACTTGCCGCGCCGTCAGGATGGCAAGAGCGCAGTACAAGGTGTCCGTGTAGGGGACCTGGCCTGCGCGGTGGGCTTCGTCATCATAGATCGTGTCCCCGTGCACAGACTCGATGATCGTCTGGCTGCCGACGACTCCGAGCCCGAGCTCCCGAATCGCCTGGGCTGCCTCTGCTTCTCGCTTGGCATCGGCCTCATCGTCGTCCGGGTGGGGACAGAAGATGATTTGCACCGGACCATCCAAAGAAGCGCCCTCTTGGGCGAGGGCGTCTTGAAAAGCCTGCAAGCCCTCCGCGGGATCACGCGAAGTCAGATCGCGTGGGCGGATGAGGAAGAAGTGCATGGCGGGCGTGGTCCGCGCGGCACTTCGCGGGTCGAGCAGTTGCTGGACGAGCTGATTGAAAGGGGAAAACGCCGTTTCCTCCGAGATTCCCAGAGCTGAGAGAAGGAATCGCAGCGGTCGTTCCATCGGCTCGGCGGTGAAACTAGCGGTGATCTGAACCGTCATGTCCCCTTCCTTTCCCGGTCCCAGTGCGTCGCATGGGTTAGAATCACTATCGGCGATCGATCGATCCACATAATTCCATTAAATCTAAAAATTATGAAAAATCATGTAAAATTATACAGCTTGCCGGATTTTTTCGCCCTTGGTAGGCAGGCGTGGAGGACGAACGCCGGGAGGGATTCCGGAGCCGGATTGAGAACCAGATTGGTGCTGGCTGGGGGCCGGATTGGAGAGGGACCGGCGAGATGCCGGGCTCACGCTAGGAGATGAAACGTGGCCAGGCGTCCGGCCTGTCGAGCCTGGATCGCTTACAGTGGGTCTCTATCCTTGGGGGGCCGATGGGACAGGATCAAGGCCGTGAGCCGCGCTTTCTCGCTGGCGCCTCGATTGTGGATGGACTTGATCATGCGACGAATGTGGGACCATTTCGTTCGCGGCTTCAGGACCTTGAGACTCTTGTCAAACGAGCCCCATTTGACGACTTCGATATCGACGTGCCGGACTCCCCATCGATTCATGGCTGAGAAGGTCGGTTTGTAGAGGTCGATGGTTCCGGTACCGACCAACGCACCGCCATAGTCGTCGACTTCATAAAGGATCCCAGGTTGATTGGTGATCCGGAACTGTGTTCCCACGGGGTAGCGAGACCAATCGGCGGCGGCACTGCGCACGCTACCAAACCGTAGCCGGGTGCCTAGGGCGTTGCGTCGACCATACTTCAAGTGATCCCGTTCATTGTGGGTGTAGGCCGTGGTGCGGACGCTACGGATGATGGGCTTCTCCGCCACGAGCTGTTCGAGGACGGGCGTGGTGTCCTCAGCCTTCTTCGGCTCGGTGGTGTTCTTCTTCTTTTTCTTCTTGAAGAAGGGGAATTCAAAGCGCTTGAGAGGTTTGGACCCCGAACTCAGGGCGAAAGGGATGATCGACTTGTCCTGCACCACGGCGTAGGGATTGCCGTAGGCCACGGCGTAGCGTCGAAAGTCCTTCCGATGGGGAAGCCGGACGATGGGCGTGGTCGAACGTGTCGCCGGGATGATGCGGGCAGGGCGGGCGGGATTGAACGATGCGGCTCGATAGCGCACGGGGGTCGCCGCAGCCGTCGACTTGGAGGCGCGCAAATTCGCTCTCACATAAGTCTGCTTCGACAGTTTGCTCCGGGAGAAACTGGATGTCTCAAGGGAACATCCGACAAACCCACCGGCGAGGAAGATCATGAGTAAACTTCCAACGGAGATAAATGCTCCTGGGCGCTTGTCTTTCATGGTCGTTGGGTTGCAACTATGACCTGGAAATTAGAGTAATTTTATAATTTATCAATGATAAATTCATGTTGAATTCTTATCTTTTTTGAGAATGAGTCGCATTTTTTGTTCTCAAGAATGATCATTTTTGACCGATCGGCGGCGCGTTGCGGCGGTTCTCAATACCCGTGGAATAAGCTTGAAAGGCCCTCTAACAATCGGGCTTGATACCAGTGCAGAACATCGGGTGCAGCCGCACCCGCACATTGGCCACGCCTGACGCCTGACGAGATTCAGCCAACCCGAGAAATACTTGAAAGCTCCCGCCTTGGTAGTCGTTGATATGCAACGCTATTACCTCGAAGCGGAATCGCCTTTCGCGCGATTCCATAGCCATCTTGAACCGGGATGCCTCGATTATTTGGGGACGAGGTGCCGTCTTCGTGTCGTCCCCAACATCAGCCGGCTGGCATCGGCTTTCCGGAGCTGTGCCCTGCCAGTGATCTACCTGCGCCTTTGCGGCGAGGCCGAGGATCGTTCGGATCTCCAGAGGACATTTCTCGAAGTCCATCGGCAGGCAGAATCTCAGGGCTTCCCTGGGCTTTACCCGCTGATCTCGGATCCGTTTTCCGAGGTGATCCCGGCGCTGACTCCCGAGCCGCAGGACATGACCTTCTGCAAGACGACTTACAGTGCGTTCACTTCCGCGCCGGCATTCGAAGAGTTCCTCTCCCGGTCGGGCATCGAGACGCTCGTCTTCACGGGCCTGGCCACGAGCCAGTGTGTCGAAACCACGGCCCGCGATGCCGCCGACCGCGACTTCCGCATCATCCACGTGGACGATGCCCAAGCGGACTATTCGGAGACGAGTCATCGTGCCTCCCTCTACAGCTCACAAGGTGTCTGTGGTGGTCAGGTGAGAGACACGGCTCCCCTGCTCGAACAGCTCCGAGACGGTGGGGAGGGTGTTAGTTAGTCAGTTATGATCCCAACCTGCGGGTCTCATCCCTGAGATAACGAAGGGATGAGGACGGCGGCCGATTAGGGCAACGTGATGCCGGCGAGGAAGAGACCGGCATAGGCGAGCTTGCAGGTAATGTGGAGTGCCTGGTCGGTGTAGAAAGTCGTGAAGTCTTCGTTCTTCGCGAGATCGATGAACCAGTGGAGGACGAATTCTACCAGGCTGAGGATCACGCTTCCGGTGACGGCCCAGACCATGGTGGCGTGGACCAGGGAATGAATCGTCAAGCAGTAGAGCCAAACGCTCTTGGGCCAGGGTTTGCCTCCGGTGATGGCACTGAGATTGGCGTGGCGGTCCTTGCCGACGGCGAGGAAAGAGCCCTGAAGCGGAAAATCGGCCAGTGCATGGCCGAGGAGGAGTGCCCAGAAGAGGATGAGAGCGTTCACCCAGGGTTGCAGACCTTCCCGGATGATCTCGATGTGGGCGAGCTGGGTGATGAATTCCATAGACGACGGTAGTCAACCCTGAGCGCGCGGACCAATCGTCGAACCTCGTAGGGTTGCTCTGAGCCCGCTGGTGACTAAGCCTTCTCCGGCCTAGAACGTTCCTCGACCAACCGTTTTGCGGATGAAAGAGACCTTATCGTTCGTCTCGCGAAGACGTTTGCTCAACTGACTGGAGATGGCCACCAGGAGCTGGGCGGCGGCGGCGGGAGTCTCCCTTACCAGATCGTCCACCGTGGAGCGATCCAGGCGCCAGACCTGGGAAAACTCCAGCGCGACAACCGTGGCGCTCGCTTTCTGCGGGTCGAACACATTGACCTCACCGACCAATTCGCCGGGCCCGAGTCGGCCGAGCAGGACGCGACGGCCGTCGTCTTCCGTCACCACATGCAGCCGACCCGAGATGATGAAATAGAGCGAGTTCTGGTCATGGCCTTCCTCGATGAGGTTGGTATCCGGGTGCACGGGGAGAAATTCTCCATAGCCGCTCAACAGGCGGCGGTCCTCGTCGCTGAGCTCGGCGACAAAACCAAAGGGAGGAAGTTCAGGTTGGTTGAGATCGATGGACATGGGACGGACGGGTGATTGAATGCTTGTAAAGGTTCAGAAATTCGCGATAAGCCATACGGGAAGGCCTCGACTCAATGACCGTTCCTACCACAAAATGCCCTTGTGGTCCACCGATCCCCCAGCACTACTCCCTCAGATTTGCGATTAACCTGAAGAATTTGCAGAAACGCGAAACACAGATCGCGGGCTCCGGTCCGGCGTGCCGAAATGAACACTTCGAATGGCACCGCTTGGATTTAGAGACACTATAGTGAATAGACAACCAACAATTTAGAGATTTCATGGCAGGACACCTCGTCGAGGTCACTACGAAAGACCGCATTCCCCTGCAGGACACCATGCTCCTGGGAAGGAAGAAGGATTGTCATATTCGGCTGACAGATTCCCGCGTCTCTCGTCAGCATGCCATGATCCGCCGCCAGGACGACGGCGACTATTGGTTCTACGACTTGGGGAGTTCCAACGGAAGTTACATCAACGACCAGCGTGTCATCACCACGCGAAAGCTGGGGAACAGCGACACCATTCGAATTTGTGATCACGAGTACCAATTCGATGCCGGTTCGGGATCCCTGGATGCCGGCGGGCTTCCCGAAGATGCTCTCGACGCCACGATCTCGGAGATCCGAACCATCCCCGTGGTGATGTTGGTGAGTGACATCAAGGGCTTCACCAAGATCTCTGAGGCGTTGCCGCCCGATTTGCTGGCACAGACGATTGGTTCCTGGTACCGCGAGTGTGATGAGGTGCTGAGCGAGCACGGAGCCACGGTAGACAAGTTCATCGGAGATGCCGTCCTGGCCTACTGGATGGACGTGAATCCCGAAACTCGGGCACGTGCTCTCACCGGGGCGCGGGCGTTGCGCCAGGCCTGTGATCGCATCGCCGAGCGCCAGGCGGGAACCTTTGCCGAACATGGCTTGGTACTTGAGAGCGGGATCGGTCTCCATCTTGGAAAGGTGGCTCACGGCCAGATGGGGCAGGGAGCCTTTACCATGCTGGGAGATGCGGTGAACATCACGTTTCGGTTAGAGTCGCTCACGCGGCCTTTGAAACGGCAGATCTTGGTCAGCGACGAATTCCTCACCGGCTGGAACGAGGGCTACCAGTTCTGCCGCCACGAGGGCAGTCACATCGTCAAGGGCCGGACCACGCCCCTCGAAGTCTATTCCGTGAAGACTTTTCCCGACGGCCAAAGCTCTTGAGTTGAGCCCGGCGGGATTGGCTTGATCCGAGGAGCATCGATTCTTGCTCGCTCGTTCCCGCGAAGTCGCCTAAGTGTCTTCCCCATGACGCCACTGTTCATCGCTCTGGGCTCGCTCGTGCTCTACATCATCGCCTACCACACCTACGGGCGATGGCTGGCTCGAAAGATCTTCCGGCTCGACCCCGCAGCCGTCATGCCCAGCGTGGCCTTGAACGATGACAAGGATTACGTGCCGACGGAAAAATCGGTTCTCTTTGGACATCATTTCACCTCCATTGCCGGGACCGGTCCCATCGTGGGGCCTGCCATTGCCGTCATCTGGGGCTGGCTGCCCGCCCTTCTGTGGGTCTTGTTCGGCTCCATCCTCTTTGGAGCGGTGCACGATTTCGGGGCTCTGGTGGTGTCGATGCGCAACCGCGGCCAAACGGTGGGGGACATTGCCGGGCGCGTCCTGACGCCGCGGGTACGTCTGCTCTTTCTCCTCATCCTCTTCATGGCCCTAACGATCGTCCTGGCCATATTCGGTCTCGTCATCGCCGTGGTTTTTCGCAGTTATCCCGCGGCCATTTTCCCTTGTCTCGTCCAGATTCCGTTGGCCATCGCCATCGGCGTCTGGCTGCATCGCAAGGGCGTGCATCTCTTGGTGCCGTCGCTCATCGCCCTGGCCTTGATGTATGTCAGTGTGGCCTATGGCGATGTCGGCTGGCTCAACGCCTTCAACCAGTCTCTCGCCCAATGGGAACTCACCACCTGGGTCATGGTGCTGCTGGTTTACAGTTACATCGCCTCGGTATTGCCGGTTTGGACGCTGTTGCAGCCGCGGGATTTCATCAACAGCCTGCAACTCCTCTCGGCCCTTGCGCTCGTGGTGATCGGCCTCTTGGTGGCCGCGACCATGGGGGGCGCTCCCGTGGGCGATGCCCGACCGCCCTTGGAGTTGGCGGCCCCGGCATACAACGCCTCGGCCCCCGGAGCCCCGCTCCTCTTTCCCTTCCTCTTCATCACCATCGCCTGTGGTGCTGTCAGTGGCTTCCACTGCCTGGTATCGTCGGGCACGTCGAGCAAACAGCTCAAGTGTGAGACGGATGCCCAGTTTGTTGGATACGGATCCATGCTCACCGAGGGATTTCTCGCCGTCATCGTCATCCTCGCCTGTGCCGCGGGTCTTGGGCTGGGGATTGCGGGGGCCGACGGCGCGGTCTTGTTAGGCTCGGATGCCTGGGCGGCGCGCTACGGCGATTGGAAGGCTCTCGGGCTGCCGCAGAAGGTCGGAGCCTTCGTCGACGGCTCGGCCAATTTCCTCAAGGCGATCGGGCTGGGGAGCACCTTCGCCGTGGCCCTCATGGGCGTACTGGTGGCGTCCTTTGCCGCCACGACCTTGGACACCGCCTGCCGTCTTCAGCGTTACGTGATTCAGGAACTGGCCGGGACTTTCATCAAGCGCCGGGCCGTGACCGCGCCCAAGCCCGGTGTTCCGCTCACGGCCAACCCGTTCACCTGGCTGACAAACAAACACGGCGCGACGATTTTCGCCATCATTCTCGCCGGCGCCATGGCCTTCACGCCGGGTGGACCGGGGAAAGGCCCGGGCACCGGGGGGCTCATTCTCTGGCCTCTCTTCGGCGCGACCAACCAGTTGTTAGGCGGCCTCGCCTTCCTCGTCATCACTTTCTGGATGTGGCGCCGCCGATTGCCCATCTGGTTCGTCGCCATCCCCACGGTTTTCATGCTCGTGCTCCCGTGCTGGGCGGTCCTTCATCAGCTCTTTATCCAGGCGGTGGGATCCGACCAGAGCTGGATCGCGATGAAGAGCTGGCATCTGGTATTCATTGCCATCGCCACCATCGCTTTGGAGATCTGGATGATCGTCGAGGCCATCACCGCCTGGCCCAAGGCGAAGGGCGTTCTCGAACCTGAGCTCCAACCCCTGCCAGTGCCGGCTGACGGGGTGGAAAATGAAGGGGGCCGCTCTTGTTGATCGCCGAGCCCGGTCCAGGCCGCTCTCATTTCGCTATTCCTTTTTTACCATCGATCGTTCCTCCATGTCTCGTCTCCCTTTTCTTCTAGCCATCGCCTTCACCTGGAACGCCTGGACACAGGCGGGATGGGCTCAATCGCCGGCGGCAGCCTTCGATCACGCCGATTACCTGCGCGGTCTCGGGGAAACTCAGTTTGAGCGGGGAGAGCGACTCTACGCGGGTCTCTGCGTCAACTGCCATGGGGCTGACGGGAAGACACCCGCGCTGCCGTTGGCTCCTGCATTCGGCGCGGGAACGCTCAAGTTTGGCGCGGATCCCTTTGCCATGTTTCAGACCCTGACAAAGGGCAACGGGCTGATGGCCCCGCAGCAGTGGATGTCGCCGGGCGAGCGTTACGATGTCATTCACTACATCCGTCAGGCCTTCATGACGGAGCGCGAGGACTACGTCGCCATCGGAGACGAATACCTGGCGCAATTGCCGGAGTGGGAACCGGAAGGGAGTGGCGCCGAGGCCAGCGCCGATCGGGAATTTGGGCCTGCCTTGGCTTCGCAGTTAGGCCGGGATCTCGTGAGTGTGCTCACGATCAAGCTGCCGGATCACCACGCCATCGCCTACAATTTGCATTCCATGGACATGGTCGGTTTGTGGCGGGGAGGCTACCTCGACCTCTCAGCCACGCAGCACAGCCGCCTGCGTGGCGAGGGCGTTCCCCAGCCGGCGGGGGCTCCAATCGAGGGCCTGCAGACCTGGCGCTGGGCGCACGGCGGATCCTTTGATTACCCGCGTGACCAGCTCAAGCCGCGGGGACCCATGCCTGGCAAATGGCTGCAGTACCATGGCCACTATCTTCATGGCGACGAGGTCATTCTCTCCTATGGCATCGATGGACGCGATGTCCTGGAGCTGCCGGCCAAGCAGAAGGGAGTCGATGCCGTGACGCGGACCCTCTCGGTCGAGCCGGGGCCTAACAGTCTCCTGCTCGCCGTGGCCCAAGCGGCCAAGGTGAATGAGGTGACCAAAGATTTGGCGGTTCTGGGAGGGCCCGAAGCTTTCACCGCAGTCGCCCTCACGGGAGACCTCGAGCCGCTCTCCTTGTCTCTCTTGGAAAAAGACGGCACGGTTGTCCTAACCATCCCGCCGTCCGAGAAGCGACTCACCTTCCAGGTCGTGTGCATGAGCGGCCAGGGGCAACCTGCCCTGGATGGATTCCGCGGTCTGGCCAGTTGGAAGCGGCTGCCCGAGCAGTCTCTGCCGGACCTCGACTTACTCCGGCGCGGGGGCTCTCCGCGATGGCCGGAGACTTTCACCACCGATGAGATTCGGGGAGAAGACGACGCGGCCTATGTCATCGATAACATTACGCTTCCCCAGTCGACCCCGTGGAACACCTGGTTTCGCACCTCCGCTTTGGCTTTCGCGGATGACGGTCTGCTCTATGTGTCCACCCACGGCGGGGATCTCTGGAGCGCGCGGCCCCTCGGCGACGGGCAGTGGCGCTGGAAACGCTATGCGGCGGGCCTCTATGAACCTTTCGGGCTGGAGGTGGTGGGTCCTGACGTCTATGTCACGTGCAAGGATCGCTTGGTGCGTTTGCGAGACCTGAACGGCGATGGGGAAGCGGACTTCTACGAGTCATTCTCGGCTGACGAAGACGTGTCCTCCTTTTTTCACGCCTACAATTTTGATCTCGTGCGCGACTCCGAGGGAAACTTTTATTATGTCAAGGCAGGCCAGTACACCAGTTATGCCTTGCCTGGGGCCGTGGTCAAGGTGTCTCCCGACGGTGGGAAACGCGAGATCATCTGCACCGGCTTTCGCACGCCCAACGGGATGGGCATCCTCGGCGACGATCGCCTCACGGTGAGCGACAACCAAGGAAACTGGATTCCCGCCTCGAAGGTGAGCCTGGTTAGGCCCGGCGGCTACTATGGTTACGCTCAGACGCATGCGCGACCCGGATTCTGGGCCCCGGACGGCGGCCGCATCGATCATACGGAGGAGGCCTTGCCGCAGACCTTCGACCAGCCTCTCATCTGGATGCCCCAACACTACGACAACTCATCCGGCGGTCAGCTCTGGGTGGACGACCCGCGGTGGGGGCCTCTCTCGGGCCGTTTGCTCCACACCAGTTTTGGCAAGGGGTGGCTCTATTACTTTCTCATTCAAGACCTCGATGATGTGGCCCAGTCCGCCGTCGTCCGTTTGCCCCTGGACTTCGACACCGGCATCATGCGAGCCCGGGTCAGTCCGGAGGATGGGCAGGTCTATACTGTGGGCTTGAACGGCTGGAACGGGAATGGCCGGAAGGGGCTGGGCGAGGGCGGGCTCTATCGGGTGCGCTACACTGGGAAACCGACGCATCTCGTCACTGGCGCCCGAGTCCGGGATGACGGGCTCGAACTGACTTTTAACTTCGCTGTGGCTGAGGAGAGCGCCGGGAATCCTGACAATTATCGGATCGAACAGTGGAATTACCGTTGGCTTCCTCGCTACGGATCCGATAACTGGTCCGTGGTCGATCCTAACAAGAAGGGCAAGGACGCGGTCCGCATCGCCGCGGTCGAACGCACGCGGGATGGGCACGGCGTCTTCCTGAAGATCCCGGACCTTCAGCCCGCGAATCAATTGCACCTGCGGCTCACGCTTCGGCCTCAATCGGGTGAGGCGCTGTTCGAGGAGGAGCTCTATTGGACGATCAATGGCTTTCCCGACGGCCGGCGCTGGGCACAAGCGCCTCCCTACAAAGAGGTGCCCAAGAAGAAGCGAAAGGCCAAGCCTCGGAAAGAGGCCGAGGAGCAGTGGATCCGTCTTTTTGACGGGGGCACCCTCACCGGTTGGACTGCTCGGGCCGAGGGTGAGGCCGCGGTACGCAATGGCGAGATTCAGCTCGATTCCAAGGCCAATCTTTGGCTCGCACACGGGCGTGAGTTTGCCGATTTCATTCTCGAAGCTGAAGTGAAACTGCCCCCGGCGGCTGAGGGCAATGAGGGGATCAACTCGGGGATTGCCTTTCGTTGCCAGGGCGCCGAGGGCAAGCCCGTGGGCTACCAATGTGAGATCGACGGCAGCGATCGGCGTTGGACCGGCGGTCTCTACGCCATCGGCTCCGGCGGCTGGCTCTGGCCGCAGAAGGGCAACGCGGAGAGCGAGGGACAGTTCATGGAGATGTCCAAGGGCAGTTTCCAGCGCGACGCCTGGAACCGTTTCCGCATCGAGTGCCAGGGGAAGCGCATCAAGCTATTCGTCAATGGCATCCCCACGGCGGAGTTGGAGGACGAGCGTTTTGCCAAGGGATACATCGCCCTGCAACACCACGGTCGCGGAGGCACCTATCGCTTTCGCGATATCCGAATCAAGCCGCAGTGAAGTGGTTGGTCGGTTAGGGTAATCTTCGGGGAAACCCCAGATGTTCCGCTACGACCTACTCCTTGGTCCACACGCGGGTATTGAGATTGAGATCTTCCACGATTTCGAAGCAGGTCCCCAGTTCGCGATAGAACTGTTCGATCTGAGCCTTGTCCAGGGCTGATTTTTTGATGTTGGGCTCGAAAAGGTTTTGTTTGTGGGAGATGGCGATCTGAACATTTGAGTCGCGAAAGCCGAGCCGGACGTCGTCCTGCCATTTTGCTTTGAGATCGAGGATGCGGCGCAGCATGGCGGTGCTAAGAAGGTAGCGGGCTTCCACCTGGTCGGAACCGTAGACGACAAAGTGCTTTTCGAACTCGGGGTCTTCCATGTAGACGAGTTTCTCTTTGGAAAAGGGCCGGAAGCCTTGGAGCTTTTTCCCCAGGAAACCGAGGGTCTTTTCCGCCACATCAGGGAGCACGAGGACCGGTGTGCGGAACTCTTTGTGGAAGTCGGCGATCATGAAAAGGCCGTCGAAAAAAGTGTGGTAGGTGGTCTTGCGGCGTCCCTTGCTGTCCGTCGTGGTGCGCTTGTACTGGGCGTGGACCTCGGAGAAGAAGACATCGGTCTTCCCGATCGTACCGCGAAACCCGTCGTCGCAATGATAGCGATCCGAGCGGTGATCGAAAAGGCCGCAGGCGTCGAAGGTGGCACGGGGAATGCCGTCGGCTCCGGTGTAGCGCATGCCGGGCTCCATCTGCTGCACGACTTCCTGCAGGACCTGTTGCTTGAAATGGGCCGCGTACTCGGCTCGGGACCGGCCCACGGTGGTGGTGTAGATGATGCCCGCGATGATGGCCCAGAGGAGGAGACCGAAGAGGGGGATTGGCGATTGGCTCGCCGCCAGAAAGGCGAGGATCACGATGACGCCGCCGCCCGTCGTCAGGAGAAGATTGCGGCCGATCTTGCTGGCGTAGGCCACGGCCGCGAGGCGGCGGTGTTCGAAGGTTTGCAGGATGGGCAAGACCGCGTCGTAGATTTCTGAGAATGACTTCATGGGCGCCAGACTAGGACAAGACTAAGGACAAAACTCCGGTGATGCCGGTCGGTCTATGGGTTCAACTTGACGGAGACGTTGCCGCGCTCGGCCGCAACGGCTTCAAAGGATTCCCCGCGCTCCATTTTCATCATGCCCGCCACGATGCTGGAGGGGAACATCTCGATGCCGTTGTTGATCTCCATGACGGCGCTGTTGTAGGCGCGGCGCGCGGCGCTGATCTGTTCCTCGATCTCTGCCAGGAGACGCTGCAGTTGGAGAAAATTCTCGCCCGATTTCAAATCTGGGTAGGCTTCGGCGCGCATGTTGATCTCGCCCAGACATCCGGTGATCTGTTTCTCCAGATCAAACCTCTGGGGAGACATCTTGCTCGCGGCCCGGGCCTGCTCGCGGAGCTGGGTGACTTTTTCCAGCAGTTCGCGCTCGTGATTCATGAAGCCTTTCACCGCCCCAACGACGTTGGGTATGAGGTCGTGGCGCTTTTTCAGATTCACATCAATGCTGGAGAAGGCGTTCGCCATCTGATTGCGCTTGGCGATGAGGCCGTTGTAGGTCAGGACGAACCAGAGGAGCAGAAAGACGGGAATGGCGATGAGGACGTAGGACATGGATTGGGCTGAGAGCGATTCTGGGGCGAGCATAGTCCGATGGGTCTCGGCAGGCGATTACAATGCGCTCTGAAGTCTGTATTCCAGGGCGAGCGCCGCCGGAACGGTGTTAGGCCGGACCGCGTTGGTCGAGTTAAAATGGCGAAACAAGCCGATCGACGGTGAAATAGAATGGCGTGCGGTTCGTCGTTTTACCGGATCTAGCATTTATGAACAGGTCGATTACCCTCATTCTCCCATTCGGCGTCCTCGGTCTCGCCGTGCTCTTCGCGGTCGATCGCGCCGTGACCCCCATCGAGATGGAGCGACTGGGCAATGGAGACGCGGTCGTTGAACTTTCCGGATTACCGGGAAAACACTACCGGATCGAGGTGAGCGAGGATCTCCAACAATGGGACAGCGTGGCGGTCCTCCAGGGCCTGGGCCCCTTGAAGCACACCGTTTCCGGTCGAGCGGGAGGAGCCCGTTTCTTTCGCGCCGCCGAGGTTGCGGGAGCCGCCGGCATGACGGGCGAGGTGATCGCGCACACCGACTCCGGTGACGTCGTGCTCCGGCCCATCGAGCACGCCTCCTTCGTCATCCACTGGAACGGGATCACGGTTTACAATGACCCGGTGGGCAGTGAATCGGATTACCGCCGGCTTCCGTCACCGGATTTGATTCTCGTGAGTCACCAGCACGGGGACCATTTCAGTTCGAGCACGCTGAATAGCCTGGTGGAGGATGAGACGGTCATCGTCACGCCGGCGTCGGTCTTCAACCAGCTCTCTTCCACGCTCAAGGAAAAGGCGACCACTCTGGCAAACGGTGAGTCTGTCGAGCTCTTGGGACTCACCGTGGAGGCGGTCCCGGCTTACAATGATCGCCACCCCAAGGGCCGAGACAATGGTTATGTTCTCACCCTTGGAGGCCAGCGCCTCTACATGAGTGGCGATACCGAGGATGTGCCGGAAATGCGTGCCCTGGAAGGGATCGACGTCGCCTTTCTGGCGATGAACCTTCCTTTCACCATGAGCGTCGAACAGGCCGCGAGTGCGCTGTTGGATTTTCGGCCGGGCATCGTCTATCCCTATCACTATCGAAACTCCGGGGGTACGTTCGCCGACTTGGATCTTCTGAAGGAATTGCTCAAGGAGGCGCCTGTCATTGAAGTGCGGGAGGGCGAGTGGTACTAGTTAGCTAACTGAACAGAGCGGTCAGAGTGCCCGCCTCACTGATCATCATTCGAACTGGAGGCGCAGGTAACCTGAACGCGTACGGTTGATCGGTTGAGGACTCCGCCAGACTTCCGCGAGGCTGCCGTCTTCGTTCTCCATCGCTGATACTCTGACGGCGTTTGCCTTCCAGGTTTGGAGGTCCTCGGAGGACTGAACCCGGTGATCACCATGGTCCCGTTGCTCTGGCGTGAGGTGAAACGAAATGGTTAGGTAATCATGAGGGAGGCCGTCCAGGGGGAAGGACTGGACGGTGACGCTGATTGCGGTTGGCTCTTGCTCCTTGGCGACGGCTGCCTCGCGGCGGTAGTTGAGGACGGTTCGGGTGTCGAGGGCTTGTAATTGCCCATCGAGATAGATGGCGACGGGGTCGGATTCGTGATCATGGGTGGGTGCCACCAGGCGAATGGCATGGACCGGTTCCGCCATTTCCAGGAATTCCATGGGCGGGTGGAGATGGATCAGGTACTCGACGTGTTCGTTGTGGCGCGTGGCCTTGTAAATGAGATCCCAGTAATCGGCGGTGTGGTGCTCTTGACTTCCAAGATCGATCGTGGCCTCCACCAGGGCCGCCGGTTGGAAATCGCCGAATGCCTCATCGCGGAAGCGCTCTGCTAGAGTCAAGGAGGTGCCGTCATCCAGCTCGACCTCGATTTCCCAGAGTGGGAGGAGCTCCATGGTGCAGGAGCCGTAGAAATTGGTCACGATTTCGCCCTCGTGCTCAAACTGAGTTTGGAGGGAAAGTTCATCGATGAGATAGGCTTCATCTAGCAGAAGTGTCTGCTCGACGATGACGCCGTCACGCGTGTGAAAATCCAGGAGGGCCCACTTGACGTCGACGGTGTCTCCGTCATCGAAGGCAAGCTCCTGGTGATAATCAAAGCGATAGATCAGAAGGCCGGGTTCATTGCTCACCAGCCGTTCGTGGGTGAAGGTTCCCGGGCCCGTTGAGGTGGCGACGCGTCTGTCCGGACCGAGCACCAGTTTCTCCACCAGACTGGAGGAGAATTGGTCGACCGCCGTGGGCAAATTGAAGACGCCCTCGGTGAGATGCAGCTGGGCCTTGAGAGCGGCTTCGTCAAAGACCGACCGCGAGAGATTCGGGCTGTCAAACTTCCCACAGAGTATGGTGTTCGCCGGGATGTGGAGAGCGAAGGCGGGCGGCGCGGGACCGCGTTCCGTGAGAAGGAAGGGGCGTACCTGTTTGACGGCCAGCTCACCGCCGGCACGCTTCTTGAATTCGATCTCGAAAACGAGATCCTCACGGCCGTGTTCACCGGGATCGACTGGGAACTGGGTGTGAATGTGCCACATGAGAGCGCCGAGTTCGCGGAGTTCGGCATCCGAAAGGACAAACTCACCCGGCTCCACCAGAGTGGAGGCGGCCGCACGAATGATGGCCGTCACCTCGCCAGATTCGCTCATCTCGAGGATGTTCTTTTCCGCGAGGGTGCCCGGCTCGGGGCTGACCACGCTGTGATCATCCTTCTGCACTGTGATGACGAAGCGCGGGTCATTGCGGTTCGTCGCATTGCCAGTGGTGGCCACGCCGTTGGCCAGTTCGGCGTCGAAGGCTTCACTCACAAGGATACCCATGGCGGGCAATTCGTTGGGGATGCGATAGAAAGCGCGCTCCTCCACCGCCCTGAAGTTCCACAGGCTGGACCACACCCGCCGCAAGGCTCGGGAGAGATCACGTTCGCCGTTCTTGGCCTCATTGCAAAGAGAGGGGCCCTCGGTGTCACCGTCGAGATCGTCGGCGACACAGCCTTGTGTGGAGTCGTAGAGTCCCGCGCCGTTGAACTCGATGGCGTCTTCCGCGTTGGATGACGAACGGAAACGGACGCGGATGTTGGGAGGTGTTTCCATGACCTCGTCGATCCGTTCATGGAGGCGGCTGATCAGGGCCTGATCGACCTGGCCAGATTCGCGCATGTGTTCTCGCAGGGTTGCCAAAGTCTCGAAACGGAACTCGGAGCGCGTGGTGAATTCCTCGCTGTCGAACAGTTCCTGGAGGTAGACTTCGTAGGTCACTTGACGCTCGGCGTCGAAGGCGGAAGGCATGGTATTGCTCCGGATAAAATCCAGATAGTAGGCCATGGGGACGGCAAATCCCCGGATTTGGTAGCGGCTCCATGCATCGGTGAGGATCGATTGCAGTCGTGCCAGATTCGTCGCCTTGCCCCCGAAGCGTGCTTCAGCCGGGACGATTTCGTCATCGTCGCGATCGATCTCGGCGATGTCTTCCAAGGTCGAGAGTTCGGTGAAATCGGCGTCGAGCGAGGGGAGGCGGGAGAGGAAGCCGGCGTTGGCATCCCAAAAAGCAGCGGCCTCTTCCTCGCTCGCCGGCCTAACTGAATATCCGGTTTCGGTCACCTGAAGGCGAACAAGATTTCCTTCGAGATCCGCGAAGTCTTCCATGGCCGAGCGGACGAAGGCATTGGGTGTGCCGCGCCTGGCGGTGCGAACGGCAAGGTGGCTGAGTTCACCCTGGCGTTCCGCGGTGACGATTCCGTTGACCACGCCCTCGATGTCGCGCGGAGCGCGTTCGAGGACGAGGATGTCCTGAAAGCTGATGCCCCCGGTTGCATTGGCCTCTTCGAAGGCCTCGAATGACATGAGCCGCACGCGGCCGTAACCCACACCTGAGGTGTAGGGTTCGAAACCACCCGTCGAACCCTCGATGAGGATGGGAAAACCGGCGTCCTCGTTTTGCCAGGCCCGCGCCACCTCGACCGCTTCGAGCGACGTCGGCGCGTAAACAAGCGGGCTAAGTTGGAAGCTCTCTTCTAACTGCGCGTGGATGGATTGCACTTCGCTTGAACTCAACCTCTCCTTGGAATCTCCGAAGCGCGCAAAGACGTCGAAGCCATAGATCGCCCCTCTGGGAGTTCGAATCACGCGGACCGCGCCGATGAAATACTGCCGGCTGTCGCGGTAACCCACGAGGTTGTCGTAGGTGGCGGCGTCGAGTGCCGGGAAGTGCTGGGAAAACACATTCGTGAGAAAATCTTGATGGAGACGATACCGGCTAGTGTTCTGATAGACTGTCTCCTGCAGGGCGGCATCCTCGGAGACCGGCAGGATAAACTTGACGAATTCTTGGGGATCACCTTCGGCGCCTTGGGTAGTCTGATCCGCGAGCTGGAAGAAATCGGCAACCGTGCAGAGGTGATTCGCGGAATCCGGGGCATCGAGAGCGGAACGATTGTAAAACACCGTTGCCGTGTGATTGCCGCGATTGAA
>JANQJH010000140.1 GCA_028281705.1 Verrucomicrobiales bacterium
GGGGACGCGGAACATGGGGTAGCGGGCTTCGATCTCGGTGTGGGAGAGCCGCTCGTGGGCCAGGCCGTGCTCCCGGGCGGAGGCCAGTGCGCCCTCGACAAAGGGCAGTCCGCGTCGGCCGATGTAGAGCCCGCCGGTGCGATGGAGAAGCTTGAGACCGCTCTCGGCTTCGAGTTCATCCCACAGTGCGTAGGCGCGTCGAAGAAGGGGGACGTAGTCCGGGTGCTCGTAGTAGGCCAGCCGAATCATGCGCGATTGCCCGTGGTGAGCGCCCTCGGCGTGGGGGATGGCGTGTTGCTCCAGACCGAGAACGGCCTGGCCGCGTTTCGCCAGATGATAGCAGGCCGAGGCGCCCATGGTGCCCACGCCCAGGACAATCACGTCATAGGTTTTCATTGGTGGACCACGATCGACTCCGAAGAGGCCTCGTCAATCGCTCCGTTTTCCGAGATCACCACCGATCCGAATCTGTCACAACACCGGAACTCGCGTAGGCGAAATCGTCACCTAGGTATCGGCGATGTATCCACCATGGACGATCGCAGCGTTAGGGTTTAACGTTGCTAAGTGGGGCTTGATGATCAGTCAGCCAATGTAGAGCCATGAGAATGATACAACTATTGTTAGCTGGAAGCCTGTTGCAAATGCTCCCCGCCTTTGGGCGTGATAAGATTCCCGAAGAAGTCAAAGCCGCAATCGAGCGCTCGAATAACGCGAAGACGATTGCGAGCGTTCAAACCAAGGTCAGTCTTAGTGAGGCTGTGGTAGCGGGAAGAATCATTCGTATGATCAGTGGCTCGATCGTGAATCATGAAGTCGAAGTTGTTGAATCGTTTACTAAGGCTTTAAAGCCTAGTGATCGGATCGTGGTCGCATTGCAGCTGAATGAGAGCACCGACTATAGTCTTAAGAAATCCATGGCGCATCGTGAGATGATCATGTTTTTGAAGGCTGAGTATGTGAACTTGAAGAAAACGAACCGTTGGCGCGCACTGAGCGGGCCTACCGATAAGGAGAAATTCTTGGAACCGACACCGAAGTTATTGGAAGATATTCGAAAAGCTGTGGCGACGAAGAAGAAAGAAGCTGTCAAGTAGGGTGCGGCCTCAGAGGTTCTTGGACTGGCGGTCGGTGAACGGAGCAATAGATGGAGGGCTTTGTGTTGAATGGACTGGAGGTAATGAGGCGAAGCACTGAGAACGAGTGTCTTCTGGTGACCTGACCATGTAGTGAATCCATCAGCGCATCGGGTTTTCCCATTTTGGGAAGTTATTCTCGTTTGGCCAGGGCGGCTAAGCCGGCCGAGAGGAATCATCCTGAGAGATGATGAGATCATCCTAATCTACTTGCCAATCGGAAGACTCTCTCCATGATGGAAGCTGTGAGAGGTAGGCTTTGGCAAGAGGGAGGACATCTAGACCAGCGTGTTCTGGCTGACTATAGCAGAATCGTCGGAACCGCTTCATCCAAACGCCGTTCCAAAATCGCCTCTTTCTCTTCAGGGCGGCTGCCCGATCGAGAAACTTTTCGAGCTACGGCTCGTGCGTGGCTTCACAATCCATTGAGTGATCCAAGCTCAAAATGTTCATTCGAACAGTATATTTCAGAGTCTTTTGAATTTGGCAAGCCATATTTTCGAATTCTACACTCGACTATTTCGCAGGCATGTGGAGTCGGGATAGCGACTGTGTCTTAACCGGATATGACACAGTGGTGTGCATATACAACGTTGTGCCAAGAAAGATGAATCGCATCTCCGTCCATGTCCCCTCTGAGGACCAGATGAAGAAGACCTTGCGCGGATTCTTCCGGGACAATGGATTCGAGGTCGATGATATTCCCGAAGGCGACGAGGAGAGGGCCGATATCTTGATCTCGAACGATTCCGAAAGGATCATTCTAGAGCTCAAGATAAAGGGCGAAGATGAAGAGGAACTAAGCGACCGCCGTGAAATCCTGGACTCAGGATCAGTCTACTCCAGAAGCGAATCGTCACTTCGTCGGAACAGGATGTCAGGTTTGGTTAGGAAGGGGGTGTCACAGCTCGTTGAGACACCAGATGAAGCGGACTTTCGCGTGCTGTGGCTTCATGGGGCTGGTCGCTACGGCGAGCACCATGAAACCCGACTGACGGCCACGCTATATGGTCGTCGGCTTCTCATCCACACAGAGGACGAGCACGATGACAGATACTGTTACTATTTTGATAACAGTGAGTTCTTCAGACATCGCAACGTACTGACTGCCGCGATCGTATCCTTCGAGAATCGATGTCAGCTTTGCATCAACGACTTGCATCCAGATGCTGAAGCATTTCGAAAATCTGCATTTCGAAACCTTTTCGGCGAAGGTTACATTGACCCGGTAGAGTTTGAGAGCCGGGGAGACGCCTATATTGTGGATGGCAGTGTTGACCGTCGGGACGAAATGGCAGTCACACGATTTATCATCGACAAGTATCGATGCGGAATGGTTCAGAGCCTCGATCTTGCGCTTCATAGCGTCGAGATCGTTGTGCCCCAAAACGCCGAGGCACAACAAGACGTCGATCCTAACGCCTGACACGCCCCGAGTTGAAATTCTCATGACCGTTCAAACATCAACCCAGAAGTCAGAGCACGCCCCCGGTCAGGCGTAGGATGACTCAAACGTTGGGCCCCATAACCATGCCGCGTCGAAAGACCCAAGCGGAAGTCATTGAGCAGTTTCGCGCTGTGCACGGAGATCGTTATGACTATTCGCAGGTTGTTTACGCTACGAGTTCAAAAAAAGTTGAGGTCATTTGCCTTGAGCACGGGCTGTTTTCGATCTTGCCGGGTCATCATATCAACGGAGTCGGGTGCAGAAAGTGCTACTTCGACACCCAGAAGACTACGAAAGCGGAGTTCGTTGAAAAGTCCAGGAAACATTTCGGAGACCGGTACGATTACAGTTCCTTTAGCGAACTACCACCGGTCGGAACCAAGGTTCAAATTTTCTGCACCGCACACGATTTAGAGTTTCTGCAAGAGCCACGGAATCATCGGCGTGGCCATGTCGGGTGTCCGAAGTGCAAATCACTGAAGCACGCTCTAGGCGATGGGCAGCTGGGCCCTGGCGACGATGCATCACAACTCCACCGGAAATTTATTGAACAAGCACGTGCGGTTCATGGCGACAGATACGGCTACGAAGAGTTTGAGTACGTCAATGTCTCTACAAAGGGACGCATAACCTGCCCATTACACGGAAATTTCCATCAGACACCCAATAACCACCTCAGGGGAAGTGGGTGTCCCGAATGCGCACGCGAATCTCTGAAAGAGGGCACTTTCAAGCAAAAATGCGAAAAATTGGGCATCGATTACTGGCGAGCACTAAAGCGGCGACAAGCCGGAATGTCGGAGGAGCGAATTTTAAGCGAAGGCTACGTCCGGGCGACTCGGGAAGTCGGGAGTGTCACGGTACACGGTGAGACCTATCCCAACATGGAAGAGGCGGTTCGAGTTCTAAGCCCGCCCGCGAGTTCTGCGACGATCGCCAGATGGATCGCTTCCGGGATTACACCGGAGGAAGCGTTTTCACGTGTTCCGAATCCCGGCTATGGTGATGGAATCGTCTACGTTGTGACTCATGGCAGTTCTGGCAAGCAGTACGTTGGCATTACCGTCCAATCCCTTGATCGGCGCTGGGAGTATCACCTTGACCAAGCTCGCGCCGGCCATATCAAGAACAAGCGCTCGCTTCATGCTGCGATTCGCAAGTTTGGAGCTGATGAATTCACAATCGAGCAGATCGATACGGGAAGCAGCAAGGGCAGTCTCGAAGCGAAAGAGCGGAAATGGATCAAGAAACTGGGCACGTTGGTTCCGGACGGTTTCAATATCTCAAGCGGTGGCACAAGTGGCGGGTCGAATTCTAGGTCAGTAACTGTAGATGGAATCACTTTTCCCAGTGTCAAGGCAGCAACTGAGCATGTGGCCCAGACGCGCCAAATCAGTCTGTACGCTGCGGCGGCCCGCATTCGTAAGGGTCGTGTTGATGTAAGACGTCCTGCGAAACCTGGACAAAGCCTCGTGAAAACACCTGCGTATAAGGTCTGGAGCCGGCTTATGCATGGGGTTATGAACCCAAAATCCAGGGAGTACATACCTGGTGTTGAAATCCTCCCTGAATGGAAGGAATTTGACCGCTTCCTAACCGACAACGGCCAGCCTCCGTCCAAGGGAATGGCCTTCGCGCGTCTCGACAAAAGCAAGGGCTATGTGCCAGGGAACTGTGAGTGGATGTCAAAATCTGAAGCCAGCAAGATCAACGCCGCGTACATGAAGGAGTCGGGATTGTTGGTCGGACGCAGAGGAAAAGAGGCGTAATTCGCCATGTCGCGGATGGGGCCCAACAGATCGTTGCAGCGGACGTTTGACCCGCCGCCCATTTTTGCTAACGTAAATGCGGTCGTCGCCTCAGACGCCGCTGAACTCAGGCGTTATGCCTAGAAAATGGCGAAGAAACGAATAGCCATTCCCAAGCAGACCGAGAAGCGAGCCTTCCAAGAGGTCGGTTCGGCATGCGCATTCTGCCGAGAGTCAGAGATTGCGTCTCTCCAAGTGCATCACATCGATGGCGATCCCTCTAACAACGACCTCGAGAACCTGATCGTTGTCTGCAGCAACTGCCACGGAAAGATTACGGAGGGCGTAACCTCGCAGGCAGACGTGATGATGCAGAAGCGAATGGTTCAGGCTGGAGCTTTAGGTGATACATCTAAGCCTGCCGGGAATTCGGTTACGGTGAACGTATCGAACGAGTCGAGCTTCAAGGGCGATGTTGCCAACACGATCAACAAGTTCACGTCACCAAAAGCCCCTAAGATTCAGCACCCGGAGGGTTCAATCGGCGCGAATCTCGAAATGAAGGGCTACATTGATTACCTGATAACTCGCTATTTCGATTTTCGGAAGGCCGACCGCTCATATGGTCGCAAGACGCCGTTTTCTCATGCCGTGATCCACAAGAATATTCAGGCTGAATTTGGATTTAAGACCTTTTTCATTCCCGAGGATCGCTTCTCCGCTCTCGTTGATTACCTACAGGGATGCATTGATCGAACGATTCTGGCGAAGAACAACAGAGCGAAGGGCAGGCGTTGCTATCACTCTTTCGACGAGCACGGAAAGAAAGCGTAGGGCTCACTGCGCGGTATCCGATTTGCGAAATCTCAGAAGGGTGCGCTGGATCGCTTCAGCGCCTTTCTTGTACACGACCACCGCGAGGAGCTCTCCCCTGACCCAGACTGCCCAGAACCGGCTCCCGGGATACTTCCCGATCACCACTTCCTCTGGCGCTGGTGGGCTAGTGTGATCCATCTGATGACCTCATATTTATTCGCTGAGGCCATCTCTAGTCAACGATTTTATTTGAAGTCATCATTTTTAGCTGCCCTCAGCATGCTGCTTCCCTTGATCTTAGGGTTTTGAGCCGAGATCATTGGAATCTGATGAATCTCACTTCCGAACTCTGCAGGGCGGCTCGCGGTTACTTTGATTGGACGCAGGACACGCTAGCTGAGAAGGCTGGCGTTGGCGTCAGCACAGTGCGGGATTTCGAGCGCGGTGCGCGGACGCCCATCCGACAGAATCTGTTGGCGCTGGAACGAACCTTTGAGGAGGCCGGTGTGGATCTCGAGACACTTCGGAACGCTTTCTTGACAACCGGGGCATAGGAAGTCGGTGGTGATCAATCCCCGCCCCGCCGTGGAGTTGACCTCTTGGCGTAACTCGGGGATCATCATTCCAATTCATCCGCGCCCCCGGGCGGGATGACACACCTCAAACGTTAGCCAACGAAAATGACTTCTCCCAGCAATCGGAAGCACCACATCGACGAGAAATTCGAGAGTGACCTCACTGATGAGGAGTTCTCAAATCGACTTTTGCTGCGAGGAGTTGCCAAAAAGAGAAGGTTCAAGAATGTAAACTTTCGATACACAATCTTTGACACTTGCTATTTGAGGTTGTGTGTTTTTGAAGACTGTGACTTTACGGGATGCAGGTTCACCGGAACGAACGCTCTTGGAGCTTCATTCGAGAACTGCAAATTCGAATATGCTGTTTTTGAACGCACACAAATCGACAGCTCAATTCTCGGCACCAACTGTCCCGGATACGAGAATCTAAAACTCCGATTCGCGCGGAGCCTAAGACTAAATTATCAATCACTCGGCGATTCGGAGGCAGTTAATGCCGCGATAGCCATTGAGTTGGACGCCAGCGAAGTCCACCTCCACAAGGCGTGGAAGTCACCAGAGGGATATTATCGGAGCAAATACAAAGGTTGGGATCGGGTAGAGATGTTCCTCCGCTGGCTTGAATTCAAGATTTTGGATCTGCTTTGGGGTAATGGAGAGAGTACCTGGAAACTTGCACGTGCAGTCGGTGTAACGCTGCTTGGAATGGCAATGATTCATGTGTTCTTCTTCGGTGACCCTGCGAAAGTCCCGGAGTATTTCTCAGCCCTGTGGAAGATGCCGCAGGTTTTTCTAGGAGCACTCAAGCCCCCGGCCTATCCGCCGAGCTATTTAGCTCTTGTGTTCTTCATTCGACTGGTAGCATTCGGCTTTTTCATGTCGATCGTGATAAAGCGTTTTAACCGTAGGTGATAATGCACATTTACGCTTTTGGATCTATTTGCCGCGGAGACGTCGATAAGAACTCGGATATCGATTTGATTGCCCTCGTCGAAGGTTTTGATGATCGCTTTGATCCTTCGACGTTTTCGATTTATAGCTACAAGCGAATCAAGGAAATCTGGGAGGCTGGCAACCCGTTTGCTTGGCATTTGGCTACGGAATCGAGACTAGTGTTTTCTAGCGATCAAAGCGACTTCCTTGTGGATTTAGGTGTGCCAAACGAGTATCGCAACATGCGAAGCGACTGTGAGAAGTTTGCGCGAATTTTTCACGACGCAGCGCGAGCAATCGAATCCGGGACTGAAAGCATGGTCTTTGAGCTTTCAACTGTCTTTCTTGCTATTAGGAATTTTGCTACATGCTTCTCTCTAGGCACCCCAACTCAGAGTGATTTTTCGCGATTCTCGGCAAAACGCCTCAAAGAGGCACCTGTTCCGATAAGTTCATCGTCGTTCAGTATCTTGGAGAGAGCGAGGATCTTGAGCACACGTGGAAAAGGAGATGCTATTTTGCCTTCGGAGACTCATTCCGTTAAATCTGAATTAGATTCTGTAAACCAGTGGATGAACGAGTTACTAAACAGAATAAGATGAGCGAATTTAGAAATAGAATGGACTCCCAGCGCGAAGTTCTGGGCATTGTCAATCGGTCGTCGGATTGGAGTGAGGAACTTTGCGGGCTCTCCGAATCCTCCATCTCCCGATGGCTGCAAGTAAACAGCCTCCCGAACAGTTCACGAGTTGCAGTGCTTCTAAGGCAGATCTCGGAGAAACTTTTCTTTCTTGCGACCAAGAGCCAGGAGCAAGTTACAGAGGAATACAAAGCTCTATCCAAAGATCTTCAGTTGCTTGCAAACGACCTGCAAACCGAATTGGGCTAACAAGGCGGAGCAGAGCAACCGCTCACGCAGTGCCTGTCCTCTGACGTTGTGCGCCAAGCAAAGCGAGGCGCGTCCTATATGGTGAAAGTCTATATGTGATAAAACCTAGCCAGTAGTCACTATCGAGTCTTACGTGGATGTTAGATAAGTGGTTAAAAATCGCGGACGGTCACCACGCAACCAAGACCTTGAAGCCCGGGAGCCGCTCCGTCTTGGAGTCAGAACTGGACGGCGGAACAGCACCGACGAAGCGTAGACAGGGAAGTGAGCAGGCCGCCCGGAGATTCGCACCCTCCCGAAGATTGAGACAGCCCCGTAGATGGGAGATGTGTGAAGCCGACCTTGTAACGTCAAGGGGAAGGTAGTATTTCATGAAGCGGGAGGGACGCCACCGAGGCATCGTCGAATTGATAGACTAAGATTATGATCGCGAATGAGACAGAACTAGCGGTGACGCTCAAGCGGATCGAGCGACTCCAACTCCAGATCGCCGAGATCCGGCGGACAGAGAGGAACCCGCAAAACTACCGAGCGTCCGTGTCTGGTTTTGTGAGTGAAATCGATCGGCTTCAGCTTGAAGTGCGCGAGTACCTCATCAGTTGTCCCGATCCCGCGACGAGCGTGGCTTAGTCCGAGTCGCACATGGTTAAGCAAGGTGGAACCGGCGTCCCGCCGGTTAAAAACAGGCGTCCCGCCGGCGAGACGCCTGTTCCACGTTGTCGATAGGCTACCATAGCGACGTGCCAATCGGACTAGCCGGTGTGTGCCCTCGGCGTGGGGGAATGGCGTGTTGTTCCAGGCCGAGAACGGCCTGGCGGCGTTTCGCCAGATGATAGCAGGACGGAGCGCCCATGGCGCCCACGCCCAGGGCGATCACGTCATCGGTTTTCACCGCTACCCTCCACGATCGACTCCGAAAAAGCCCTCGTCAATGGCGCCATTTGCTGTTCAATATTCAATAGGCCCATGAACCGACGCCAATTCCTTGGAACCTCTCTTGCGGGGACCGTTTTCGCCTCTCAGCCTCAGACATTGCTGGCCCTGGCGAAGGACAATGTCTATCGCAAACACATCGGCCTCCAACTCTACACCTTGCGCAATGAAATTGCTAAGGACACGGCCGGGACGATCAAGGCGGTAGTCGCCGCCGGGTATCAACAGGGTGAGATGTACGGCTTTCCCAAGAGTGATGCCATGATTGCGGCGGCGAGGGATTTGGGGTTGGCGCTGAATTCTTCGCATTTTGAATGGGATTCCGTGGTCAATCCCAAGGATGCCGGGATGTCGGATTTCATGAAGATTCTGGACAAGGCGAAGGAGGTCGGCCTGACGCACCTGGTCATTCCCTACCTTCAGGAGGGCAACCGCAAGACCTTGGACGATTACAAGAAGGTAGCGGAGAATTGCAACAAGGCGGCTGTGAAGGCCAAGGCTGCCGGGATTCAGTTAGCCTATCACAACCACGCCTTTGAATTTCAGCCCTTGGAGGGCGAGAAATGTGGGTTCGATGTCATGATCGAGCATTTCGTTCCGGAGATGAAGTTCGAGGTCGATTGTTTCTGGGTCAAGGTCGGGGGCAAGGATCCGGCGGCGACGATCAAGAGCCTCAAGGGACGCGTTTCCCAACTCCACCTCAAGGATCTGAAGAAGGGCATGGAGCTACCGAACTTCGGCAGTGTGCCCAACGACGCGTTCCAGGAACTGGGCGACGGGATCATTCCGACCGAGCCTCTGCTGGCTGCGGCTAAAGATGCTGGGGTGGCGCACTGCCATGTGGAGCAAGATCAGTCTCCGAATCCTCTGGAGAGCATCCGGCAGAGCATGGCCTATTTGAAGGGGCTCTGAAGACGTTTTTGGTCGGTCCAATTAGCGGGTAAAGAGGTAGTGGGAGACGCCCCATTCCTCGCCCTCGCGGTAACCCCAGAGTTCGGCACAGGCCATGAAGAAGATGCGCCAGTAATGCCACCATTGTTTGCTCTTGGCGGCGCCGTAGGTGTCCACAAAGAGGCGCATGATCTCCGTCCGATGGCGGGTCATGTTCGCCAGCCAGGCGTTGGCCGTGCGTTCGTAGTGGCGACCGTTGATCTTCCATTGCTCGATCATTGCCAGGTCGTCCTGGAAGTGGCTTAGGAGATCGTGGGACGGCATTTGACCGCCGGTGAAAAAGTACTTTGCCATCCAGTCGTCATCGCTTTCGCATTCATAGTGATAGGCGGCGGTTCGGTGGGTGAAGATGTGGACGAGGAGAAGGCCGCCCGGTTTCAGCCAGGTGGCGATGCGACGCAGGAGTTCGGCATAGTTCTTCATGTGCTCGAACATTTCGACCGAGACCACGCGATCAAACACGGCGGCGCCTTCACCGGCGTAATGGACCATGTTGGCGGTGCGCACGGTGAGGTTGCGGAATCCGCGCTCGGCGGCTTGGGCGTCGATGTGGGCCTTTTGGCTGGCGGAATTGGAGACGGCGGTGATCCGGGCGTTGGGATAGTGTTCCGCCATCCAGAGCGAGAGCGATCCCCAGCCGCAGCCGAGTTCGAGAATGGACTGTCCATCTGTCAGGCGGGCGCGCTCACAAGTGAGCCGGAGCATGTTTTCTTCGGCACGGGCGAGGGAATCGCGGGGGGATTCGAAATACGCAGAGCTGTATTTCAGGCGCGGGCCGAGCGCATGGCGGTAGAAGGCGGCGGGGACTTCGTAGTGCTGGGTGTTGGCCGCCTCGGTCTCGATGGCGATGGGGCTGTTCTTCAGTTCGGCGACGTGGGCGGCGATGGCGGCTCGTTGCTCTGCTTCAGAGGGCTTTACGTGGGTGCGAAGCGTTTCTGCCAGGCGACGGCGGATGCCATGCCGGATGAGGGCATCGGGAAAGATGCCGTGGGCGAGGATTTGGTTGACGAGGCTCATGCTTTTTTCAAGGGAGGTCGTGGGATGAATGCACTGGTGGAGTTCTGATAGTCCCGGTAGGCATCGCCCCGTTTTTCGAGGGCGAGTTCCTCGGTGAGTGGGATGCCGGTGACACGGAGGAGGAAGTAGAGCATTGCTAGGGGAGCGACGATGGTGGTCCAGCCCCAGGGCATGGGGAGCGCCATGAGAAATAGTCCCCACCAGAGAATGGACTGGAAGAAGTAGTTGGGATGGCGGGAGTAGCGCCAGAGGCCGGACCGGCAAACGGTTAGGCGGTCCGAGGAGTTCCTCTTAAATCGGTTCAGTTGAGCATCGGCGATGCCTTCGCCCAGGAGAGCCATGAGCCAAATGGTGAAGCCCGCTATCTCCAAGGGATGAAAGGCCGTGGTGCTGTTGCCCGAGACGAGATGAACGGGCAGCATGAGGAGCCAGACAAGGAGCCCCTGGGCGAGGAAGAAGATGAGAAAGGCGCGTTCCGGGTGTTGCTCCCAACGCTTCTGCAGCACGCCATAGCGGGGATCGACGGCGGGGTGGTGGGCCTTCACGCGAATCCAGAGATGGATGCCGAGGCGCAGGCTCCAGAGACAGATGAGACAGGCGATGGCAAGGCGGCGCGGTCCCCAGCCTGAACCGAGGGCGGCGAGCGTGATGGCCGCCGGGGTGAAGGCAAGGGACCAGGTGACGTCGACGATGCTGTAGTTCCGGATCCGCCTGGCCAGCCACCAGGTGAAGAGGAAGAGCGCGGCCAGCTGCGCGGCCGTGAGCAGGAGAATGATGGGAGAACTCATGGGCTCGTGGCGGCGGCGCTAGCGGATTCTCCGGGGCGGAGAAGAATCTCCCGGGCGTTGGCGGATCGGGGAAGTTTGAAGAGTAAAATGAGCATGTAGGTGGCCATGGCGATGTTGCCAAACAAGAGGATGGCGATGAGCCATGCGGTTCGCGGCATGGCGGAAGCTTCGCGATAGAAGAGCCACAGGTAAAAGGTGAGGAAACCCCAGTAGGCATCGAAGAGGCAGGCGATGAACCAGGGGTGGCCGCCCACCTCGCCGGGGATCTCCCAGAGAGCCGTATGATTGCCGGCCCACCAGGTGACCGCGATCATGGAGAGCAGGACGATGATAAAGAAGAGTCGTAATGTGATGATCATCACGAGTCATCCTCCCTCCCGAGCGACGTGTTGCAGGGCCGCGTGTAGACTGCCTGGACGACACTGATGTTGCGGGTGGCAAAGGCGGCTTCGCAGTACTTGAGGTAGTAGTTCCACTTGCGGATGAACCGCTCGGAGAACCCGAGTTCGCGCACGGCGTCGAGCTGGGCATTGAACTGGCGATGCCATTGGTGAAGCGTGCGCGCATAGCTCGCTCCGAGATCTTCGAGGCCGTGGAGGAAGAGGTCGCCCGTGCGTTGCAGCACCTCGCTCATGCGGCCCACGCTGAGGAGGAGGGAACCGGGAAAGATGTGTTTTTGAATGAAATCCGTGCCCCGTTTGAGGCCGGCATAGTCGCCATCCGGCACGGTGATCATCTGCACGGCGAGAAGTCCGTTAGGCTGGAGAACTTCATGGCACTTGGCGGCCCACGTTCGATGGTACTTGTCGCCCACGGCTTCGAGCATCTCGATCGAGGCGATCTTGTCGAAGCGGCCACGAACGTCGCGGTAGTCCTGGAGCCGAAGATCGATCTTGTCTTCCAGCCCGGCCTGGCGAACGTGGCGTCGGGCCTCTTCCAGTTGTGCCGGGGAAATGGTGATCCCGGTGATGCGGCATCCATAACGGCTGGCGGCATAACAACTGAAGCCGCCCCAGCCACAACCGATTTCTAGGACGTGATCGCTTTCCGTCAGTCTCAGTTTGGAACAGAGGGCCTCGTACTTGGCGAGCTGCGCTTCCTCCAGGGATTGCCCGGGAGCGGTGAAGCGCGCCGAAGAGTAGGTCATTGTGGGGTCGAGCCAGAGCTTGTAGAAGGCGTTCCCGAGGTCGTAGTGCTCCTCGATGTTGCGGCGGCTCGTCCGCTTGCTGTTGTCACGCCGGAGATGCCCGAGGCGATCGAGGAAACGTTGCAGACCGAGAAGGCGAAACCGCTGGGAGGAGCCTTGGAGTTTGGCGTCGGCGTGCAGGTTGAGGATGAACCAGGCGATGACCGCTTTGATGTCATTCGTGTCCCAATCGCCGTCCATGTAGGCCTCGGCGAGGCCGACGCCGCCACCCAGGGCGCACTTGCGGAAGAACGATTCATGGCGCACAAAGATGGCAGCCGTGACGCCGTTGTTAGGGTCTCCGAGAGAGATCGTTTCCCCATGGGGAAGATGGAAGCGGAGGCAGCCGCCACTGGAGAATGTGCGCAATCGCCGGAGGACGAGTTTGCGAAAGATGCCGGCTTTAGGTTCTTGGATGCGGGCGTTCATGGCTTGTGGCGGTCTGCTAGGGACGCGTGGGGATGGAAGAGGTCGCGCTGTTGCTCGGGATGAGCGGCTTTGCGAAAGACGGGGAGGCGCTTGAGCCAGAGGCAAAAGGCTTGATAGTGGATCTTGAGAATGACCTGGAGCGTGAGCGCCGGATAGCGTATGGCGTACCACAGGAGTCGCGCGTTTGTCAGGGGCTCCCGCGACCCCCGGATCCAACTGACGAGGGTGGTCTCGCCGTTTTCGATATCGTCGATGTGGATCTCGATTTTCTCGTCCGGCACTTTGAGCCGGAAATCGAAGTGGGTCTCGAGACTGGAGAAGGGCGAGACGTAGAAATACTTCGGCACGGTGGCCCGAAAGGTGCCCTCCTGGATTGACGGCTTGATGAGCCAGGGTTTCATCTCGCGAAAAGTGTTGCTGACTTCGGCCACGGCGTGCTGAGGCTGGCCATCGGGCTCCGAGATGAAGTAGAAGCAGACGGGGTTGAAGAAGTATCCCAGGATGCGAGGAAGGGTGATGAGGCGAATGCGGGAGCCGGCTGCCAGGGTCACGCCCTGTTGGCCTAACCAGGCCTCGAGGTTGCTCCGGAGGTCCGGTTTTCCCAGATCGAGATGATCGCGGTCACGAAAGGTGAAGAGATTCCACCGGTTGTGGCTGAGAAGAATGAGGCGCTTTGTCAGAGTGGGGACCTCGCCGAGATCGAGGTCGAGGAAAAACATGCGATAGCGGAAGGCGTGGCGCTTGGGGGAGAGCCGCTGGTGGTAAACCTCGCATTGATAGAGCCCTGAGTTCATGCGCGCGCCTCCTCGATCCAGGGGTCTCTCCCCATCAGCGTGGCGGCGAGGTCGACTGCCGATCGGAAGGCGTCTTCGTGAAACCCGTAGCCGAAGTAGCTGCCGCAGAAGAAGGTGGCGCCCCGGGGATCGTTCAGCCCCGGCAGTTGCTCCTGGGCCTCGATGGCCTGGAGGCTGAACTGGGGATGTTCGTAGGTGAGGGCGCGCTTGCTGGCGGCTTCCCCGGAGAGGAGATCACCGGCATTGAGGGAAACGAAGTAGTTCTCCACGGTCGAGACGCCCTGGAGAGAATTCATCCAGTAGTGGATGCTGTTGCCGTGGGCATCGGAACGATGGTTCCAGGATGCCCAGCAGCGCCGCGTACGCGGCATGACACTGGAGGCGCTATGGGCTTGAACGTCGTTCGATTGATAAGTGAAGGGGGCGAGAAGCGCCCGTTGCTGGGGCGAGGGAGGATCGAGCAGTCTCAGCGCCTGGTCGGCGTGGGTGGCGAAGATCACTTTGTCGAAGCGCTCAATGCCGCCTTGGCTGTGGATCTCGACGCCGTTGTCTTCGAGCACCCGGACACGGTTTACCGGGGTGCTGGTCCGAATGCGATCGCGGAAGGGTTTGATCAATCGCTTCACGTACTCCCGGGATCCGCCGTCGACCGTTCGCCAGGGGTGCTGGGTGTGGAGTCCGAGGAATCCGTGATTGTGCCAGAATCGCAGCAGGGTCAACGCGGGGAACGCTAACATCTTCTCAGGTGGGGATGACCACACGGCGGAACTCATGGGAATGAGGTAGCGGTTGAGAAAGTCGCGTCCGTAACCGCGGGCATGGACGTATTCCTCGAGCGTCATTCCGGACCATGACGCTTCTTCCAGGGCGGCGACGGCTTCCTTGTTGAAGCGATGGAGTTGCCTGAGGAATCTCCAGTGACGCAGGCTCCACAGATTGCGGCGTTGGGCGAAGAGGGTGTTGAGACTCGTGCCTTTCCATTCCGTTCCCGACGTGCCGTGGTGGACGCTGAACGACATCGTGGTCGGCTTCGTGGGTACGTCGAGTTCCTTGAAGAGCCGAGTGAGCAGCGGGTAGGTCACCTCGTTGTAGACCATGAAACCCGTGTCGAAGGTAACTTCGTTGCCATCCTCGTCGAGTGAGATGGTATGGCTGTGGCCGCCAATGCGATCGTCCGCCTCGAAGATGGTCAGGTCGTGGCCGGCGTGGAGAAAATGGGCGCTGCCGAGTCCGGCGATTCCGCTTCCGATGATCGCAATCTTGTTCACGTCCGGCCGGCTTCCTCGTAGATGTGGTCGGGGATCTTCTTCAGATCCCAAATGACTCCGGTCCAGGAGAGAAGCTTGAGGAGGTAGTAGGAGACGTCGATCTCCCACCAGTAGAAGCCCTGTCGCGCGGAGTGGGCGAAACGGTGATGGTTGTTATGCCATCCCTCGCCCAGAGTGACGAGGGAGAGAATCAGGCTGTTCCGGCTATTGTCGTCGGTCTGAAACCGCCGTTTGCCGACGACGTGTGCCAGTGAGTTGATGAAGAGGGTGCCGTGAAGGAGGAGGACGGTACTGATGACGCCGCCCCAGATGAAGAGCTGAGCGCCGTTGGTTCCGAGATGGGGTGCGGTTTGGGCCAGTATGGCGCCGAGCACCCAGAGCCCGATGCCATAGAGAATGGGTACGGCGTAGTCTCTACGGTTGAGGAAGACGAGTTCCGGGAAGCGGGCGAGGTCCGGGATGGCCTTATAGTTCGTGGGAAAATTGCTCGTGCTCGTGAGCCAGCCGATGTGTGACCAGAGGAAGCCGTCTTGTTGGGGAGAGTGTTTGTCCCGCTCACGATCCGAGTGCTGGTGGTGATGCCGGTGGGTCGCGGCCCACCAGAGCGCCCCGCGCTGCATCGAGGTGTTTCCCAGGACGGCGAAGAGGAATTGCACGGGCCGGGAGGTGCGGAAGGCGCGATGGGAAAAGTAACGATGATAGAATGCGGTGATAGCGAACATGCGGACGAGATAGAGAACGATGGCCGCTCCGAGAGCGAACCAGCTCCAACCGACCCAGATCACCGCGAGGCAAGCCACGTGAAGCAGGATGTAGGGGGTCGCCCTTCCCCATTCGAACCTATCGGATCCGGTCTGTGCCTTTGATCGCCTATCGGGAAGATGATCGGCGTCCCACCACTGCCGGAGGAGATCCAGCGCTGCGTGGGATACCGATCTTTTCTTCTTCTCGGGGAGGGATTGGGAAAGGGAGGGAGGCACCTTCCGACATTCGTCTGTGCTGCCCGAGTGGATTCAGAAAATCTCGGTGAACGATTCGATGGGCCCGGTGGCTTGGTCCGGAAACGTCTTCCAAATAACCGAGGGACTGAAGTCCCTCCCACATTCCATGAAGGTGCCAGGGACCTCAGTCCCTTCGTTATTTCCGGGATCAGACCCGGAGGGTCGGGGGGCTAACTAACCGGCTTCGATCTCCGGCGGTAGCCGTCTCAGATCCTCGATGTGCTCTCGCAGAGCACTGAGACTGGAAAGCGTCACCATCTTGGCTTCGTCCAGTGCCTTGCGGTAGGCGTGAGCGGCTCTGCCGCCGGCGAGGATGAGGAGATCATCACCCACCAATTTTCGGATGCGACGGATCTCGCTGCCGAGTTCCCCATCGTCCGCTGGGTAGGAAATACTCAAGGCGAGGGCCCGTGCTTCGCTCTGGGCGACCGCTCCGGCGATCTCTGCCGCCGGAAGGCTAGGGCCCAGGTAGACCACCCGCCAGCCGCATTTCCGCGCCACGGCCGTCACGAGGACGGCACCGAGTTCGTGCAGTTGGCCTTGGGGCGTGGTCACGACCATGCAGGGCGCATTCGCACTGATGGAGTAACCGCGGGTGTGCTTTTCAATCTGCGTCCGGATCGTGCTGCTCGCGGCGTGCTCCTGTGCCGCTGTCATGCTGCCCGTGTGCCATTCTTCCCCGATCGAGGTGATCAAGGGTCCCGCGAGTCGCTCGATGAGACCAGAGTAACCCAGGGCCACCACGGCGCGGTCCATGACGTCCTCCAGTCCTTGCTGGTCCATCCTCCGCGCGGCGGCGAGCGCCTGCTCGAGGTAGGGGGCGAAGTCGGCTGGCGTGCCTTCGTCTGACGCCCGGTCGTCTCGAGTTTCACTGCCGGGGTCATGGTGCAGCACTTGGAACAGCTCGCTTTCGCGGTTGGTGTTTTGCCGCGCCAGATCCTTGAGTTGCCCGGTGGTGAGGGAGGCGATCTGCCCGATGCTATGGCCCGACTCCGTGAGTGCCCGCAAAAGCGCGAGCCGGGCGATGTCGTCGTCACTGTAGAGCCGACGATTGGTTTCGCTGCGATCGGGTTCGACGGCGTCGTAACGCTTCTCCCACACGCGAATCACGTGGGGGCTCAGGCCGCTACGCTGAGCCACGATCTTCATGCGGTGTCTCGGCTCGGCGGAACTACTCATGGTCGATGTATCTATAAACAAAAGATAGACATGGGGCAACGAATCAATCGCGTTGCCTCAAAAAATTTGAAACAAAATATAGACAACAGGTTAATTTTTGTCTATATTTTGTCTGAAATGAACGTGCAACCCAATACTGAGCCAACTGGGAACCGGCAGCGAACCGAACGAGATCTCGCCGAGGAAGAGCGGCTTTTGGCCGCCACGGCGAATGGCGATCGAGGGGCTTTCGACCGGTTTTGCGAACTCTACCGCGGATTTATTTTCTCCGTGGTCCATCGCGTGATCAACAACGTGCAGGACAGCCAGGACACCACGCAGGAAGTCATCTGGCAGATCTGGAGAAAGGCGGGCTCGTTTGAGCGGGCCAAAGGAACGCCGCGCAGCTGGGTCCTGACGATGTCGAGAAATCGCGCCATCGACCGCGTGCGGGCGAACGGGCGGCGCTCGCGGCTCCGCGAATCGGCGGCGAACGAGGCCGAGGTGGTGCAACAGATTCGAACGGCGGATCCGCGATCTTCAGCCGTGGCCAGTGAGCGACGGAAGATTGTCCGAAGTGCCATTCTGGAGTTGAACGAGAAACAGCAAGAAGTGCTCCATCTGGCCTACTTTGCCGAGCTGACCCAGGCGGAGATCGCCAAGCGGCTGGGTGAGCCCCTGGGAACCGTGAAGGCACGGATCCGGCGCAGTGTCAGACGCTTGCAATCGAGTGTGGGGCAACAGCTCGAGGCTTGATTAATTAGTTAGGCTCGCCTCCCGGCTTCCTCACCCACTTTGGCGTAGAGTTCCGTCCCCTTGCCGCTCCACTCGAGGAGATCTTCACTCAGGCGGACCGCGCCGGGCTCAAAGAGGACGATGGTTGAGGAGCCGCCGAATTCGAAATAGCCCATCTCGCCGCCTTTCTCGATGGCCTCGTCCGGTGCGTAGGTGGGGACGATGCCTCCGACGCAGGTGGCGCCGATGGGGCACACGAGCACCCTGCCAAAGTGCTGGGTTTCGAGGCTCGTGAGGCATCGTTTGTTTTCCCAGAGGTAGGCCAGGCGCCGGCGCAGAGCGACGGGATTGACGGAGTAGAGAGCGCCATTGATCAGTTGCATGGCGCTGGGGGTGCCGGCGACGGGAAAATGGAAACGATGATAGTCCACGGGGCAGAGCCGTGAAAAAATCATGCTTCCCCGCGCATAGCGCTGGGCGAGAGCGTCGTCCTGGAGAAAAGAACGCAGGTCGAACGCCGTGCCCTTGACGTAGAATCCATCGATGGCGGAGACGTCTTGAAATCCAAAGTGGCGCCCATCCGCGGGGAAGACGATGGCATCGTCCTCCGGAGCGATGGGACGTGCCTCGGGTTTGAGCCGGCGGTAGAAGAATTGATTGAAAGTCTCGAAGGAATCCGGCGGATCGGCGAACTCCGCGGGATCGAGATCGTAGTGAGCGATGAACGGGCGGACCTTGGCACGGCTTGCCGCCCGGTTCATGCGCCAGCCATACCAGCGTGAAAAGGCGGCTCGCTTGACCAGGGCCTCCAGTGAGAGACGCCCGAGCGTGCTTCCGTAGGTCCAGCGGAGGTAGCCTTCACCGTAGACGGCTTCCGTTTCCAGGGACCCGGTCGAGCGATTGTAATAGTGGATGGGCTCCAAACCGGGATCAGTCGAGAACGCGGACCTTGATGTTGCGGAAGTAGATGGGGGCGCCGGCGTGTTTTCCCTGGAGACCGATGTAGCCCTGGGTGGCGAGTTCGGCCTTGGGCTTGCTGAGCCAGTCGGGGATCTCGCTGCCGTCGGGATTCTGTTTGGCGGAGGTCCATTTTCGCATGTCCATGGCGTTCACCTCTTCGCCATTGAGGACGATGGTGATTTGGTGATCCTGGCAGGTGATGGTGTAATGGTTCCATTCCCCTGGTTTCTTCACGCTCGATCTCGCCGGGGCGAGATGACCAAAGAAGGCGGCGTTCTGCCAGGTTCGGGGAGCTTCGGACCATTGCTTGGATTGGTCGTCGGCGATCTGGATCTCGACGGAGTTGGGGATCCAGTTCTTGGTGTCGCTGCAGTAGACGATGACGCCGCTGTTGGTGTTTTCCGCGGTCTTGAATTCGAGATCGAGGACGAAGTTGTCATAGCGTCGCTTGGTCCAGATGGCCTGGTCTTCCGAGGCCGTGAGGACGCCGTCGCCGTTCACTGTCCAGACACCCTGGGGAAAGTTGGCGTCATCCAGCGCCGCATTGGCGAAGAGCGGCTGCCAGGGTCTCTCGGCGAACCCGCGTTCCTGGAGGAAGAAGAGAAGATCCTTGGTCCAGGGATGGTCGTTGGCCAGGCCGATGCCGTGCCTGCCGTTTTGGTAGACGTGGAGATCCATGGGGACGCCCGCTTTTTGGAGGGCGGCGGCGAAGTGCAGACTGTTCTCCACCGGTACGGCTCGATCTTTGGCGGTGTGCCAGAGAAAGGTGGGCGGGGTCTCCGGGGTGACCTGGAGTTCGTTGGAGAGATTCCAAAGGTCTTCGGACTTCGGCTTGTTGCCTAACAAATTCCGTCTCGACCCCTGGTGGGTCCAGGGGCCCATGCTGATCACGGGATAACAGAGGATGCCGAGGTCCGGCCGCGAGGATTGGCGTTCCACGGGATCGGCGGCGCTGGAGTCGCCGTCGTCGAAATGTGTGAGGAGCGTGCTGGCGAGATGGCCTCCGGCGGAAGATCCCATGATCCCGACGCGTTCGGCGTCGACCCCCCACTCCTCGGCCCGCGCCCGGACGGTGCGGACGGCGCGGGCGGCGTCATTGACCATGACGGGATGGCGATAGCCCTTGGAGCCCAGCCGGTATTTGAGGACGAAACCGGCGATTCCGTGGCGGTTGAGCCAGAGGGCATAGTCGTGACCTTCGTGGCGGGCCAGACCTCCGTAACCTCCTCCCGGGCAGATGACGACGGCGGGTGCGGCGGCGGCGTCTTCGTCCGGCAGGTAGGCCTGGAGTGTGGGTATATCATGAGGCTCGGTTCCCAGCGCGCCGGGCGCGCCGTCGGGCCAAAGCGGTAGAGGCTCCGGCTCGGCTCTTACCTGAGCGGTGGCGGCGACGGAGGCGAAAGCCCAGAGACAAGGCAGGGCGAGCAAGGATTTCATCATGCCCGTGAGTGAATCACGGATTGGGGCATCTGCCTACGACGATTTCCCCTCAGGCGGTGGCCGTTTTGGACGTGCTCTCATCGTTCTCGCTTTCGCCTTCCTCGGCTTCGAGTTCGTGCTGGAACTTCATTTCCCAGATGTAGCGGCGGAAGAGCACTTTGATGGAGGCGGTGAGGGGCACGGCGAGAAGCGAGCCGAGGAATCCCCCGATGAGCATGGTCCAGAAGAGGACGGAAAAGATGACCGTGAGCGGATGGAGTCCGACGGAGTCTCCGACGATCTTGGGCGCGGTGACGAGGCTGTTGAGCTGTTGGGTGACAAAGAAGATCCCCATGACAATGAGAGGGTAGACCCAGACCTGTTCGATGCCGAAGATATGATTCTCGTCTTGGGCAAAGTGGACCATGGAAATGATCATCGCGGGGATGAGACAAAGCAGGTTGCCGATGTAGGGAATCAATCCTAGTAAAGCGACAAAAATGCCGATGGGAATGGCGTAGGGCATGCCGATGATGAGGAGAGCGAGTCCGACGAGGGCCCCGTCGATCATGCTGACGAGCAGTTGGCCGCGAAAGAAGGCGATGAGATAGCCGTTGATCTCGGAGAGGACGCCTACCACCTCGTCCTTCAGCTTGGACGCCCGGAGCGGCACGTAATTGGCCCAGTTCTTTTGAATTACCTGGGCCTCCCGGAGAAAGAAGAAAAGATAGATGGGGATGAGGAAGAACCCGATGACGTAACCGAGAAAGCCGAGGCTTTTTCCCGCGAGACTCCACAGATTCCCCAGGAGAGCCGGCGCCTGTTGTTTGAGCCAATCCCAGTTGGCGGGGTCGCGGGCGGCCTCCTGGGCCGATTCGAAGACGGGCTTGATCCGCGGATGGGAAAGCAAACCACCCTCCGCCTGCAGACTGGCGACGAAGCCGCGCACCCCTTGCTCTACATTGTTGATGATGGCCCCCCGATTGGCGATGAGGTCGATGAAGGCGGGCGTGACCGAGAGTGCCATGATCAACATCAGTGCGAGGAACCCGCCGAAGACATCGTAGACAGCGCGCTTGCTCGGGATCCCCTTGGACTCGAGCTTCTTCACCAACGGGTTGAGAAGGTAGGCGATGATCCCGGCGGCGGCCAGGGGGACGAGCAGTGGCTGGAGAAACCCGAGGATGCGGGCGGCGAGCCAGATGAGCCCGGCGATGATGGCTCCGATGATGGTCCAGGAGAGGAGGGTCAAGGCATCCCAGCACCAGCGCTTCTGGAACGGTGTCGGATAGGTCTCCGGCCGGGGTTTGCGTTTTCGAGCCATGGCCCTGAACGTAGAAAAGGCCGCTGGTTTTTACCAGCGGCCTTTTGTGAGACTTATTTGACCGTCTAGGGGCTACATGTGATCGACGATGTTATCGCCGAAGGCCGAGCACTTGATCTCGGTCGCCCCTTCCATGAGGCGGGCAAAGTCATAGGTGACCCGTTTGCTGCCGATGGCGCCGTTGACCCCCTTGATGATGAGGTCGGCGGCCTCGGTCCATCCGAGGTGACGCAGCATCATCTCGCCCGAGAGAATGACAGAGCCCGGGTTGACCTTGTCTTGCCCGGCATACTTGGGAGCCGTGCCGTGGGTCGCCTCGAAGATGGAGTGGCCCGTGACGTAGTTGATGTTTCCGCCCGGGGCGATGCCGATGCCGCCGACACAGGCTGCCAGGGCATCGGAGATATAGTCGCCGTTGAGGTTCATCGTGGCGACGACGTCGTATTCCGCGGGGCGTGTGAGGATCTGCTGGAGGAAGGCGTCGGCGATGACGTCCTTGACGACGATCTTGTGGCCGTCCTTTTCGAAAACCTGCCAGGGTCCCCCGTCGAGATCCTCGGCGCCGTACTCCTTCTTGGAGAGCGCGTAGCCCCACTCCATGAAGGCGCCTTCGGTGAACTTCATGATGTTGCCCTTGTGGACCAGGGTCAGGCTGTCCCGCTTGTTGGCGATGGCGTATTCGATGGCCGCCCGGACGAGGCGATGCGTGCCCTCCTCGGAGACGGGCTTGATCCCGATGCCGGAGCTCCCGGGAAAGCGGATCTTATCATACCGCTCCGGGAAATGCTCCTTGAGGAGTCCGAGGAGTTTTTCCGTGTCGGCCTCACCTCGCTGGAACTCCACGCCGGCGTAGATGTCCTCTGAGTTCTCCCGGAAAATCACCATGTCCGTCAGGTCGGGGCGTTTCACCGGACTGGGGACGCCGTCGAACCAGCGCACGGGGCGGAGGCAGACATAGAGATCCAAGATCTGGCGCAGGGCGACGTTGAGAGAGCGGATGCCGCCGCCGACCGGGGTCGTGAGGGGGCCCTTGATGCCCACGAGGTACTCCCGAAAGGCCGTCAGGGTGTCCTCGGGCAGCCAGTTGTCGAACTTGTTCTTCGCCAGCTCTCCGGCAAAGACTTCGAACCAGACGAGCTTGCGTTCGCCGTTATAGGCTTTTTCCACCGCGGCATCAAAAACGCGCTCGCTCGCCGCCCAAATGTCTGGACCGGTGCCGTCGCCTCGAATGAAAGGAATGATGGGGTTCTCAGGAACTTGGAGTTTCCCGCCGTCGATGGTGATCTTTCCCCCGTCGGGAGGCGTGATGTCTTGGTATGCCATTTGGTGAATATGTGAATGTCCTTCGCGTTGCTCGGAAGGGGGCGAATAAAGCAGAAAGCCCATGCACCGTCGAATGATTTGTTGGGCCCGTCCCCGCGATTCCCGAGAAGGCGCCGAGAAGCCGCTCTGGCGCTCGAATGCGGCCGAATTTGGGCCCTAGGGAGTGAGCGGGGTGGGTCTGTTAATAAGTAGGGGCAAATACGTAACCGTGGAGCCGTTCACCATGCCTGGAGGCCGCCCTGAAAGCGCTGAATTGAAGGCAATTCCAAGGCCAGCCAAGTTTACGAAAACGTAAGGTACTGGATCTGCAGTATAAGTGTTTGATAATGAAGTAGTTAAGAGGTGATTTTTTCGTAACCTGCCGATTGAGAAGGCAGGAAGCATCGCCGGTGTTTGGGGGCGCCCGTCGGCGGGCTTCGGAAGGGACTCAGGGATGGGCTTGTGAATAACTTGGGAAGAACTGCGAAAAACTAGGCGTACCCCGGGTCGTTTGTTCACAAACGGCAGGTGTCCCTTGCGAAGTCGGTCAATGGGGGAATTCTGAGCGCATGACAGGTGACGTTGCCCCGTTTCGCAGACTGATGGAGGCCGATGGCCAATCGGAATCGGCCATCCGCGCGTTTGAATCCGCTTACTCCCAACTGGTGCGTGGCGCGAAAGCCACCGTGGCAGAGGATGCCATCCAGCCAGTGAGCGGTCTTCCCGTGCACGGTGAGCTGGAAAAGGCGGCCGACATCGATCCGGCGACACTGCTCAACGCCAGTGTGGTCATCAAGCTCAACGGAGGACTTGGCACGGGGATGGGACTGGAGAAGGCCAAGTCGCTGCTGCCTGTCCGCGAGGGCCAGTCGTTTCTCGATCTCATCGCCCGGCAGATCCTCCACCTTCGTCAGCGTTACGGGATGCCCTTGCGTTTTCTCCTGATGAGCAGCTTTGCCACCCGGGAAGACACGGCGAAGGCTTTGAGTCCCTATGGCGAGCTGGGCACCGGCGACGCGCTTCAGTTCCTCCAGAGCCGCATCCCCAAAGTGGACGCCGAGACCCTGGCTCCGGCGGTGATGTCCGATCAGCCGGAGCTCAGCTGGTGTCCGCCGGGTCACGGGGATCTCTACGCGTCCCTCCTCGGCTCCGGTCAGCTCCAGGACCTCCTCGATGCGGGCGTGCGCTATGCCTTTGTCTCCAATTCCGACAATCTGGGAGCCACCCTCGATCTCGATCTCCTGCATTACTTTGCGCATTCCGGAAAAGCCTTCCTCATGGAGGTGACCCGGCGCACGCCGGCGGATCGCAAGGGCGGTCATCTGGCGGTGGATGTGGAGTCGGGGAGGCTGCTCTTGCGCGAGTCCGCTCAATGCGCCGAAGCCGACTTGGCGTCTTTTCAGGACATTGAAAAGCATCGCTACTTCAACACCAACAATCTCTGGCTGCGGCTCGACCTGATCAAGGAGGCGCTGGACGAAAATGAAGGCCTCTTGCCGCTGCCGGTGATCAAGAACGTGAAGAACCTCAACCCGCGCGACAAGTCCACCCCCAAGGTGATCCAACTGGAAGTGGCCATGGGTGCCGCCATCGGAACCCTGCGGGACACCGGCGCCATCGTGGTCGACCGCTCGCGCTTTGCCCCGGTGAAAACGACGGAAGATCTCTTTGCCCTGCGGTCAGACGCCTTCGTGCTGACGGAGGACGATCGATTGGAATTGCATCCCGATCGCCATGGGATCCCGCCCAACATCATCTTGGATGGCGACCACTACAAGATGGTCGATCAGTTAGACGCCGCTCTTGCGGGAGGCGTGCCGTCCTTGTTAGGGTGCGAGCGCCTGGAGATCCGGGGTGCGGTGCGCTTTGAACCGGGCGTGGTCTTGCGCGGAAAGGTGGAAATGGTCAATGAGGGAGAGGCGCGCGCGACGGTGGCGGCCGGGACCTACGAGAATGACCGGATCACCTTGGGGTGACCTGATCCATTATCGGTGCCAGATGTCAGTTGGGGGTAAACCGCAGATGAGGCACAGATGTTCGCAGACAAAAATTGGTGTCGTGTTCATGATCGATTCCAGCCAGTGATGCGGACACTCCTGTCCGCCCCATTTGCGTCCTTCTTGTTAACCGGAGGTCACCTCCAAGTTTGAGATCCTAACAAATCCACGATCTATCATCCGCGCCAATCGTGCTCATCTGCGGTTCACCCCTCTACCGGGGCGATGGAACGTCGATAGCGCGTGGAAACACTCTGACGGCGGATCACTCACGAAGTCGCTGCAGATCTTCCAAAGCATCGCAGAGCACGGTTAGGTTTCGAACCGCATCGTGGATGCGGAGGTGCTTTCCGTCCGTCCAGCGGCCGGCGTCATCTTGGGCGGCGAGTATCGTACTGAGCCGCTCGGACCAGTAGGCCACCGAGCGCGGTTCTGCGCGAGTACTTCTCTCGGCTTCCCGATGTTGAAAGGCATGGATGGCCGAAGGAATTCCAAACGTGCCCTGCCAGCCGTAACTTGTGCGCTCGCGATGGGAAATGGCATTGATGTCGTAGAACATCTTGCCGCCGTCCTCACGATCCCCGTAGAGCGGCTTGTTGGTTCCCACTTCGTAGAGTCTGGCCCAAACGGAATCCCCATCCTGACGCTTTTCCGAAGAATGAATAGCCGCCTCGGGCAAGGCGGAGGATTGGAGCCAGGCGATGGCTGCGGGAATGCCCGCAAGATAACGCTCGTCTCCCAGGGCTTGATGCAGTGTGAGGAGTGTGTGGATGTTTCTCGCGGTGACGGCGCTACAGATGCCCGGCGGTTCGAAACGCCGCGCCCAGATGGGTTTGAGCGTTTCGGCGTCGATCTGCTGGCCCCAACCGGCTTGGGGCGGCTCGCCTTGCGATTGAATAATGAGATCTCCCGCCTTGCGGACACACTCGAGGTAGACGGGGCGGTCATAGCGTCGATGCGCCTCTAACATGACATCAATACAGTCGTTCATCGCACCGTCATTGAAGGTGATGGCGTCATGGTAGCCGCCGCGAAGCGGGAACCACTGAGGCCAGCCGCCATTCTCGTACTGGGCCTCCACCATGAATTGCAATCCCAGCGCGATCGATTCCGTGAGCCATGGTTCTTCCACCTTCTCATCGAGCGCCATGAGGAATCGCAGTGCTCCCTGGGTAATCTCGTCGTCGAAGGTGCCGTGTTGGGAAACGTGTGAGGGCGACACCGAATCCGGTCTCAGGGAACTCACGTCGACGCGGTGGTCCCAGCCGCCCTCGGCTCCCTGTCCCCAGGCCAAGGCGCGGCCGGCACCGTAGGCGAGCTTGAAATGGAGCGGATCAGCCGTCAGCCGGTGGGCCCGGAGGAACACCTGGCCCACGCTTGGCGTGCCTGGCGGTTGCACCCAAATCTCCTGCGCCTTGGCCTTCTCGTAGAAGGACTCTCCGAAGCGGGCGCCGGTTTCGAGATCGTAGATGCCGACCCAGCCACCGTTCGTGGCGATGGACTCGAGGTGCCGGGCGGATCGCTTCAAGGCCGACCGGATCTTGTCTTCAAGGATTGGAAGGGCTTCGGGTGCGGGCGAGGCATGGACCGATGCCGTCAGCGTCATCGCCGACAGGAGACGGATGGAGCTCGGCGATCGAAGACGTTTGAGTAACGGTGAGGTGGTGTTCACCTCCCAACCCTAACGTCGTCACGGAGCGCAACAAGCCTATTCGGCTAGCTCGATTCCGCGTAGATGGCTCGCACCTCATCGGCCAGAATCCCAATCCCCTCTTGCACGATGGCGGGATCCTGGGAGTAGGTCATGCGTATGCACTGGTGCTCGTGCGGATGCCTTTCCTCGAGTCCGAAGAAAAAGTAGTGACCGGGCACCACGATGACCCGGCGGGCTTTCAATCTCTCATAGAGTTGGCTGCTGGGTATCGGGAGATCGGGAAAGCGCAACCAGAGGAAGAGTGCGCCTTCCGGCCGGTGAATTTCGACCGGCGTGTCGCCAAACGCTTCGCGGACCCAGGCGACCGCTTGGAGGGCGCGCGAGCGGTAGTAGGGCTGGATGGTTTCCTGGCAGAGCCTTAGGATGGAGCCATCGTTGAAGAGATCGCGCACGAGGTACTGCCCCACGTTGTTGTTCGCCAGGGTGACGACGCAATTGGCGGAGCTCACCGCATCGATGATCGCCGGTGGGCCTGCGAGAAAGGCGGTCCGCGTTCCCGGGAGCCCGAGTTTGGAGAGGCTCATGGTGAGAATGGTATGCCTGTCCCACAATGGGTTGACCTCCTCGAAGATGATGTTAGGGAAAGGTGCACCGTAGGCGTTGTCGATGACGAGGGGGATGTCGTGGGCATCCGCCAGGTCGGCCAGACGGCGCATTTCGCCGTCGGTGAGAACGTTCCCCGTCGGGTTGGTTGGGCGCGAAACGCAGAGGGCGGCGATGCTGTCGTCGATCTCGAGCCGGTCGAAGTCGATGCGGTATTTGAAGAATCCCTCATCGTCGTGTTCCACGATCGGAGGTACGGCGATGAGCATGTCCTCCGTTAGACCTTGATTGGCGTAACCGATGTACTCCGGCGCCAAGGGGAAGAGAATGCGCCTGTGTTGAGTGCCGTGCTTCCCGGCGAGGAGATTGAAGAGGAGGAAGAAGGCGGTCTGACCGCCTCCGGTGACCGCGAGGTTTCGCGCGTCGATGTCCCAGTGAAAATGTCTCTGCAGCAGCCCGGCCAGGGCTTGGAGGACCTGTTCGTTTCCCTGCCGGGGATCGTAGACGCCGATCATGCGGGCGAAATCCGGGGTGTCGATGAGGGCGCGCATGCGTTCCCGAAAGACATCGACCACCTGGGGGATGATGGCCGGGTTTCCCCCGCCCATCATGAGCATGTCTCCCTTGGCCATGGCTTTGCCCAGGTCGTCCATCAACTCGATGATGCCGCTGCCGGGGCCGAGGCTCTTGCCGAATTGGGAGATGTCGATCTTCTTCGCCATGGGGGAAGGTGCACGAAAGGGAAACGGCCTCAACTCTGTTCTGAGCGAGGCCGTTTGGTGCGATGCGATGCAATGATCGGTGACCTGTTCGATAGTTAGCCCGTGGAAGCGGCGAGGGCCTGATCGATATCGGCCAGAATATCGTCGATGTGTTCGATGCCGACGGAGAGCCGAACGAGTTCCGGGGTGATCCCTCCGGCGGCCTGTTGTTCTTCCGAGAGCTGGCTGTGCGTCGTCGTCGCGGGGTGGATGGCGAGACTCTTGGCGTCTCCCACGTTGGCCAAGTGTGAGAAGAGTTCCAGGGATTCGATGAACTTCGCCCCCGCGGCCGCGCCCCCCTGGATGCCGAAGACGACCATGGACCCGCCTTTGCCGTCGAGGTACTTGCGATTGAGGGCGTATTGAGGGTCATCTTCGAGTCCGGGAAAACGGACCCACTCGACCTTGTCGTGCTTTTTCAAATACTGCGCCACGGCGAGGCCGTTTTCGCAGTGCCGCTCCATGCGCAAGGGGAGGGTTTCGATGCCCTGGAGAAACATCCAGGCGTTGTCCGGTGAGATGCAGGCTCCCAAGTTGCGCAGCGGTACCGTGCGCATGCGCAGGATGTAGGCCAGTGGTGCCAGAGGTTCGGGAAGATCGTGACCCCAGCGGAGGCCATGATAGGAGTCATCGGGGGTGTCATAGAGAGGGAACTTGCCGTTGGCCCAGTTGAACCTTCCGGAGTCGACGACCACGCCTCCGATTCCCGTGCCGTGACCGCCGAACCACTTGGTGAGGGAGTGGACCACGATATCGGCCCCGTGCTCGATGGGGCGGGTGAGGAAGGGGGTGGAGAAAGTGGCGTCGACGATGAGGGGGATCCCGTGTTTTTGGGCGATGGCCGCGATGGCGGCGAGATCGGCGACATCGAGACCGGGATTGCTCACCGTTTCACAAAACAGAGCCTTCGTCTTGTCGGTGATGGCGGCTTCAAAGTTTTCCGGTTCGTTGGGATCGACGAAGTTCACCTTGATCCCCAGGCCTGGCAGAATGTCGTTGAACTGGGTGAAGGTCCCTCCGTAGAGGTTGTTGGCGGAAACAATTTCGTCACCTGCCTGGGCGAGATTGATGATGGCGTAGAAGACCCCGCTGGTCCCCGAGGCCACGGCGAGCCCTGCGGCCCCGCCCTCTAACTGAGCCACGCGCTGCTCCAGGACATCGTGCGTGGGGTTCATCAGGCGGGAGTAGATGTTGCCCAGTTCTTTGAGGGCGAACAAGTTGGCCGCGTGCTCCGTGCTGTTGAAGACGTAGGAACTGGTGCGGTAAACGGGCACGCCGCGGGCGTTGGTCGTGGGGTCAGGTTGTTGGCCTCCGTGGAGACAGATCGTTTCTAATTTCATGTGGGACGATGTTAGCTCGCTTGGCCGGAAAACGTGAGTCCGGCTTGGGGCTACGGGTCTATGAAATGAGAAGCGGGGACACAAGCATGTTCCCCTTTTCCGCTGGGCGCCTATGGAAGGGGACGGGCACGAGTGTCCGCATCGCGGGGTGGCGCCGGCGGCGTCTTACCGACCGACCTCTTCGTCTCCATCAGCGGCTGACGGCGTCGTCGTAGCGGTGCTCGGCGGCGGCGTTGAAGGTGATGACATTGAGAGGCAGTGGCGACGACTCCGGCTGAGGAAGTGAAAACCAGAACCGGACTCCGTGGCCCGGCGAGGTTTCCACCCCGATGTGGCCGCCCATGAGATCGAGGGCGTGTTTGCAGAACGAGAGATACAACTCCTGGCGGGTCTGACAGTCGAACGGCTGGTTCGTGACCGAGCCGCGATCCAGTTTCTCGAACGACTGGTGCCAGATACCGCTACCCTGAGAGATGACTTCGACCGTGAGGTGCCCACCGTCTGACCCGGAGGAAGCGGACGAGCGAATTTCGAGTGGCAGATCCTCCTCTGAGGCGAGTCCGCGCGAGATGCGAAGCAGATGCCCGAGTACGCGGGAAAGAAGATCGCTGTTACCCTGAACCACGCCGTCCAGACCTTCGTAGTCGAGTTGCGATTTCGTCGACGCCTCCATGTCGCTCACCAGGGCGACGAGATCACACGCTTCGGTGGCGACCGATGCCGCTTGACTGAGTTCACGGCATCCGGTGATGGCTGCGGTCAACTGACGGGCTTCGTTGACTGGTCCATTCGGGCAGCCCGCTTCCTTCGCCCACTGATTCAAGTGATCATCGAGCTCGGCGACGATGTAGGTGGCCCATTCATCGCGCAGGCGTTCCCGGCGCTGGGATTCCCTCAGCTTGGTCTCGAGTTCACGTTGTGCTTGCCGTTGGCGGAGCAGGTTGCGGACACGGAGGCGGAGCTCCTCGGGCTCCACGGGTTTCACCAGGGATTCAGTGGCACCCGCCTCCAGGGCCCGAAGCCGGTCCTCCGCTTCAGGGAGGCCGGAGATGACAACGATCGGGATGTCCGTCGTGTCGGGGTCTTCGCGCAGCGAACGGCAGACCCCGTAGCCCTCAAGGCCCGGCATCAAAACGTCGACCAAGAGCAGGTCGGGAACCAGCTCGGCGGCCATTTCCAGGGCCTCGCTACCGTCGGCCGCCTCAATGATGTCGTAATTTTCCTCCCTTAGAATGTCACGCAGGTAGCAGCGGTCGGCGGAATGATCATCGACGATCAGGATGCGGCCATTGGGTGCGTCGGCAGTCATGGTGAGCGGGAGGAGGGGATTTAGAAGGCGGAACCTGACATGGGTTTAATATCCATAATCATCATAACCTAAAAATATTAGGTTCAAGTGTTTATTTGAACTTCTTAGACACTTGCTTCGATCACTCAATTCTGGGTTGCACGACTGCTACTCCTCTTACGGAGCGGGGTGGCCGGCGGGCTCCGGCCACCGGAGATGCCGGTGCAAGAAAGCGTAGGTTGCCTGGCCGTTGATCGTATGGGGGCCGTCAAACCACTCGATTTCCACGCGATCGGGGAGTTTCAGCCGGGCGGCATAGAGGTGGCGGACCTTGGCGAACTCGTAGGCCACGGTTTCGTCCGGGGCCACGCCGTCGAAGTGGCCCCGCTCGACCATGAAGGGTCTAGGGGCAATGAGGGCCGCCATTTCGGCGTAGTTGAAGGTGCTGCCAAGATCGAACTCGAAGATCTCGTATTCGTTGGTCCAAACGTAACTGTAGGGACTGCGGGAGGAGGCGTTCTTCCACACCCAGTCGTTGAAATCGGCCGAGCAGATCGAGAGGCAGTAGTTGGGCACCAGGGGCGGGATGCGCATGGCTGATTTGCCACCGTAGGACAGGCCGTAGAAGGCGATGCGTTCCTCATCCACCTGCTTGAGGGCGCCTAACCACTCGGTGAGCTGCTCGTGCTGGGGGACCATGAGGGAGAAGAGGGTTTTCTTGATGGCGTTCGCTTTGAATTGCAGGGTGCGAAAGCGATCGTGAAAAATGTAGAGGTGCTGCGGGGCGAAGGTGATGAACCCGCGTTCTGCCAGCTCCATGGCGAAGCTCTTGTAATACTGGTAGCCGTCTTCTCCGATGACCATCTGCGGGCGGCCCTCCAGGCCGTGCTGGCAAACGACGACCGGCCGGCGTTCGTTCTCGCCCACGTCTTTGGGCCAGCAGAGCAGACCGTAGAGAAAGAAGTCCTCATACACGTCGAGCACGACTTCATAGATCGTGACCTGGTCCGTCTCTTGGATCACGCGCGTGCGCGGGTTGGGAGGCGCCAGAGGATGATCGAAGCGGCCGATGATTTCATTGGCGAAGTGTTCGCGGTAGGCCTTGGTGGATTCCTCATACGCCTCCAGGCTTTCGGTGTTGAGGTCTTTCATGTAGTTCGCCCGCGTGTAAGGGCTCTCCGTGAGCAGTTGCTGGTTGTGCCGGTCGAGCTCTCGCATTTGCCGGGCGTGCCGGGCATCCGCCCGGGGGAGATCGACGGCCTGGGGAACTTGCAAGGGTTGCCCGTCGTGTGAATGCCAGTCATCGAGGTTTCCCAAAACGATCCGTTCTTCGGCACGGGGGAGACCTGTCAGGGCCACGGCGCGCTCGCGCTCCGCCTGGATTTCGGTCCGGGTGCCCGTGGCGATCCGGCCGGGCTTGCCTCCGGTTCCGGGAGGGACGACGATTTCGGGACCGGCGATGGGTTCAATGACGAGGCGTCGAGGTGCGATCAGGCTGGCGATTTCCGCATCGCCGAAACGGTCGAGGAGTCCGAAGACATTGCGGTAGGCGGGCTCTTCCCAAACGCCATTCCGAGGGCTGAAATAGCCACTGACAAAGGCGCGATCGATTCGCGTGTCGACCGCGGATGCGTAAAGTGCGAGAAGGCCGCCTTCACCCCAACCGGCCACGCCGTGGAAGGGCGCGCGTCGACCCTCCTGCTTCAGCCAGTCGAGGATGGCCTGCACTTTCATGACCTCGTACCCGATGAGATGCCGGCCCAGCTCGAAGGCGGAGCGGTAGAGGAACTCGCGATTGCTCAACTTTCGATGGGTCACGCTGCGGTTGATGATGGTAGGAATGACGACGCGGCAGCCGTCCTCGGCCAGGAGGCGGCCTAACTGGCGGTGCGGGGGCGTGACCGTATCGCCGGACCATCCGAGAAGGGATTCCGGCGTTTCACCGGCGTCTGGGAGGACGACGACATTTCCCCGTGGCGCGAGGTCGCGGGGCTCGACCATCAGGCCTTCCCCGTGAACGACATTACCGAAGGCCGGCCAGCGGATGGCGAAGACGTCGATGGTCTCGGATTGCCCGATCAGATCCCTCTGCGAGAGTTTCTCGAAAGGAAGCCGGGTCTCCACGGCGCCGATGATGCGTTGCAATTCGCGGCGATTGCCGTCCATGGATGCGGCGTAGGCCTCGGGGGAAGACGCGTCGCGTTTCCAGTGAACGGCTCGTTTCTCAAGCGACCGTTCGATTTCCCGGAGGAGAAAGGCGTCGGCGGCGTCCACCAGCCGGGAGGCCAAGTCGCCCTCCATGGTAAGGGGCCGGGTACCGGGAAAAGGTGTTGATTGGGCGAGGGAGATTCCCAGAGAGGCGGCGAGGAGGATGCCACTCAATGAAGCGGAGACCTTGTTCATGCCTGAGCTTAGACGGATTCGTATCCCGAGACGAGAGGGAACGGGTCAAGAAGTCGCCAGCAGGTGGGCGAACCGCAGATTCCTCAGATGAGCGCAGAAAGTGGTAGGGACTTCAGTCCCTTCGTTGTTTTTGCCCATGACTAGCATAACTGGAAGGGATCCACGTCGAGAATGACCACCACTTCCTCGGGAAACGTCATGCGGCGCATGACGGCTTTGAGATGATTCGTCATGACGG
>JANQJH010000145.1 GCA_028281705.1 Verrucomicrobiales bacterium
GTGCCGCTGGATGTGTTGGAGGTCCAGTGGTTTCGCGTCCGCTCAGCCACCATCGCCGTCGGATCGGAGGGCGATCCCGAGAACTAGTCTATGAACGACCAGGCATTGCTTGAAGCCTATGGGATGGCGCAGGACGAGCGCGCCTTCGAGGATCTCGTCCGCCGGCATTTCTCACTGGTTTATGGCGTGGCCTATCAAGCACTGAAAGATCATGAACTCGTCGAGGAGCTTTGTCAGAATGTCTTTGTGGCGCTCGGTCGCGCGGCCCGGAAACGCCTCGTCATTCAATCCATCCCCGCTTGGCTCTACGCTGTGACTCGAAAACAAACGGTCTCCGCCGTGCGCGCGGAGAAGCGACGCCGGAATCGCGAACGCAAGGCCGCCGAACTTGTCGACCATGGCCAGGAGGCGGACGGGTCGGTGGTAGCCGATGAGCATCTCGAGGCACTGCGGGAGGGCCTGGCTGCGTTAAACCTGCGCGATCAGAAAGTCCTCTTCCTGCGATTCTTCGAGGAGCGCAGTCTTTCAGAAGTCGGGCGTTGCCTTGGCATCCGGGAAAAGGCCGCCCAAAAGCGGGTGGAACGCGCCGTGGAACGGCTGCGGCAAACGTTGTCAAAGCGTCGTGTCGTCCTCTCGGCCGGCATGTTTGGGGCGCCGGTCTTCACCTCGAGCGCCGCCCAGCCTTCGGCGAAGCTGATCGATTCCGTGATTCGCGACTCCCTCGTCGAACTGGGAAAGCCGGCTGTCTGGACCTTGCCGGCAATGCTTTCGTCAAATTTTGTTAGGGCAATTCTGCTCGTTTCCGCCGGCTTGGCACTCACCGTGCCCGTCATGTGGGTTCGGGAGGCGAAGCAGCCATCCTCGTCTTCTGATTCTACGTCTCGCTCGCGCTCGATGGTGCTTCAGCGTGGTGTTGCGAAAGGCGATTCATTGAGCATCGCCATTGATGATATTGAAGCGATCTATCGATTGCCGCCCGGGGAGCGTGAGCGCGCTCTGGTTCGCCTGACCCGTTACCTGGAGCGCCGGGCCTTGGATCGAGCTTACTTCACAGATCTCTTCGAGCGTTGGTCCCGCCTCGATCCCCTACGCAATGCAGACGCCTTGGTCGCGCTCTTTCGCAAGAGTGCGGAAGACGAGGAGCGCTCGCGGCTGTTGGGTGAGCTACTGGAAATCCCGGTTCGCGCGGGAGTGAGGGGATCTCGTGACGCCATGTTGGCCTGGGTCGCTGAACGGCCGCGCACGGACTACTCGGAGGCTTACGCGTTTGAGGCGCTGGTCAAGGTCCTGGCAGAGAGCGATATTGCTCAGGCGTACGCGCGTGCGGTCGAGCGGCCTTACAATCGCGACCGCGTCTTCGAAATCCTGGCTGAGAAGCTTGCTAGTCTTCCTCAGGGTCAAGCGCTAACTTTGTTGGATTCGTTTTCCGATGACGATCGTGCGATTGTTTACGCTTCCAATCTCGGGGACGAACAGACGCTGCGGCAGGAGGCGGGCAGATCCAAGGAGCGGCTCCTCCAGCACACCCTGCCGCGTCTGTATGAGCGGGACTCGCAAGCGTTGGGGGACTGGATTGTGACCCGGGAGACGTCTCGTCATACCGCGGCGATGATCGCGCAGCTGATGGCGCTGTGGGGCAAGGAGGATCCGCGGGCGGCTGCGGAATGGACGCTCGAACTTCCCGATGACTATCAGGTGCCGGCGCAGGGCTCTCTTGTATCCGGCTGGGCAGCGGAGGCACCGGAGGCCGCTCTTGCATGGAGCCTATCCTTGAACGCCGAGTCTCGTTCGCACGCCGCGGCATCTGCTTTTGGCGTATGGATTTCAGAGGCCGACCAATGGCCGCGGGCCAAGGCGTGGCTCAACGAACAGATTGGTGTGTCCGGACTCGAATCCCTCTTCGGACAGCTCGCCGAAGAGTTGCCGGCGATTGAATCCTATCATTGGGCGAACGGTCTTCCCTCCGGGAGCCATCGCTTGGAGGCGATGCAACACGCGTTTTACCGTCTCGGACAGGAATCGGCCGCGCAAGGGACCCGTTGGCTAGAGCAATTGGAGGAGGAAGAGCGGTTTGTCTCGGGTTACACCTTCGGCTTGGGATGGGTCGTGAGTGGTGGCCGGCAAGATCTTGCCCGGTGGAAGGAGACGCTTTCCAAGAAGGAGCCTCTCTACTACGCGGTGACGAGTGCCGAAGTGGATTTGTTAGCGGCCATCGATCCACATCTGGCGGCGAAGCAGGTCTTGCGGTTGCCCAAGAGTTCCCTGCGCGACCCCGTGATGGTGAAACTGATCGAGCGAAGCATGTATCGCTCCGAGGCCTCTGCCAAGCAGGCTGAGGAGTGGCTTAGTGAGATTGACGATTCTGACGTGCGTCGAACGATGCGGGAGCGGGTGGCCCGGGCGCTGGGCGAGCGGGGCGAAGAGGTGACGGGCACGGTCCTTCCGGAAGGGGACAATCCCGAGTTCCGGTCGCAGTCGCTCGGGGCTCTGCTGGAGCGGCTCGACACCTTGGCTTCCATGCCCGTCTCTTCAGCGCTGAGCCGGCGTGTGCGCTGAGGAGGCCAAGGCGCACCGGATGCCATCGTGAGAATCTGGCCGAAGAACTGAAAGGGGCCGGCGGCGTCGGTCTCGTGTTTGGGAGGTGAAAATGTGAAGCGGGCGTCTGGCCTCTCTTACATTTTGTCACGTCTATTCGATCTTGGCCTTCTTCGATTCGCCGGGCTTCCAAATTTGGTAGCGTACTTCGAATCCCTTGGGGACGATGACGACGACGGGCAATTTGCTGTTGTAGCGCACCCACCAGTCGCCTTGCATTTTGATGAACCGGTCGACCTTGGGCGCGTTCTCCGGCACGGCGGCACGGGTCCCGGCCATGGGGCCGATCTCTTTGACGTGATAATAGGAATAGCCCCAGCCGGGAATGGATTTCTTTTCGCCCTCTCCGGAAAAGAAATACCGATTGACCGAATCCAGTTTGAGTGTTTTTCCCACGATCAAGGCCACCCGGAGATCGGATTCATTTTCCTGCTGAGGAAGGCGAATCACATGGCGTTCGTAGCCTTCCTCGGCCTCGGGGAAGGCCTTGAGATCTTCATTGGCGGACACGGGCAAAAGGATCAAGGCACCGAGCGAGCAAGACAAGAGACGGAGTTTCATGAGACCCCCACTCTCGTGGATGGCGATTCGTTTGCCAAGGTGAACACGGTCTTTTGAGCGGTGTGGAGCCCTTCACGCCTACCGGCGGTTGCCTGGCCATGGTTCACCCACGTGAGCGTAGAGGATGCGCCAGACTTCGTTGAGAGATTCCTCGGCTTCGACCATGGAACTGTGATTGTACCCCAGGACGATTTTTTCTGAGAGTGCCTCATCGAGATGGGAACTCCAGTATTCCACCACGCGGTCTGAGCCTTTTTCGGTCGGTGCGTTTTGGTTAGCCTGGGCGATGATGGAATGAATCTGGACGCCATTGGCCACGGGAAGATTCAGCACGGTCGGGAGCAAGGGATTGTCCGGCCGCAGGGCGGTGACGCTGTTGCGCGGGCGCTTGCTTAAGTTCTGCGCGTAGTCCGTCAGGTTATCCACGGTTTCGAGGCCGCCAAGGACGGAGTCCACGAGGTCGAAGGGGAGACGAATCAGCCAGGCGCCAATCTTGCCGATGGCATTGGTCGCCATGTCGCTGCCGCGATGAGGCGAGGCCATGAAAATGGCGCGGTCGATGTCCGGGTTGCCTTCAAAGACACCGAGACTCATCAGTTTCTCCCGTGCCTCGGGCTCCAAGTCGATCTCATCGATGGGGCGCTTGAAGACGAGCTTCACCAGTTGGTTGCCGCTGTCCCGGATCTGCATGTTGGAGAGGATGCCTCCCATGCTATGGCCCAGGATGACCATGGAGCGCATGGGCGCCAGTTGCCTCTTGGGATCGTAAGTGTCGCGATATTTCTTCAACCAGGACCGGAGATGATGGGCATTCTCCGCAATGGGCGTGCCGGTGGGATAATTGAAGAGAACGATCTGGTAGCGCTCTCGCAAGATGGGATCCTGCCGGAGGAGATTGAGAAAGGGCGTCCAGTTCTCCGCCGTCGCCAGAAGGCCATGAACGAGAATCAGGGGTGTCTTATCTCGGGCGAATGGTTCCAGCGCGGTCATGCCGATGGTGGATTCGAATGCCGAGGGGCGGAGTGCTGCCATGATTTTGTTAGGCTCGCGATCACGTTCTTCGAAATAGCGAAAGAACAGTGGGGCCGTGAAGTCCGCTGCCAGGGGAACTTCCCGGCCTTCGATGACGGCTTCTGCGTCCTCCATTAGATCTTGAAGGATCAAGGTCGCCCGAGTGCCTTCAAATTGGATGGAGCCGTTGAGAGGGACACCAAAGCCCTCGGAGGGCATGAAGGGATCGTGGTTCTCGCGCTCCTGCGTCCATTCGATATGGCCCACCAGGGCGGCACCGAATCCTTCCTGGGTCACCCGCTCGATTTCGATGCCCTTGAACTTGAGAAAGTTTGCCGGAGCCATCTTGTCGAATTCGCGAGGCGACCGGTGATGCCTGCCGGAGCTGACACCCACGCGGTAGCGATTGAGATAGCCCGGGACGTCGATGGCGGTCTCTGGCCCCATGCGAGATTCGTGCGCCATCATGGCGAGGCGGGCCACGCTGTAGGCGTGCAGGGCGGGGTCGGGGGATTCTTCATCCGACCGGAGGGCGGCGTCGAGGGCGCCTTCGTGGGTGAGGGAGGCGGCG
>JANQJH010000191.1 GCA_028281705.1 Verrucomicrobiales bacterium
AAGTGGGCGGTCCCGTGACCCTGGGGAAATCGATGGCTGCGGTGGCCGCGGGCGGTCATATCGCGCTCATTGGTGTCTTGACCGGCTTCGATCCGCCGGATGCCGCCTTGTTTCCCCTCGTGGCCCGCAACGTGCGTTTGAACGGAATCTACGTGGGGCATCGGACTGCCTTCGAGCGCTTGTTGCGCTTCGTGGAAGAGAAGGAGATTCGTCCCGTGATCGATCGGGTCTTTGATTTCGAAGCCGCTGCGGAGGCATACGCCCACCTGGAATCGGGGGAGCATCTGGGGAAGATTGTGATTCGCTTGTAGTTAGCTAAACAAAGGGACTGAAGTCCCTTCCACTTTCCCAGAATGTGGGAGGGACTTCAGTCCCTCGGTTTTCGGGAAGGCGGGCATGCAACACGAAACAGAGACTGAAAATGAAACCGATCACGAAAAAACCGCTACTGACGATCATCATGGCGCTGCTGGGTTGCGCCGTCGTGATGGTGGAGGCGGCGGACAAGCCCAATGTGCTCATCATCATGGCGGATGACTGCACTTACAATGATCTGCCCTTGTATGGCGGGAAAAACGCCAAGACTCCGAACATCGATCGGTTGGCCTCCCAGGGGTTGACCTTCAATCGTGCCTATGTGGCGGAGGCCATGTGTCAGCCCTGCCGGTCGGAGTTGTTCACGGGTCTTTATCCGATGAGGAACGGGTGTGCCTGGAATCACTCGGCGAGCCGGCCGGGAGTGAAGAGCCTGCCGCAACATCTCGGGGCATTGGGGTACCGGGTCGGATTGGCGGGGAAGGTGCACGTAACGCCGGAATCGGTCTACCCTTTCGAGAAAGTGGCAGGGTTCGACAAGAACTGCGTGCGTGATCCCACCCGGGACCATGACCTCGCCGGCATCAGTGAGTTTATGACGTGCGGTGAGGAGGACGAGCTCTTCTGTCTGGTGGTGGGCCTGGTGGAGCCCCATGTGCCCTGGGTCATGGGAGACCGCTCGCAGTACCCGCCGAGGACGCTGCAACTGCCGCCCAACATGGCGGACACGCCGAGGACGCGTGAGGATTTCGCCGCCTATCTGGCGGAGATCACCTACATGGACGGCCAGGTAGGGGAGATCCTGCAGACACTGGAGTCCTCGGGGGCTGCGGAGGACACCCTGGTCTTGTTCACCTCGGAACAGGGGTCGCAGTTTCCGGGGAACAAGTGGACGAATTGGGACACGGGGCTCCACACCGCCCTGGTGGCTCGCTGGCCGGGCAAGGTCCCGGCTGGGAAACGTAGCGACGCCCTGGTGCAGTATGCCGATGTCGTGCCCACGCTTCTCGAAGCCGCCGGCGGGAGCGCTCAGGATGGCGGGTTGGACGGTGTCAGTTTCCTCCCCGTCTTGTTAGGCGAGTCTGCCGCAAGTCCGCGGCGATATGCCTATGGGGTGCACAACAACATTCCTGAAGGACCGTCCTATCCCATTCGAACGATCACCAATGGGACCCATCGCTTCATCAGGAATCTCTCGCCGGAGCGGATCTACATCGAAAAACACCTCATGGGGTGGACCGGGACCGGCAAATTGAACAATCCCTACTGGGCCACCTGGGTCCGGGAGGCGTGGACCAATGAGCACACATACTCCGTAGTCGAGCGTTACATGCATCGCCCGGCGGAGGAACTCTATCACACGGCGGAGGACGCCTATGAGATGCGCAATCTCGCCGATGAACCGGAGCTGGCCTCCCTGCGTGAGGAACTGGCCAATGCCTTGGACCAGTGGCTGGAGGAGCAAGGTGATCCCGGCATTCCTCAGGATACCCATCGAGCCCATCAGGCGGCGAAGAAAGGCCGGCATCTCTTTGGTCCGAAGCCGTGATGGCGAACCCTTCCCGGGACCCTACCTGCCTACCTACCTACCTACCTACCTACTGAAGGGAGACGATCTTGGCTGCACGGCCGTTGACCTCAAAGGTATGGCCTAACTTGGCGCCATAGAGTTGGGCGCCCAGGGGTGATTCGCGGGTGATGATGGTGCATTCTTCCCCTTCGAGTTCCACTTCCTTGCCGCCGGCACCGGGACCACAGAAATAAAGGTCGCGATAGCCCGCGATCTCCACGCCTACGAGGGCGCCCACTTCGATGTCTTCATCCGTTGAGAACGAGCGGTGTTCGAGGGCTTCAAACCGCATGAGATTACTTTCCGCTTCCTCGGCCTGGCGCGCTTGTCCCTCTGCTAGATAAGACGCTTCGAGACCTCGCGTATCGTACTTGCTTTCCGCCTTGTTGTCTTCGTGCGTGGCTTCGTCCCGCGTGGCCTGGGCCGCGGCCAGCATGCTTTCCGCTTCCTGGCGTAATTGAGCGATGATTTCTTGCAAAAGCCGTTTCTTGTCCATGGGTGAGGTTGTAGTAGTTTTGAAGTAAAGTGATCTCGAGGCAACGATGGAAATGACCACGGCACAGAAAGTGCGGTTTGGCGATTTAAGGGCCATTCTGCGCTACGTTCCCTTGTTTCGAGGCCAGCGCTTTGTCGTGGCGGTGGATGGGGCTATCTTGGAATCCGATGGGGTGGCCAGCCTCTTGCTCGATCTCGCCGTTCTCCAGTCGTTGAACATCCAGATCATTCTCGTCCATGGCGCCGGTCATCAGATCAGACGGCTGGCCGACGAGCGCGGGGTGCGTTTGAGCGGCTCCGATGGTACGGGCGTGACGGATCGTGCCACCTTGTCGGTCTGCATTGATGCCATTTCTCAGTTGGCCAACCAGCTCCGGGCCCAGGCGACGGTTTCCAATATCCGGACCGCATCGGCCAATGTCTTGGTGGCTCATCAGGCGGGAAAGGTGAAGGGCGTGGACCAGCAACTCACCGGGGTGATCGATCGCGTGGATACCCAGTGTCTCAAAGCGTTTCTCGATGAGGGGCTGCTTCCCATCGTGTCGCCCCTGGGTTACGACCGGCATGGGCAGACCTTGAGGCTCAACTCGGACAGCGTGGCCACCGAAGTGGCGTTGGCGGTGGGGGCGGCCAAGATTCTGTTTGTCACCCAAAGTCACGTTGTGGATGCCAAAGGGAACCGGGTGCGGCAGCTCTCCGGTGAACAAGCCGGGGAGTTGATCGGCGGCAAAAGTGAACTCGCCGAGGTGCGTTCGCCGCTGCTCCTCTCCAAGATCAAGCACGCCGCCCGTGGCTGTTACGACGGCATCTCGCGCGTTCACGTGGTGTCGGGCGGTGAACGGGATGCCCTGTTGGCTGAACTCTTCAGCAATGAAGGGAGCGGCACCATGATCTACCGCGATGCCTACCAAGAGGTCCGATCCGCCGTTCGAGCCGACATTCCCGCTATTGTGGCCATGATTCGGCCTTCGGTGAGCGATGAGGATCTCGTTCCTCGAACGGCCGAGGATGTGACGGTCGCGCTGGCGGATTATAGCGTGATCGAGGTGGACGGGACGATTGTGGGCTGCGTGGCCCTGCATCCCTACCTCGAGGAAGGGGTGGTGGAACTCGCCTGTCTGTTCATCAAGAAGAATCACGAGAATCATGGCTACGGAAGCCGGCTGGTGGAGTTTGCCGTCGGCCGGGCCCGTGAAATGGGCGCCTCGCGTTTGATGGCGCTGACCACCGGAGCGGTTGATTTTTTCCAGCGCATGGCCGGATTTGAGC
>JANQJH010000197.1 GCA_028281705.1 Verrucomicrobiales bacterium
GAGTGGGCGGCCCCATGGTGGCCTGGCACCAGTCTCACCTGAGGGCAGAGGCGGATATCCAGCGTTTTGAAGCTGATGCGCTGCGGCGCCTCGCCGAGCGGCGAGCCCTCGAGAATCGGGGCATGGTCTACCGGTCGAACATGGTTCGGGGAGGGCTTGCCACCTCGACTCCGGGAACATTTCCGTCATTGGAACCCTTGCTCGAGAGATGGCTTCCTGTGGAGGGGCTTCCAGATCTTCGATCATGGGAGTGGCATTACCTGAAGGCCACGAGCCTGCAGGCAACGCATTCGTGCTTTCATGAGCCTACGGAAGAAGTGCTCGCGGCGTTTCATCCCCTGAGGAATACATTCTTCACGTGGTCGTTTGCCGGGCTTGATTTCAAACAGTGGGATGCCGAACGCGGCGTCCCACTTGACACGATTGATTTGGATCAAGAAGCCGTTCAATTGGCTTGGCACCCTTCTGGCTCATTCTTTGCTTACTCGCAGCGGCGGAGCGTGACTCTGTGGGATCCGGCCAGCAAGCGATCGATCCAGAAGAGATTCGTCTCGTCACCTTCAGAGGATCAGCCCTTCCCCTACCTCGCGTGGAGCGCTGATGGGCGACAGTTGGCTTGTGCGACGGATCTGAAACCTGTTTTCCTTCTCGATGGAAAGACCTTGGAAACCATGGGCGAGGTCGAAGTCCTAACGTTGAACGGCGCCGAGCTCGATCTTCCGGCTCGAAATTGGTTTCATTTCTTTTCCATCGTCACTTGGAGCCCGGATGGTCAGTACCTTGCCCTGGCAGCTTATCCCACCGACGCTACGAAGTATGTCTACGTGAAAGCGGTACATCGCCCGCACGAGCCGACACGTGTTCTGGCAGGCCATGAGCTGGGTGTGACGGCGCTCGCCTGGTCGCCTGACAGTCGCTGGTTGGTCTCGGGGAGTCGCGACCGAACGGTGAAGTTTTGGGACACGGCGTCATGGACCGTTCAGCGCACCATTGAAGCTCACAGTGCGCATGTCAAGGCGGTGTCTTTTCAGCCCGATGGTGAGCGAATCGCCACGGCCAGCAAGAATCGAGAGGTCAAGGTTTGGGACACCCGCACAGGACAATTGGTGGAGCAGCATTTGGGGCATCGAGATTCCGTTGAGGCCCTGGCATGGAATCACGATGGTAAGATATTGGTCAGCGGTGACGCCAGCGGGGTGTTCAATCTGTGGCATGAAGACACCCGAAAACCATCCCATGTGCTCTACCGGCACACGGCCGGCATCGCGTCGATCGCCCTCGATCCTAGCGGGACGCGGGTTGCCTGTCTCGGGGAGGATTTCAAGCTGTTCATTGTCAACCTGGAGACGGGCGAACCGGAAGATCTCGACCGTTTCGAACGGCGACCCAATGCCTCCACCATGCCGATTCTCTGGGCATCGGAGGGCCTGATCGTTCGCCGGGAGCCCGTGGGTTTTTTCCTGCTTGATCCCGATACCGGGAGGATCCGCCGAACGGTCGTGGGCACCCCAGTAGGCAAGATGAATTCAATATTATCCTCGGCCGCAGATGGAAACATGTTGGCGACCACCAACTACCGCCGCCACACCTTGATCCATGACCTGAGTAATCCCGGCAACGTTCGGTTGATTTTTGCAATGCGAGACGGAAGCAGCCCCTACTACTTCTTGTCTGTGGCACTCGATCCGACGGGATCCTATATCTCGACGACCGGGCGTGACGGCCACCTGATGCTGTGGGAACTGGCGACGGGCGAGGAGAAGTTTCGCCGAGCCGGAGACGAGCTTGTGAGCTCGAACATGCATTGCCATGAGTGGCATCCCCAAGGCCGCTACTTCGCCTCGGGCTCGGCGGCGAACCATGTGATTCTCTGGGATTCCCTGGATATGGAAAGGCCTCATCTACTGCGGGGTCACACGAGCGAGGTGCGCACCGTGACCTGGCATCCGGATGGCAACCGCTTGGCTTCCGGCAGTTGGGACAAAGTGATCAAGATCTGGGACACAGATGCTCGAGAGCTCGCCCTAACGCTTCGGGGGCACGAAGACATTGTCACGAGCGTTGCCTGGAGCCCGGACGGGAAGAGACTGGTCTCGTCGAGTCACGATGGCACTGTTCGCGTGTGGGATGCGTCCCGCGGATATGAGGATTGAATGAGGCGGCGACACGTTCGCCACCGCGACGGCATCGGACTTCGTGCCGTCCATTGAGGAGCCTCAGGCGGGGTGGCTGGCGCCGTAACCGCGGCCGTAGCTCTTTGGTGACCACTAGATTGTATGGATTACGGCGGCCCTGGAGGGAGGCTCCGAAAAAAACACACGGCTCTTTGTCCAATATCTGGGGCGTTTGTCGGGCTATCCAAGTAGTCATCACGAGACAAGATACTCTATGAAAGTCACAACCAAAGTGGTCCCTCTGGCGACCGCTCTAATCATGTACGGATCATTTATTGGCGGGGTGGAGGCTGCCATACACATTGATATCACTGGGACATCAGGTGCAGGAACGACAACTTGGGCATTTAGTGGAAGCACCACCGTTCTCGCATCAGGAAGAGCCGACACCTTCTATGGCCCCGTCGGAGGAGATGTGTTTGCATCTGGGGTGTATAATTCCATCTTTCCAACAATTTCCACCGTGGAGTGGTCAGGTTCAGCAATAGGAACTCATCCAGATGAGCCAGATCATCTTTGGCTCAATAATGCAGCTGGAAATGAAGAATGGTGGTGGATATCAGGTTCACCCGGAATATTTGAAAATGCCTTTAATACAGTTGCGGGAGAAATCGCAATGAGCGGGCAGTGGATTATGCCCATCGATATTAATACTCTTAATATTGGTAACTATACAGGCTTAACGATTAAAAATGGTTTTAACCAAAATATCGGAGGTGAAGTTAACATTAGCGTTAGCGTCCCAGAACCTTCATCAGTTCGTCTTCTTGGACTTGGTGCATTAGGATTTGCAACTCGGCGCAAGAGAACTACCTAGGTCGAACAAGTAGGTGCACTCAAGCCTTTTTGACAATAGTACAAGTCTTTTCTCGGAATATTTTGATCAAGTCAATATTGAAGCTCTACTAGCCGTCTTTCTTCAGGTGGATCACAGGTCTTTCTGGAGAAACATACTCCCCCGGGTGCGCTTCGATCCGGACAATCTCACCGTTTGCCGGCGCGCGCACGGTCAGATCGTCCAAGTCAATCTCAGCTTTCTCCACGGCTGCGTGAGCCAGGGTCAACTCGGCTTGTACCTTTCGAACCTCCAGTTCGAGTGGCGCCTGTTGCACCCCCTGCTGCGCTTGTGATAGCATCCCGTTTTGCACCTGCTTGCCCAAGGTTTCTCGCATAAGTTCCAGCGACTGGTGCGCGGCGGCGAGCTGTGACTCCGCCAGTACCAGACGACTCTTTGCCGTCTGCAAGTCAAGCTCGGCTCGGCGCCGGTCCAGTCTCACCAGGATGTCGCCCCGCTCCACACGATCCCCCAGCTTGACGGAGACCTGCACGACAATGCCGGGCTGAGGCGTGGCCACGCGGATCGTTGCCCTGAGGGCTTCAAGCCTCTCGGCGATTTGCACCACAGACGCCTTCCTCTCGATGATCTTGGGATGGCGATCGAGATACTTGATCCGAAGCTCATCGAGGGCCTCCGCCTCTAAGACGTATTGGGACATGAGCTTCTCTTCATCCAAGAGACGCGGATCCCGGATGGCGAGCAGGCGTTCACGGCCCCGTTCTTCCGTCTCCCCGGTTTCGGGACGCTCTTCCTCGGTGTCTCTCGCCGCATTAATCGGCTCTCTCAAGGACCTGATTCTCTCTTGTTGGGCGATCACCTTGGGGTGCCTATCGGTATAGCGAACTCGCAGCTGCGCCAGTTCATCCTCGGCCGCGATCAGCCGTTCCACATCAATAAGACGCGCCCTCAATGCGGCCACATTATCCGCCAGGATGTCGACATTCCGCCGGCGTTCCACCAAATCGGGATCGTCTACCTTCAGGCGACGGCTCATCGCTTCCAGTTCGACGCGCCCCTTCTCCAGATCCTCTTGCAGCGTCTCAAATTCACTGCGTAGAAAGGCGTAAGCGCTTTTTTCAGACCGGGCCTTCCCGGCACCTGCATCATCGTCCTCTTCAACGTCGAACGGTCGCTCTTCCGGCGGCGTTTCAGCAATCGAGGTTGGAGGCGTTGCGGCCTCTGCTTCTACCTCCGGCTCCACGTCTTTCAGCTCCTGCGAATGCAAGGTGGCCAACGGAAGGACGAAGACACCCCAGCTCAGTGTGAGCACGACCATCCAAAACCGCCTCATGGGTTGACGCTCCACCGTGGCGTCGAGCAGATTCTTCACCCGTCCTTCGAGTTGCGATGGCCGCGCCATGCTCATGGTTCCGGCCATGGGCAACGCGGGCACCGCCCGGTCGGCCAGGGCAATGGCCATCAAGTGGCGGGCATAGGCCGACGGCTTCAATCCGCTTCGCGCCACCACCAGATCATCACAGGCGCGCTCCCGCTCCACCACCAATCGCCTAACGGATATCCAAACCAAAGGATGAAACCAGTAGAGCGCCGTCACCACCTGGACGAGGATCTGCACCCAACTGTCGCCCCGCTTCACGTGGGCCAGCTCATGGGACAAAACCGCGTCGAGACGGCTCTGATCCCATACCCCGGCCTCCTGCGGAAGCAAGATCTTGGGACGCCGAAGGCCCCAGGTCATGGGCATGGCCCGGCGCTGACTAACAAAGACCTGAACCGGCTTTTCAATGTCTAACTGCCGAGCCAACACATCCGTCCGGCGCTGGATCGCCCCTCCTTCCAGTTCTCGGGTCAAACTCCCCAGCATGACGCTGCCGAGCAGCACGCGCAGCCCGACGCAAACCACGCCGGCAGCCCAAACAAGAAACCACCAGGGCATTGCCTGGGCTTCTCTCAATGCGAGTGGTGATTCCGCATCCGTATCGATTGGCATGGTCACGGAGTGTTGTTCGCCCCCGACGTAGGCTTCGGAGGCGGGGTCGACCGGCGCCTCAGCCTGCAGCGGGCGATTCTCAGCCTTGAGCGGAACCCCCGCTGGCCGCTCATGATTCGGCAGGACCTCCTCCAGGGATAGCCGGGGAAGAATGTCCCAGCGCGCTCCCGTTTGCTGAGCGATGGGGAGCACGAGGAAGCTCGCGAGTCCCAGCACCCAGAAGAGATGCCGATCCGCCGCCGAGCGGCTCTTCCACAGAATGGTTAGACCCCAGATGACCAGGACCACGAGAGCGCCTTTGACAAAACCGCTCAAGAGAAGGCCCTCCACGAGGCCCCATGTGTTCGAGAGGATGTTGTTTGCTGATTCTTCCATCGGTATTAGCGTCCTTCCTGTTCGGCTGTTTGAATGAGGTGTTGCAGCTTTTCCAACTGCTCGGGATCCAGCTCGGCGTTCTTCTTCATCAAATGGGTGGCTACCGCCTGATCGACCGCCCCTTCGAAGAAGGTATCCAGCACATGCTGCAGGGCGCGCGCCCCGGCCTGTTTCTTGGATTGCCTGGGCAAATAGAGGAATCCCCGCCCCTCACGCTTTCTCTTCACATGCCCCTTCTCCTCCAGGATATGGAGAAGCCGTCGCACCGCCATGTCCGTCGGAGCCTCGGGCAATTCCTTCTGCACCGCGGCCACGGTGGCCCCGTTATGGGCATAGAGAATGTCCAAGATCTGACGTTCACGTCGACTGAGGGAGGGCATGGGAGACATGGGCAAGGCGGGATAACCATTAAAAAGTTAATGGTATTGCCCGACCTGTCAATCCCATTGCATTAAAAACTTAATGGTATGAACCCACGGCCTCCCGAGGTTCCCACGGCGATTCTTTCTTGGAGCATCGACCGCAGCCCCTATGCTCGGGAGATGAAATGCCTCGCGCCAGTTTTCCTCTCCCTCGCGTTCCTCGCGAGTCTGGTTTCCTGCGCCGTGGCACCGGCCCGGCTGGAGAGGATCAGAAACCTGGTTCAACCAAACGCCAAGATCGACGATCGCCGGCTCATTCATCTGCTCGATCAGGCGCTCTACCCCACGGAACCGGAGGCCGCCAAAGCGGCACTGGGCGAGTTTGTCGAGACCTGGCGCGTTCTCCATCGGGACAAGGCCGCGGCCCTCCTAATCCGTCCCGGACACCCTCAAACGGGACCGCACTACGACGTGATGTTCGAGGCCAGCCACCTCGGCTCCTACCTCCCGAGCTACTTCGACGAGATCAACGACGCCTCCGCCTATCGTGTGAGAAAGCTGAAGCACTATCAGCGTGAAGGCATCGGCACGCCCTTGGTCGCCTTGAGAGAGAATCATCAGGCCTCACCCCTTGAGGTCTATTATCCTCCCGAGGCCATCACCCGGCCTCTCACCGCTGTGGCCGAGAGCCAACCGCCGCAAGGCGGAATGCAGCGCGTCAAGATCGGGCTCCATTGCCCGCTCTTTCAAGATGCGATCCAGTACGGCGAGACCAGCCTCCCGTTGGCGGCAGACTTCACCGTCCCGTGGGCGCGTCTTCTCGCGCGTTCGGGCGATCTCAATCGCCTGAAGCTGACGGACGCCATCGCCCGGCGCATTCCCAAGCGGGAGACTCGGCTCTACCTCATGGAAAACTACGATCCGCGGAAGGAGCCGCTCATCATGATCCATGGCCTCTTCTCCTCGCCCCTCGCCTGGGCCAAGGTGAGCAACGCGCTCTGGGCCGATGATACCATCCGGCGGCGCTACCAAATCTGGCACTTTCTCTATAACACCTCGGCGCCCGCGCTCTACTCGGGACGCCAGCTGCGAACCCAACTCCGGGAGCTGCGAAAACTGCTCGACCCCAGCGGCCGCCATCCGGCGATGCAATCGACCACCGTGCTCGCCCACAGCATGGGCGGCATTGTGGCCCGCAGCTTGATCAGCCGCCCGGGAAACGCCTTTTGGGATCGCGCCATCACCGTGCCTCTGAGCGAACTGACACTATCCGACTCCGATCGCGCCAAGCTCCAGGAAGCCTTCTTTTGGGAACCGGAACACCATGTGAAACGAGTCATCTTCGTCGCTGTGCCGCACCGCGGGAGCGACTTTGCCGACAACTTCCTCGGAAGACTGGGAAGGTGGCTGGTGGCTCCACCCAATCATTTTGGCGAATTCTACCAACGAATCTCCGAGGCCAATCCAGGTGTGTTCACCGAGGAGTACGCCGCCCTCGGAAGAGGCGAACTTGATAGTGTGAGCGCCCTCTCTCCCCGCCAGCCAACCTTACAGATCCTGGCCGGGTTGCCCCTGAGCCATCCCGTGGAACAACACAGTATCATCGGCGATCGCGGCCGCGCCGGCCCCCTCGAGGAGAGTTCCGACGGCGTCGTGCCCTACTGGAGCAGCCATCTTCCCGGGGCCATCTCGGAAAAGATCATCCCCGATTCCCACTCTGCCTACGATCACCCGGAGACCATCGCGGAAATCAAGCGCATCCTCAAGCTGCCGCGCCGGTAACCGGCTAGCCCAGGACCGAGGCAGGAAAAGGAGCGGACGGGCATGAAGGCCAAAATTTTAGAGCCAAAAATTTGACTTTAACGAGATCGGCCAAATATTTGGCCTCAACATGAGCGATCCCAACAAATTGAGCCGTCGCGAGCGCGAGATCATGGATGTGATCTACCGGTCGGGCAAAGCCACCGTGAGCCAGGTCGTTGAGGGCCTGGCCTCGCCACCCTCCCGAACCGCCGTCCGCACCCTTCTCGGCATCCTGGAGACCAAGGGTCACCTGCAACACGGCCAGCAAGGAAGAGAATACGTCTATTCCCCGACACGTCCGCGGCGATCGGCCGGCCGGTCCATGCTGCGAAACGTCGTCGGCACGTTCTTCGACGGCTCGGTGGAAAAAGCCCTGGCGGCCCATTTCACCGATCCCCAGGCCAAGCTCGATGAAGCCGAACTCGACCGCATCGCCGCCCTCATTGATGCCACGAAACGCAACCAGGGAGATCTCTTATGATGACGACAAGCTTTCTCACCGAAGTCATGCTGCGCGGGTTCGCCGTTGCCCTGGCGGGTGGACTCCTTTGTCTTGCCCTGAACTCCACGGGAACCGCAGGCCAGCGTTGCCGAGCCCTGAGGTTCACCTTCGCCGCCTTGCTCCTCCTTCCTCTCGTGGTCGCTCTGGCACCGGGTTGGACCGTCTTGCCGTCGTTCGACCCCGGCGTGAGCACCACAATCGCGGAAGACTCCAGTATCTATGTGAGGGATTCGCCGACAGCAGCCCCGCAGGAATCTGGCTTCACACTGGCAACGCCACCACAACCTCATGCCAGTCCCGGGCATCCGATTTCCTGGCAATCGGCCCTCATGGGGCTTTATATCGCCGGCTTGCTGAGCGGAATCCTGCCATTGGCACTGGCCCATGGAAGACTGCGGCGCCTTCGAAGGGATTCGTCGCCATGTGAGGATAGACGCATGGAAAGCGTGATTCGGAAGGCCAAGGTGCTAGTTTGCTACCGGTCAAAAAAGGTGGATGTCCGTTTCTCGAAACAAGCGTGCATGCCCATGACCTGGGGCCTCCGGCATCCCGTGATCCTGCTCCCGGAGGAATCCAAGTCCTGGCCCGAAGAACGGCTCCTGGCCGTCATCGCCCACGAGTGCACCCACATCCGGCGCCGCGACGGCCTCGCCTCCCTCGGCATCCAGGTCGCACGTGCGCTCCACTGGCCCAACCCGCTCGTCTGGTGGTTGTTCAGACGCTGGCGCATGGAAACGGAACGGGCCTGCGACGCCACTGTGGTGGCCCACGGTGTGGTCCCGCCATCGGACTATGCCACCGCACTCCACAGCGTGGCGCAGTCCTATCACACGCATCGAAAGATCGGTTCGGTCACCACCGCCTTGCCCATGGCTCGGAAGACCACTCTGGAAGATCGCGTCCAGCGCATCCTTCGGCCGGCCACGCCCACGTCCCGCTTGGCCAAAGTGGGAGAGGCCCTGCTCCTGGGCATTTGTCTCACCGTTAGTGTCATTGCCCAGCAAGCACCGGCTCCCAAATCCCCCGCGAAGGATCGTGGGCAGGGTTCCGCCGTGATCACTCTCACCTCCAAACTAGAGATCCATGAAGAGAGGTTCGACATCGATCCTACCAAGCTTCCCACGGACAAGCGATCCGAACTCAGATCGTTCCTCGAATCCAATGGGATCCCGTTCGATGCCGGCGTGGCGTCCTCTCATTACGACAAGGAACACAATCAGCTGGTCGTCCGCAACACGCGGGTTGGGGTGAACGAAGTCCGCAAGTTGGTCGCCCGCCTCAATTCGGAGGGGCCCACGGAGGGATACATCATTCATGCACCGGCCGAGGATCGCCAGACGGTGGTGAATCGAGCGCTGTGCGAGCGGGCTTTCCCCCCTTTTTCCACCTACAAGATTCCCAATTCCATCTTGGCGCTCGAAGCGGATCTGGTGAGCAACCTGGACGAGACTGTGCCATACGAGGCCGAGCGTCACCCCAAGAAAGATTGGTGGCCCAGGTCCTGGACGGGCGAACATTCCCTCCGCTCGGCCTTCCAGAATTCGGTCGTTTGGTACTACCAGGACCTCGCAGCCAGAATGAACCAAGCGACGATCAACTCGAGCCTGCTGGAGTGGCACTACGGGAAAGGGCAGGTCACGGAGAAAAACCTGACCGATTACTGGCTGGGGAATGGGCTCACCATCACGGCCAAAGAACAGATCAATTTTCTGCAACGGTTCCATGAGAGCCAGCTTGGACTCGCCGAGGAAACGACGACCGGAGTCAAGTCCATCGCCTTCGCGGAAGAGCGGGAAGGGAAACGCCTCTACGCCAAGACCGGTACGGGCGATCTCAACGAGAATCTGTGGCTCGCTTGGTATGTCGGCTGGATTGAAGAGGCGGGGAAGGACGGTGAGACGCAATACTTTGCCTTGCTCTGCCTCGATCACAGCTTCGCCGACGTCCGCAAGCGACGCCGGGCGTTGCGGGAAAAAGTCCTGGGGGAAATGGGATTCGAATAGCGTCGCATCTCCGTCCGCCCGCCCCCAGTCAAGCGTCCCGAACCAAAAGAAACGATAATCATTTGAAAACCATGCGAACGACGGTTAGTCCTAACGTAAGTCAACCCTTGTCCCCCACCAAGCTGACCGACCGTGAACGAATCGATGGCCAACGCGCAACTCGAACTCGCCTGCAAGGTGGGATCCCGGGAGGCGATCCTGGAGGCCATTGAGGACGGGGCCGATATCAATTTTGGCGGGAGTTCGCCGTTGATCACGGCCATCCTCGCCGGAGACCGAGCCACCGTGGCCACCCTGGTGGAGTTGGGAGCGGACGTCTCCTGTTTCGAACTCGGGACGCTCAAGCCGGATGCGATGGTGGATGCCCTGATGCGCACGGCTCCCAGCCAGGAGGAAGTGCCGGAACAGGATCCGGTGGATGCCAAATTGGTGCGGGCTTTTGATCGCATGATCCGTAACAAGGGCCTGGGTGAGCCCTTCAAGAAAAACCGGGGCGCAGAGTATCCTGCGTTTTGCGACGGGCTGAAATGGATCGCCGCGGAGGATTGTCTCGCGGTTGTGAAGGCCTTTCTCGAAGAAATCGAGCCCGTTCGGACGGCGGAGGGCGACGCCGGGATCCATGCCTTTTTAAAGGAGCAATCAGAGACCCTCGAAGGCCGGCACCAGGACTACCTGGCGGTTTCAGAGCTTCCGGGCGAGCTTCTGAAGGATTACCTCAAGGAGCGCAAGAAGCTCATGGGCGCATCCTAGCTGCCGAGCCGTGGAACATCCGGTCCACCAGAGCTTTACCAAGCGGTTCGTGGACGCGGTTTTCCGCTGGCATAACCCCCCACTTTCGGCATGCTGGCGGCGACACGAGAATGAAGAATCTTTGGAACGATCAGGAAGCGGCCCCCTTTGAGGGGGACTTGTTGGCCCAGCGCGTCTACACCTCCCAATTGCTCGGCCGGGACCCGGAACTGGTCCTTCACGGCGGCGGGAACACATCGGTCAAGATCACCGAGAAGACGTTTTTTGGAGAGGAAGAAGAGATTCTCCACGTCAAGGGCTCCGGATGGGATCTGGCGACCATCGCCCAGGAGGGATTTGCTCCCATCCGCATGGACGTGCTGATGAAATTGGCCGCCCTGGAATTCCTCTCCGATGCCGACATGGTGACCCAGTTGCGCGCCGGCATGACCGACCCGGCGGCACCCAACGGTTCCATCGAGGCGATCCTCCATGCCGTCCTGCCCTTCACCTTCGTCGATCACACCCACGCCAATGCCATCCTCGCCCTGACGAACAACGCGCGCGGAGAGGCCCGGGTGAAGGAGGTCTATGGCGATCGCGTCCTCGTCGTGCCCTACATCATGCCCGGGTTCATCCTCGCCCGAAAGGTCTACGAAATGATTCAGGGACAAGATTTCGCCAACATCGAAGGCATGGTTCTCCTCAATCACGGGATCTTCAGTTTTGGTGCCACGGCGAGAGAATCCTACGACCGGATGATCCAACTGGTTTCCGAGGCCGAGGAGCACATTCAGGCGGCGGGATCAGGCTCATTCCCCACGGGCGAACCCGCCTCGCTCGATTTGGTCAAGCTGGCCCAGCTGCGCCATGACGTCTCCGAGGCCAAGGGCCACGCCATGATCGCCCGGTTCGACGGTTCACCCGGTGCCGCCGGTTTCGCCCAGCGAAGCGACGCCGGTGAAATCGCGGGCCGCGGGCCGGTGACGCCGGATCACGTCTTGCGGACCAAGCGCTTGCCCCTGATTTTTGACAACGACGATCTCGAGGGCTCGGTCGAGAGCTATACCGGGATCTACGCCAACTACTTTCAGCGCTTTTCCACCCCGGACCTGCAAATGTTGGATCCCGCACCGCGCTGGGCGCTCTGGCTGGGGAACGGCACCGTTTCTTTCGGCTCCAACATGAAGAACGCCGGCGTCGTGGCCGACATCGTGAAGACGACGCGGGACACGATTCAGTTAGGCGAACAGTTAGGCGGATGGTCGCCCCTCACGGAGGCGCCTCTCTTTGAAATCGAGTACTGGGATCTGGAGCAGGCCAAGTTGAAGAAGGCCCCGGCTCGCCGCCCGCTCGAAGGGAAGGTCGCCTTGATTACCGGAGCCGCGGCGGGCATCGGACGCGCCTGTTTGCAGGCCCTGCACGACGCCGGGGCCGCCGTCGTCGGTGTCGATCTCAACCCGGAGATCGAAGAGCTGCAGGACGACGACCGGCTCGGGGTGATCTGCAATCTCACCGATGATGAGGCCACCCGCGCCGCCGTGGAAGACACCGTCAAGCGCTTCGGCGGACTCGATATCCTGGTGAGCAATGCGGGTATCTTCACCGCCGGCGCCTATGTGGAGAAGCTCGATCCCGCCAATTGGGACAAGAGCATGGCGGTCAATCTCACGAGCCACGTGCGCCTGCTGCACCACTGTGTCCCCTACCTGCGCCACGGTATCGATCCCACGGCCATCTACATCGGCTCCCGCAATGTGCATGCCCCGGGCGCGGGCGCGGCCTCCTACTCCTGTGCCAAGGCCGGTTTGACCCAGCTCGTGCGCGTCGCCGCCCTGGAGCTGGCTCCGGAAAACATCCGGGTGAACATCGTCCATCCCGATGCCGTGTTCGATACCAAGCTCTGGACTCCCGAAGTCCTGGCACGTTCCGCCGAGCGCTACGGGCTCACGGTGGATGAGTACAAGAAACGCAATTTGATGAAGACCGAGATCAAATCCGCCGACGTCGGCCGCATGGTGGCTACCATGGCGGGCACCACCTTCGGCAAGACCACGGGGGCACAGATTCCCGTGGACGGCGGCAACGATCGCGTCATTTAATCTTCCCCACCCCTACTCCTACTCACTCTTCTCTTCAGCATTCGGATCGACGCACCAGAACCCAATCAATCTACATGAGCAAGACTCCCAAAATCATCAACGACCCCAACCACTGCGCCGCGGAACTGTTAGACGGACTCGTCGAAGCCTACGACGGTGAGGCCAAGAAAGTCGGTAGCGGCAGCATCGTCATGACCGATCTGCCCCAGGGCAAGGTCGCCCTCCTCGTCGGCGGCGGCAGCGGCCACGAACCCATCTATCACGGATTGGTGGGGAAAAACATGGCCGACGGCGCCGCCTGCGGCGACATCTTCGCCGCTCCCCCGCCCGACATCGTGCTCGAGGCCACTCAGGCCGTCGATCGCGGGAAGGGCGTCCTCTACCTCTACGGCAACTACGCCGGCGACGTGATGAATTTCGACATGGGCGCCGAACTCGCGGAAGACGAGGACATCAAGGTGGAGACCGTTCTCATCTGGGACGACGTCGCCTCGGCCCCGCCGGATCGCAAAGAGGATCGCCGCGGCATCGCGGGCCTCGTTCTCATCGTCAAGATCGCGGGTGCCGCCGCCGCCACCGTCGATAGCCTGGATGAGTTGGTCCGCGTGACCACCAAGGCCCGGGACAACACTCGCTCCGTGGGTGTCGCCGTGGCTGCAGGCTCCATTCCCGCCACCGGCGCGCCCACCTTCGAACTCGAAGAAGGCAAAATGGGTGTGGGCATGGGCATCCACGGCGAGAAAGGCGTCCGGGTGGACACCATCTGCACGGCCGATGAACTCGCTCCCCAGTTGTTAGACATCATCTTCGGAGATGATCTCGAATTCAACGAGGGCGACGAAGTCGTGCTCTTCATCAATAGCCTGGGATCGACCACGCAGATGGAACTCCTCATTCTCAATCGCGCCCTCAAACCCATTCTCGCGGCCAAGGGCATCGTGGTCTACGACACGGTCATCGGGGATATCGTAACCTGTCAGGAAATGGCCGGTCTCTCCGTCAGCCTCATGAAGCTGGATGACGAGCTCAAGAAATACTGGGACATGCCCTGCCAATCGGTGGGCTATTCCAAAATGTAACCCTTGCTCCCCCCCGGGAACCGCAGCACATGAGCAAATCGCAACTCAACCTCGACGAAGTCGTGGCCATGCTGACCGGCGTGACCGAAAAGATTATCGCTAGTGAGCCGGAGCTGTCGGAAGCCGATCGCAACATCGGTGACGGCGATCACGGACTGGGCATGCAGCGCGGAATGACCGCGGCGAAGGAAAAGCTTGAAGCCGGCGGATTCGCCTCCATCGACAAGGTCTTCATGGGCGTCGGTATGGCCATGATGAGTTCCATGGGCGGTGCTTCGGGAGCGATCTTCGGCACGCTCTTCCGCAACGGCGGCAAGGCCCTGGCGGGAAAAGAGGTTTTTGATAGTGACGGCCTGGCGAAGTTGCTTCAGGCGGCCTGCGAGGGCGTCCAAGCTCGCGGCAAGGCCGAAGTCGGTGACAAGACGGTCGTCGACGCCCTCTCCCCCGCGGCGAAGAAGGCGCAGGAAGCGGCCGGACTCCCCTTGGCAGAAGCTCTACAGTCGGTCTCCGACGCCGCCGAAACCGGCGTGGAAGCCAGCAAGGACATGGTGGCGAAGTTCGGCCGTGCCAAGAGCCTCGGAGAAGGCGCCCTTGGTCACCCCGACGCCGGAGCCCTCTCTTTCTCCTACATCGTGCAATCGATGCGCGACTACGCGGCGCAGGGGTGATCGAAGACCGGTAGGACTGACTCTCTCTCACTCTCTCAACGGCTGATGCGCACGGATGCCTGACCAGAATTAGGATCGACGAGTCCGATGAATCCCTGGGCACCATTCATGACGCTGTGTTAGTCTAATGTTCCGCATTCATTCTTCCAATCGTGTCGAGTCGCTCACGCAGCGCCTGGCACAGTTGTTGCATCAGCCCCTGGAAGATCCGCTGCAGCCCGAGGTGATCCTCGTCCATAGCCACGGCTTGGAACGCTGGCTTTCCCTGGAACTTGCCTCCTCTCTCGGCGTCTGCGCCAATGTCGAGTTTCCCTTTCCTGTCCCCTACCTCACCCAGGTCATGGTGGCCAACACCCCGGGATGGAACGCGGATCGAGCCTCCTTGCTTGATCCCGAGGCCCTCGTGTGGGCCCTCATGGATATCCTGCCGCCCTTGGCAGAAGAAGCCGGAGCGGAACCGCTGGCCCGCTTCCTCGAGAAGAAGACCAGCGCGCCCGATGTCCGGCTCTATCAACTATCGCAACGTCTGGCACAGCTCTTCGATCGCTATCAGCTCTACCGGCCTCACCTCTTGCAGCGCTGGATCTCGGGCCGCGTCCTCGAAGAAGAGAGCTGGCAGGCCCTCATTTGGCAGGCGCTCATCCGCCGCACGGGCCCTTGGCACCGACTGGCACTCAAGGAAAGCTTTCAACGCCATCTCAAACAGGCCCCCAAACCGGTGGATCTCGCCGGCCTGCCCCCCCGGCTCTTTGTCTTTGGGCTCTCCTCACTCGCGCCCTACTTCGTCGACGTGCTGGCCACCGTCGCCTCTCACACAGAACTCCATCTCTTTTTTCTCAATCCCTGCCAGGAGTACTGGGGAGATATCCTCTCACGCAAACAACGCACCCGCCTCTCGCGACGGCAACGCCGCGGTTCCAGTAGCGAGAAGGAGCCCGACCCCTGGGATCAGCTCGAACTCGGATTGAGCGCCGAGCCCGATTTCGAAAATGAGTTGCTCGCCTACTTTGGCAAGATGGGGCGGGACTTCTTTGATCTTCTCGTCGACGTGGACACGGCCGATCACGATGAGATCCACGACCCGCCCGCCGGGAAGACGGCGCTGGCCGCCCTGCAAACCGACATTTTCCACCTTCAAGAAGGCATCGGCACGATCGATGAAGAAGCTGAGGCCGCCAACCCCAGCCTCCAGGTTCACAGTTGCCACAGCCCGCTGCGGGAGATCGAGGTCCTCAACGATATCCTGCTCGATCTCTTTGAACGCGACCCCGGTCTCACGCCGCGCGACGTCGTCGTCATGGCGCCACACATCGAAGACTATACCTCCAAGATCCATGCGGTCTTCGGACGGCCAACAACCGACGACCGGTTCATTCCCTACGACATCGCCGATCGCACGCCCAGACTCTCACACACTCTCAGCAGCGCCGTTCTCCGCTTGCTCTCTCTAGCGGAATCGCGGTGGGAAATGAGTGAGGTCTTTGGCGTGATGGAAAGTGTCCCGGTGATGCGCCGCTTCGGCATCACCGAGGCAGCACTGGACAAGCTTCGGTACTGGATGGCTGAAAGCGGTGTCCGTTGGGCTCGAGACGGCGCCTCCAAGGCCCACATGGATCTCCCGCAGACGGAACAGAACACATGGGAATTCGGGCTCGAACGCCTCGTGCTCGGAACCGCCATGCCGCTGGACAACAAGGCGGTCTTCCGCGGCATCCTCCCCTTCGATCATGTGGAGGGAAGCGATCTCGAGATCCTCAATCAGTTTCTCACCCTGTGGGACCAGCTCGCCGAACTCGGCCGGCAACTTGGGGAACGGCACAGCCCATCGCACTGGGCCCAGTTGCTCCGCCAGATGATCCATCAATTCTTCGTCGATGAAGCGGATTACGAACGCGAGCTCAACTTTCTCTTCGAAACCTTGGATGAGCTCGAAGCCGCAACCTCCATCGCTGGATTCGAGGGCGCCCTCAGCTTGCCCGTGATTCGCGCCTGGCTGGAAAGCCGCCTGGATGAATCCCGCTCCGCCGGAGGCTTTTTCACCGGCGGCGTCACCTTCTGCAATCTTCTCCCCATGCGGAGCATTCCCTTTCGCGTGGTCATCATGCTCGGCATGGGCGCCCGCGAGTTTCCCCGCCAGGATCACCAGTTTGCCTTCGATCTCATGAGGGAGAAACCCGTTCGGGGAGATCGCACCCGCAAGATCGAGGATCGCTACATGTTTCTCGAAGCCTTGTTAGCGGCACGGGATCATTTTATCGTCCTCTACACGGGCCAGAGCTTGAAAGACAATAGCGAGATGTCTCCTAGCATCTTCGTCACGCAGTTGCGCGACTACCTGCAACGCGTTTACCAATGGCCGCTCGACGCCTACGGAATCGCCCATCGCCTGCAGCCCTTCAGCAGCGTTTATTTCAAGCCCGCGAGTTCGTTCCGTACCTTTGCCCGGGAGTACCTCGAAGCCCCGCCCGATGGTGGCTTCGAAGAACCTCTCACCATCATCGGTGACCATGAGGCCCATGAGGTTGGCACCGCGTTTGGCTCGCCTCAAAAGACCGTTTCTATCGAAGAGCTGATTCGTTTCCTGCAGCATCCGGTGGCCACCTATTATCAAGCGAAGTTCGATCTCTTCCAGCCGCGTTCCCAGGAGGAAACTGCAGACGTCGAACCCGTGGGCCTCAGCGCCTTGGATTCCTGGCATTTGGATCAATGGATCCTAACACTCGTGGAAGCCGAATTGCCCACACCTGAAATCGGTGCCTTGCTCAAGGGTTCCGGCTTGCTCCCCCACGGAGCCCATCGCGAAAGTGAGGCCACTCACTTGCTCCGGGGAGTCCAGAAATTCAGAGAACAGATGGACAAGTTCCTCGGGGGGCCGGCGTTGGATCCCGTGCCCGTGGACCTCGAGGTAGGTGATTGGCGCCTGCAGGGAAAACTCGAGGGGGTGCGGGAAGCCGGTTTGCGCCGCGTCCGCTTTGGGCGCATCCGGCCGCAGGAACGCTACCGCTTGTGGATCGAACACCTCATTCTGCAGAGTCTCGGATCGCAGCCCAAACGAAAGAGCGCCATCCTCGGCCGGGGAACCCAGGTGGTGGCTCTGCAAGAGTTCAATACCAGCCATGCCGCCCTCCACGAACTCCGGCAGTTGGTCGAACTCCGGGCCAAAGGCCTGCAACGCCCACTCCCACTTTTCCCCCGCTCGTCCCTGGCCTTCGCCCTGCATCGCCGAAACCGAAGGCCTCCAGGCGAATGCAAGAGCAAGGCCTATGAGGAATGGCGCGGCCGCAAACCAAAGAGCATCGCCGAGGAGAGCGACTACTATCACCAGCTCGCCTTCCGCCAGGTGAAGGATCCCCTCGATTCCGAGTTCAGCGAACTCAGCGAAAAGACCATCCGGCCCATGCTCGACTGCGAACTGCGCAATCCAGGCTGGTGACCTTGCTCCCCGCAGAAATCAAGTGGTGCGGGGCCCTTCAGTCCGCCTCATGCGCGTCCTTTTCTGCCGATGTCCATCTACAAGATTGAAGCGGAGTTTTTCGTTTTGTAGGCCGGGCGCTTCGCCTGGCACTGCGGCAACCGGAGCGGTTGGCCTACAAGACTGATATCGAAAACCTAACTAAACCCGTTGTGACAGAACACCAGTTAGTTAGCTCAGCGAACGATCCGCTCGAGCACGCGCTTGGCTCCAGCGCGCACTGCTTCATCCTCGTGCTCGACCAGCGATTCCATCAATCCCTGGATCTTTTCCCGATCCTTGCGCCAGGCCCGCCGGGAGATCTGAACACAGGCAAGTGCCGCCTCAGCTGCCACGGCATCGTCATCGAGAAGATCCTGACAGAGATCGATCGCTTCGAGCGAATCCGTCTGGCCGAGGCCGGACAAGACCAGCTTCGTCGCCTCCGGACTCTCCGCCAGCTCGAGAGCTTGGGCATAACGCACGGGCGCGTCCTCACGATTTTTCGCCATGGCGACAAACCCGCGCAGAGCCACGACCCGGTGACTTTTCTCCTCCGCCGTCTTCGCCAGTTGATGAAGGTCATCCAGCGGCTCGTCTGAAGGCCAGCGTGCCAGCGTCTGCACCGCCGCGTTGCGCACCGCGGAATCTTGGCTCTTCAAGGCAAGACGCACCGCCACGAGTGCCTCTTTCGATCCCGCTCGACCTAACAAGTTAATGATATCTGTCCGCACCGGCGCGGCGGCCTCGTCTTCCAGCGCGCTGAGCAAGGGCGCCGCGCGGTCCTCCGGCCGGGAGACTTGGCGGAAGGCGCTGAGAATCGCCGACTGAACCGATTTCGATTCCTCCCGCATCCCCGGTTCGGAGAGAAGAGCCACCAGGGCAGGCAGTTCCTCCGCCGTGGCTAGGTTTCCAAGCGCCTTGATCGCCGCCTTCCGCACGTCGCCATCACCGTCCCGGCTCAAGGTCACGAGCGCGGGATAGGCCGACCGCGCGTTCCGATCAGCGAGTATCTCGATGATATCCACCGCGAGCTTCGACTCCGGAATCAGCATGGAACCCAGCCGGCGGTCCACCTCATCCCCGGGGAGGCGCCGGAGACTCGCCTCGGCCGCCTCACGAATGCGCCTTTCATCACTCGTCAACCGTTCGAGGAGGATCGGCACGGTCTCGCTGTCTCCCAGCCTACCCAGGGCGCGGATGGCCGCAACCCGGTGCTCTAGTTCGTCCGACTGGAGAAAGGGATTCAAAACGTCCCGCGAAGCGGCCTCGCCGTTCTCTCCCAACCAATCGATCAGCGCGGGCTGCAACGTTGGCGACAATCCCGGGAGCGCTTTGGCTGCCAACCGTGCTGCCGAATCCCCGGAGAGGTCGAGCACCAGCCACAAGGCCGTGCGCTGCACGGCAGGATCCGAATCCGTCATCGCCCCGTCAATGACGACGCGGGCCTCCGCGTCGCCGATTTTCGCCAGCCCGCTCAGGCCGGCCAGGCGTTCGTGAGCCGCTGCCGATCTCATGAAGCGCAGATAGATCTCGCGAGCCCGCTGACGCTCCCCAGCAGCAAGCAAGCGCTCCGCCGCGGTCAGCAGTGCATGATCGATCTCCCGGAGAAGGGACGAATCCACGACACGGGTCCGCTGTTGATCGAGAGCATTCACGGCATCGAGCGACCCCAGCAAACCCAGTGCCCTGATGGCCGACGAGGCCAGGGGAAGAGACGTCTTCTGGGCACGCTCGACAAAGAGATCCAAGGCCTCGTGGTCGCGCCGTTGGGCCAAGGTGTTCATCAAGCCGATCTGCAAATTCTCCGAGACCTCGGGCAAGGCCTCCCGCATCGCGGCCAAGGCGTTATCCCCGGGGATGCCGGCGAGGGCAAACCTTGCCATGTGACCGATCTCCTCATTCACTAACATCGGCCTCAACACCGGAATGCTCTGCTCGCTGCCGATCCGCCGCAAGAGTCGACAGAGCAAACTCTTCGCCTCCCGTGTTTTGGCCGTGGCCAAGGTGTCCAGGAGTCGCCGTTCGTCGATACGTTGCTGGTTAACGGAGTCGTTCCCCACCCTAACGAGTTCAGCTTCAATTTTCCTGCCAAACTCGAGCGCCTCATCCGCAGGAATGCTGTCCACCGCATCGAGTAATTCTCCAAGATCATCCGCCTGGCAGGACCAGACGATGAACGCGGCGAGAGGAATGAGCATTTTCAGATAGTGACGGCGTAGAAAGAATTTCATGCTCCAATCCCGGTAGACGTTGGCAGATTCCAGGGTTCACGCATGGGGCGCTGCAGCCAGCGCGAGGCACGCTCGTCGTTCACGATGCGTTCCCTCTCGGGATCCCACTGCAGCGCGCGGCCCAACCAGTAGGCGATGTTGCCCAAGTGACAGTGCGTCGCCGTCCGGTGCGCCCGTTCGATGCTGCGGAAGGGCGTTTCCCGGGTTCGCACGCAGTGGATGAAATCCCCCTGGAATCCACGCCCGCCCTTGTAGTTTGGGATGTGAACGTTAGGAGGTTTCGGCCGTCGGCGAGTGTCATCACGGAAGGGCAGTTCGCCTTCACTCCCCTTGAAAGAGAGAATGCCTCCCCACCCGCCTCCATGGTAGAAACGGACGCCATTGGCAAAGGTGTAGGTCAACCTCTTCGCCCCCTCTTCAAGCGGCGGCTCGATCATCACCGGACCCGTCTCGTGCAAGCCGCAGGCAAAAAGCGCCCCGCCAAAACCGTGACATCCCCAGTCCGTCATGCCCCCGCCGGAATAGTCGCGGTAGGGGCGAAACCCGCCGCGAATCAAAGCCGGATGATAGGGCCTCCACGGGGCCGGCCCCAACCAGCGATCCCAATCAACCCCGTCGGGAATCGGTTCCGCCGGCAGTCCACAAAGTCCGGAGGGTGGCCCCACATTGACCCAAACTTCTTCGACTTCACCGATGACACCGCTGGCAATCATCCGGTGAAACCAGTTGTAATCCCCCCAAACTCGCTGGCTGCCTCCGGAAAAGACGCGTCCATACCGCTCCGCGACGTCCGCCATGGCCCGGCCCTCGGCGACTGTGAGAGTCTCCGGCTTCTCGCAAAACACATCCTTGCCGGCACGCATGGCCTCGATGGAAATGATGGCGTGCCAATGATCCGGCGTCGCAATCATCACGGTGTCAATGTCATCGCGTGCCAGGAGCGCTCGATAGTCCTGGTCCATGACACAGTCCGCATTTCCATAGCGATCATCCACCGATCTCTTGGCCATCTCGGCGTGGCTCTTGACCACATCGCAGACCGCAAGGACTTGGACATCGGAAAACCGGAGAAAGTTCTTCAGATCGCCTCGCCCGCGGCCGCCCATACCAATCCCCGCCATGGTGATCCTCTCGTTGGCACCAAAGGCGCGCGCCGGGATGATCGTCGGCGCGGCCAGCACGCCCCCACCGAGCGTCCTGAGAAATTGACGCCGCGTCGGTGATGACGGTGGCAATGACGTGGCTGGAGAATCCGCATTCATGGGCCGAGCCTGCTCGATCCGCCAGTCGAGATCAATCCTCAAGCCATCGATTCGGCCGCGCTCGAGGAACGCTTCAGCCCAGGGAGACGAACCCCGCCCCAGCCCCTCCGCGAATGCCCGAAGATTCTGCTTCCCAGCGCCTCCGGTCTCCCCATAGGTTGGCCTCCCCAGAATCAATCGCCTCGCTGATCATGAGTGAATCCACGCCCTCGACCTCGCCGGAACGCCACCGCCTCTACTGGCGCAAGAACCTGTCTTGCCTGGCCATTCTCCTGACCATCTGGTTCGTCGTGAGCTACGGTTGCGGCATCCTCTTGGTCGACCAGCTGGACAAGATCCGGCTCCCGGGCACGGGATTCAAACTCGGTTTCTGGTTCGCCCAGCAAGGCAGCATCTATGTCTTCGTCGTCCTCATCTGGGTCTACGTCCGCTACATGAACAAACTCGACGCCGATTTTCGCGAGAACGGCGATTCGGGTTCCGCCAACGACTAACTCACGCATCGTTCACCAAACGCTTTTTTCTCCTTTCCATCATCATGTTTCTCGCCTGGTCAGCCATTCAACTGTGGACGCTCGGTATCGTCGGTCTATCCTTTGCCCTCTACATCGGCATCGCCATCTACACCCGCACGTCCAAGCGGAGTGAATTCTACGTCGCCGGCGCCGGCGTTCCCGCCGTTGCCAATGGCATGGCCACCGCGGCCGACTGGATGTCGGCGGCCTCGTTCATCTCCATGGCCGGGATCATCTCCTTCGCGGGACGTGACGGCTCGGTCTATCTCATGGGCTGGACGGGGGGCTATGTGCTCCTCGCGCTTCTGCTAGCCCCGTATCTCCGCAAATTCGGCCAGTTCACCGTCCCCGATTTTGTCGGTGACCGTTACTACTCCTGGTTCGCCCGTCTCGTGGCGGTGTGCTGCGCCATTTTCGTCTCCTTCACCTATGTCGCGGGGCAAATGCGCGGCGTCGGCGTGGTTTTCTCACGCTTTCTCGAAGTCGACGTCACCATGGGAGTCATCATTGGCATGGCCATCGTCTTCTTCTATGCCGTCCTCGGGGGCATGAAGGGCATCACCTACACCCAGGTCGCACAGTACTGCGTCCTCATTTTCGCCTTCATGGTGCCCGCCATCTTCATCTCCATCATGTTGACCAACAATCCCATCCCGCAGTTAGGCATGGGAGGCACCCTTTCCGGTAGCGACGGTGTCTACCTCCTCGACCGGCTCGATGGATTGAGCGAGGAACTCGGATTCGCCGCCTACACCGCGGGATCCCGCAGCACTCAGGATGTCTTTTTCATCACCATGGCCCTCATGGTCGGCACCGCCGGCCTGCCCCACGTCATCATCCGTTTCTACACCGTCAAGCGCGTGAAAGACGCCCGGATGTCCGCCTTCTGGGCCCTCCTCTTCATCGCCATCCTCTACACCACGGCGCCGGCGGTGGCCGCCTTTGCCCGGACGAACATGATCACCACGGTGAGCAACAAGGCCTATGCAGAAATCCCGCAGTGGTTCAAGACCTGGGAAGACTCCGGACTCATCGCCTGGATGGACAAGAACAACGACGGCATTGTGCAATACACCGCGGGCGCACCCTTCGGCACGGTTTCCGGTGACTCCAAACTCCTGCCCCATTTCGCCGGAGCCACAGATGACGCCGCTGCCCGCGGGCCGCACGGACAACGTCTCTTGACCAATCCGACCTCGGAAGGCACCAACGAACTCTATGTCGACCGGGATATCATGGTCCTGGCCAACCCTGAGATCGCCAACCTGCCTAACTGGGTCGTCGGACTCGTTGCCGCCGGAGGCTTGGCCGCGGCGCTCTCCACGGCGGCCGGACTCCTACTCGTTATTTCCACGGCCGTGGCCCACGATTTTCTCAAGCGCGTCATCAAACCCGATATCTCGGAAAAGGGAGAATTGCTCGCGGCGCGTGTGGCCGCCTTCGGCGCCGTCATCATCGCGGGCTTGTTAGGCATCTTTCCCCCGGGCTGGGTCGCCCAGGTCGTGGCCTTCGCCTTCGGCCTCGCCGCCTCTTCCTTCTTTCCCGCCATCATCATGGGCATTTTCTCCAAACGGATGAACCGTGAGGGCGCCATCACGGGCATGCTCGTCGGCATCCTCTTCACCGCGGGTTACATCGTCTACTTCAAGTTCATCAATCCCGCGGCCAACACCAAAGACAATTGGTGGTTCGGCATCTCTCCCGAAGGCATCGGTACCCTGGGCATGCTCTTCAACTTCATCGCCGCCGCCATCGTGTGCAAATTCACCGCGCCGCCACCGACCGAGGTTCAGGCCATGGTGGAACGCATCCGCGTGCCCGAGGAAAGCGCCTGATTCGAATCGGCCCGCGCACTCAATCCATCCCAGATGCCCATTGTCGAACCGAGCTATCGGCCGCCATGGGGCCTGCGCAATGGGCATGCCCAGTCCGTGCTGGCGCGCTTTCTTCGCCGGATCCCTCCGTCGGCCTACACGCGCCGCCGACTGGAACTCCCCGATGGCGATTTCCTCGACCTCGACGAGATCATCCAGGGCCACGGCCGCATCGCCATCCTCCTCCACGGACTGGAGGCCTCCTCCCAGGCTCCCTACGTCCGGGCCATGGCCGCGACGTTGTTAGACCAGCGATGGGACATCGTTGCCATGAACTTTCGCGGCTGCAGCGGTGAACCCAACCGCCTGATGCGCTCCTATCACAGCGGCGTCAGCGATGACCTCGAGCACGTCATCGCCGATATGGGCAAACGGTACGCCTCTCCCGCGCTTGCTCTCGTCGGTTTTTCTCTCGGGGGCAATGTCACCTTGCGCTATCTAGGCGAAAAAGGCATCGCGGCACGCGACCAGGGCGTGACCGTCGCCGCCGCCATTTCCGTCCCCTCCGATCTCGAGGCCTGTGCCGAGCGCTTCAAAGCGCCCGCCAACCGATTCTACATGAACCGGTTTCTGCGCTGTCTCTTCCAGAAAGTCCGCCATCGCCAGGAGCTCTTTCCCTCGGCCCTGGACTACGACAGCGTCTTGGCCTCACGCCATTTCCATGACTTCGACGGACGCTTCACCGCTCCCGTCCATGGATTTGATTCGGCACAGGACTATTGGACCCGCTGCAGCGGAAAGGCCGTGGCTCGAGCCATCGCCGTTCCCACCCTGTTGGTCAATGCCCGCGATGACCCTTTTCTTACCGAATCCTGTCATTTGCTCGAAGAAGCCCGTGAGCATCCCTATCTCCACGCCGACATTCCCTCACACGGAGGTCACGTCGGTTTCATCACTCTGAGAGGGAAAAACGGCTTCTATCAGGAATCTCGCGTCCAGGCCTTCTTCCGATCTCAAACGGGAAGCCCGCATCACCAAGATTAAGGCAAAATCATTGGGGGCAAAACGATTAGGACGCATTGAATAGTTAGCACCCCAACCCTGCGGCTCTCATCCCGGAAATAACGAAGGGACTAAAGTCCCTGCCACTTTCTTGGAATGTGAGAGGGACTTCAGTCCCTCGGTTATTCGGAAGG
>JANQJH010000250.1 GCA_028281705.1 Verrucomicrobiales bacterium
TGGACCTGCCGGTGATCTTTGGCAAAGTCCTCGGGGTGGTCGCCGGTAAAGGGGACACCGGTGGCTCCCCATTGGCGGGCGTAACGCTGTAGGGTAGTGATGGCGTCAGGATTTTCTCAAAGACTGGACAAATCTACTGGATCCATATCAGACGACTATTTGCTGAGCCTCAAGGTTCCACGGGATGTCTTCGAGAAGATCGATTTTGACAATATCAATCGCGTTGACCCGATTGAAGCCCTATCAAGGTTCGACTTGCGGCGGAAGATGACCTCCACCGGCATCTTCAAACCCATCGAACCGTTCAATGACCTCTAAAACTGAACCCTTGGAGGAAGAGGCTTCAAAAAAGTATTTTCAAGTAGCCCGAGAGCGGCACGTATTCAAAAGGTGGGCCTCATGACAGGCGTTCGCGGCGAAGGTTCCTCTAGCTGCACTCTTGCTGATCTACCGGAAACAACGAAGGGCCTTCAATTGCTAATGCGACGAAAGGCAAAAGGATCGGCCGAAGATTCCTCAAACGGGATCTTATCCGAGTAGAGTCCTTCCAGCATCGATCCCTGGACGTTGGCCTCAACCGTGTAGTAGACCCAGTTATTTTCCTCAAGGGTCAAGTAAACCCGTGACCCGCTAACGATGCCGTTCGCGGTGTAAAGGCCGACCTTGCCCGTGACCCGGTTTCCGTTCTGTGTCAGGTAGGTCATGCCCCATTTATCCTCGGCAGCATCTTCCCAAGTGCCACTGACATTCACGCTGGCGCCTCCCACTTTCGACCCGAGCCAGTCGGCGCTGGCGGCTCGGTTGGCCTCGAATCGCGCCGGCGAATTGCAAGAGATGAACGCGACCAAAGACAGAAGAAGGAAAGCATGTTTCATGAGATGATTATTAGTCCATACGCCGTCTATGACAAGCACGAACCATCATGATGGCCCGAACCGGGATGGGCCTCCGCCACCGGAGCCCGACTCGATACTCGCCTCGCAGTGGGTAGAAAACCTAACGCATGATCCGATTCAGTCATCGTCCGCGGTGTGACACTCATCGCCGGCCGCACATTCATTTGACGGGGTCTTTTCGTTTGTTTGATGACCGACGGCTGGTGCCAAACCGTTCCAACTGGGCTTGCTGAAGAACAGCGCGAACAGGGACGGACAAAGCAAAAGTGTCAGCAAAGTAGCGAAGCCTAGCCCAAAGATCATCGCCCAAGCCATGCTGCTCCACATGCCGCCTCCGCCCAGGGCCAAGGGCATCAAACCGATGATGGTGGTGGCGGTGGTCATGATAATCGGGCGGAGCCGGGATTTGGCCGCGGTGACGATGGCTTCGATCAATTCCTGGCCCGTGTCCAATTGAAGGTTGGTTTCGTCGATGAGAAGGATGGCGTTGTTGACGATGATGCCCAGCAGGGCAATCAGGCCGAGCATCGTCATGAACCCAAAGGAGCTTCCGGTGAGGAAAAGGCCCGGAACGACGCCGATGAGCATGGGCGGCAGGGTGATGATGATGATGGCAAAACGGCGAAGAGAATTGAACTGGGCAATGAGGATGAGCGCGAGACATGCCATCGGAATGGGCATGCCATCGGCCATGTTCTGCTGGGCTTCGGCAGCATCGGCGACTTGGCCGGCGTATTCGATGTCGTAACCCGCCGGCCAATCGTCGCCCGATGTGAGCTCGGCCACCAGCGGCTCAACTTCTGCGAGAACTTCCGAAGCATAACGTCCTCGCGCTTTGGCCTTGATGGTCATGGTGCGCAGCGTATTCCGGCGAAGGACGGAGCCCGGCTGGAAGTCGACATCGATGTCGGCCACCTGCCGTAGCGGCACGGCGCCCCCTTCCGCGCCGAAGACCGGGAGATCGCCAATGCGGTCGAGGTTGGTGCGATAATCGTCTCTCGTACGGAGAATGACGGGGATGGCGTCCTCACCCTCGCGGTAGGTCGTGGCTCGGGAGCCCGAGTACTGGAGCGAGATGGCGGAGGCGATGGACTGTGTCGTGAGTCCAAGCCGGGCGGCACGCACGGGATCGGGACCGATGCTCACTTGTTTCGTCCAGGCTCCCCAGTCATCGCGGATGTCGCTGATGCCCTCGATGCCTTGAATCTTCGCCGCGATCCGATCTTTCAAGGCATAGAGTGTGTTCATGTCCTCACCGCTCAGGCGAATCTGGATCGGGTCTCCGACAGGCGGGCCGTTCTCCAGCGCTTTGGCGGAAACGCGCGCACTGGGAAAGGTGGCTGCGGCATCGTTGTTTACCAGATCGACAAAAGCTCTCACGGCGGCGGCATCCTCCGTTGTCGTGAGAACATTGAGCATGCCGTAGTTAGGATTGGCCTGCTCCGGATCGAGTGAGAGGTACCATCTGGGCCCGCCGTCGCCAATCCAAGACGAAACACTCTTCACCTTGTCGGCATGTTCGTCGAGTAGCCAATTCTCCAGGCGCGTGATCTGGGCTTCCGTTTCGATCAGCGTCTTACCAAGTGGAAGTTCGAAGTCGATGACAAACTGGCCGCGTTCGTTGGGGGGGAAGAAGATGTTTGGAATGAACTTGAAGGCCCATCCGGCGATGACGGTGAGCAGAAGAATGACAAGCGGATACGCATAGGGCCGCCGTAAAACCAAACGCAGGATGCGCTCGTAGGGATTGGTGAGTTTTGACAAGATGCGTCCCGCTAGCGTATCATTCTTCAACGGTTTGAGGAAGTAGACGCAGAGCATTGGAATGACGGTCATGGAAAGCAGCCAGCTTCCCATCAATGTCAGCATGACTACTGCAAACAAACTGTAGGTAAACTCTGCGGCGCCTCCCTTGGCCATGGCGATGCTGCCAAAGGCGGCAATCGTGGTGCAACTGGCGGCAAGCAACGGGATGATGAGGCCCTTGATGCTTTCGATAGCGGCTTGACGGCGGTTCTGCCCGGCGTTGAGACGATTGAGAATCTGCTCGCACACCACTACCGCGTTGTCCACGAGAATGCCGAGCGCGATGATGAGTGCGGCGATGGACATCATCTCCAATTCGATATCCATTGAAGGCATGAGTGCGAAACAGAACAGCACTGCCGACGGGACGAGAACACTAACGATCACCGCGAATCGCCATCCGGCAAAGAAGAGCATCACCAGCACGACGAAGAAGAAGGCCTGACCAAGATTGACGATAAAACTCTGGATCGAGGCCTCGACATAGATCGGCTGGAAGAACATGGTTTCGATTTCCAGTCCGTGCGGCATGGTCGCGGCGATCTCTCTGACTCGCTTGTCGACGCGCTGGCCGATTTCAGTCACAACGCCGCCTTCAACCATGGAAGCGGCGATACAGACGACCCGTTCGCCATTGAAATGGCTCAACGTGCGGGGAGGATCTCGATAGCTTCGAGTGACCTCGAAGAGATCGGAAACCCGAACGGTGACCGCCTGTCCCGGAATCGCCATCTGATAGTCAGCGAGTTCTTCGACGGAATCGAATTCGCCCAAGGTGACGATGCGAAGGCGCTCGTCACCGAAGTCCGCCGCACCACTGGTGACCACGGCGTTCTGGGCACTCAATGCGACACTCACGTCGGATGGTTCGATGTTGCGCGCCGCCAGTTCACTACTTGAGAATTCCAAAAAGATGCGCTCCTCTTGCACACCGTGTAGCTCGACTTTCCCGACGCCTTCGAGCTCAAGAATCTCATCGCGAATGTACTTGGCTCGATCATGGAGTTCCTTTGGCGTGAACCCATCTCCAGTGACGGCGTAAACGTAGGGAAAGACGTCACCAAAATCGTCGTTCACCTCAGGGACTCCAGCGCCATCCGGCAGTTCGGCCTCATCGATCTTGTTCCGCAGGTCGGACCAGATGTCCTCCATGTCGAAGTAGATTTCCTCGACCTCGACGGTGATGATCGACAGACCCGGTTTGGAAGTCGAGGTGACCGTTTCCACTTCCGGCAATTCTCTGATCGCCTGCTCGAGCGGCTCCGTGACTTCTTCCTCAACCTGCACTGCAGAGCGACCGTCGTAGGTCGTGATGACGATGGCGTTCCGAATCGTGAACTCCGGGTACTCGCGCCGCCCGATGCTCAAATAGGTCATCACGCCGACGAGCATGACGACAGAATACAGCACCAAAGTCGTCCGGTTGTTGTTCAGGGCAAACGCGGCAGGATTGAACATGGTTCTAGTCCTCCAACGCGACTGTCATTTCAGCGTTCAGCCGGTGTACTCCTCGCATGACCACCACGTCACCAGCTACCACGCCTTCGGTGATTTCGATCATGTTCTTCGGTGCCAGCCTTGATGTTTTCACCTCCCGCTTGGTCACCGTGGCGAGTCGATTGCCGATTGGCCGAACGATCCACACATATTGCGAACCATCTGGAGCAGCGGCCACGCTGGCGGACGGTACTCGGAGAACAGCACCAGACGGATTTGGCAATGATAGCGCCGCTTCGCCGTCCAGTCCGGGGCGAAGAGACTTCTCGTGTGTCGTCTGTTCACCCAGAGCCAGAGTTACCGGGTAGGTTGTGTTGTTGGCAACCTCAGGAGAGACCTCGCTGACAGTGGCCTCAAAGCGCTCATCGGGAAAAGCCCCAAGCGTCACCTCCGCAGTCATGCCCACGGCCAAACTTGCGACGTCCTCGGCAGGTATTCCGATCTCGAATTCGAGCCCGACGTCACCTTGTATCGTCATCGCACTCTGACCTGCAGCGATCACCTGTTGGGGTTCGATGTCGACACGGCCAATCACTCCTGTGTAGGGCATTCTCAGAATACAATCGTCGACTCCCTTCTGCGCCCGTCTGAAGTTTGCCTGCGCCGATTGTTCCTGTGCGATGGCAGCGTCCAGCTGGCTTTGGCTGGCATTCTCGCTTTCGTAGAGCCTTTGGATGCGCCGCAGTTCCTGTTCGGCATTGGTGAATTGCGCCTGCGCATCACTCAACTGGTTACGGTAATCCGTGTCATTGATGCGCGCCAGGGGGACACCTTCATCATACCGTTTGCCGGCTTTGGCGAGCACTTCGATGACGCGCCCATTGACTTCAAAGGCAATGCCGGTGCCTTCGGCAGCAACCACCTGACCGGAGAAGCGTCTTGTGGTCTCCTTGGAGGCGGGCGCCACCGTGTGTGTGATCACCGGACGCGGTGCCGGCGGCGGCACCTTGACCTTCCTCCCGCAGTTGGTGAACAAGAGGCACAAGCACGTCGTGGTGGCCAAATACAGTGGGGCTTTCATGGAACTGGTTAACGTCTTCTTCGAAAGGGGCTTCGAAATGGACGTCTTTTCTTCTTTGGGGTGGCTTTAGGCTTGATGCTCTCTGGTTGGCGCAGGCGATCTCGATTCGCATCCGGCGGTGATGGAGTAGCGGATTCCACAACGGCTTCAGCTTCCCTCCGGAGCCGGCTGGGCGAATGAGGCGCCGGCGTTGTCATTGCCATGAAGCTCTTGATCACGCTTTCGAATCGGGCTTTTTCGCCCTCGGACTTGTCGAACTCGTACCAGGCGATCGACCGCTGCATGGCGTGTACCTGTGTCAGATATGCATAGACAGCGGTAGCGGCCTGTTGCTTCTGGCCGACAAGGGCGGATTGAGCGTCTAGCAGATCGAGCACCGAAGCCGCTCCCTGGGAATACTTGTCGCGTACGGCTGCGTAGTTTTTTTCTGCTGAGCGCAGGGCTTCACGGCTAAGCAGGATGTTTGGATGTGCTGCGCCAAGGTTGTTGAACGCCATCATGGCGCGCTGCTCGATCTGTTGCACAGCACCTTCACGCTGGGCGGCGAGCTGACGAATCGACGCCTGCTGCCTGAGAATCTCCGCCTTGCGTCTACCGCCCTCGAAGAGCGGAAAACTCAATTGGATACCGATGCTGAGCTGATTTTCCGCATCCGTGTCCGAGAATTCACTGTTACTGGCGACACGGTTCGCACCCATCGTTGCCGCAATTTCCGGCAGGTAGAAACGGCGCTGTTTTTGACGCAGGATCTCGCCTTGCGCGCCCAACGAATAGTCGAACGAGGCCAGCTCTGGAGAGTTCTCGACCGCCATCCACTGGAGGAAGAGACCGAATTTGTTAAAGTCGGCCTGCGTCGTGATCGTTTGCAGCTGGTCATTCATGAAGTAGTAGTCGTCGTCGGCCAGTTCGATGTCCGCAAAATCCCATTGCGACTCACGGGGAGCACCGAGAACACGGTTAAAATCGATCACGGCGTTGGAGCGGTCCGTCTCCCGTTGAATGAGGGCAGCCCGTCCGCGGGCGGCGTCTTGTTCCCAGCGAAAAACTTCCGAAGGTTCCGCCGAACCGATTTCGACGCGCAGTCTGGCCAGCTGAAGGTTATTTCGCGTGAGACGCAGGTTCTCCTTCTCGATCTCGTAGAGGGCCCGAGCGGAGAGCACGTTGAAGTAGGCTGCGGCCGCCGCATCCATGGCGTCGAGTTCCACCGATTGCCGATCCAACGAGGAAGCGAAAGCGCTTCGCTGTTGCGCCCTGGCATTGGTCAGCAGTTCATCATTGAAGAGCACCTGACGCAGTTGGACACCGTAGGATCCGCTACGGGTATAATCCGGTGACAACGGACTCACCTTGTCAGAGAAGTCCGTGCGATTCGCGCTGCCCTGCAAGCTGGCTTGTGGGAGAAGGGCGCTTCTGGCAATCGCCGTATCCAGTCGGCTGATACGCTCCTCTTCGAGAGCGACGATGACCTCGGCATTGTTTTGCGCGGCGCGGCTCATGGCTTCCCTGAGGATCATCGGGGCACCGTCAAAGAATACTTCCTGGTTGATGAATTCGGCTTCAAGCGCGAGCTGGTAAGTGGGCGACCAGCCGGCGGTTTTGGCGCTTGCGGCATTGATGATGAGTTGATCTTGGACCGGAAGGTAGACTGGCAGATTCGCCGTGGAAACGCCCTGGAGGAGTTGATGGACGTTCAATGCAGTGCGCCTCGCCACCGCGGCATCGTCGTCAGGTGCCAGTCCCGCCATGGCTCCCAGCTCCACTTCGTCTTGGCCCAACATCGCCACGGTGACCGTGCCTCGTTTGGCTAATTGTTGATAGAGTGCCTTGCGGGAATCCGAATCCATACGGGGATAGAGCGGAACGTAGACGGCCTTGGCATCCGAGGGAATCTGGGCCAGGGCATGTTCCACCGTTGGATCGATGGGATGCATGACGAGCCGAACTCCCAGTGTTCGCTGCAATTGCATCCGAGCCTCCTCCAGTTTGTCGAAGGCAGCAAAGATATGGCGATCGATGGGGACGTGAATGGCTTGCGCGTTGGTTAGCCGTTTGAGCAGTGCCAGATCTGCTTCAACACGTTTTGGCTCGGTGATGAACGTATAGTTAGACACGGAAGAAGTGCCTTCGGGAGAAATCAACAACCCGATCCCTGAAAACTGTACCGCGCCCGCAAGAACGGGCTTGGTGCGCTCTCCTTCGGTTAGGCGCTGGGCGATTTCCGTAGCCACCACTCCGGATGCATAGACGAGCTCGATATCCGTATCTGCCAGTGCTTGGCGCAAGAGTGGACCTACCTTTGCCGGATCATGTTCGGCGCTCATGATCTTCAGTTCAAAGGTGTATCGGCCCGCCGCAAGCGTCTTCAGCTCCTTCTCGAAGCGCTCCCTAACGGCATCGAAGTACCAGGAGTCCCCATCTTTGACAACCGCAATCTGGTAGGATGGTAAGGGGAGGATTTGAAGCGCTTCTTCCTGTGCGGAAAGCCGGCATGTCAGGATGGGCGCCAACACACAAAAAAGAATGAGCCGGAGGTTGTCCATAAACCCGGCTGCGATTGCAGCCGGGTTGGCACCCGCGACGTTCAAGCGACCGGCCACCGCCGCCACGCGATCCCTGCTGATACCGTCGAAACCATGCTCCTGAGGTTGAGAGACGGAGGGAGCAAGAATCGCGGCACGCTTGCGGTCGGTCGAGCGGGAGCTTGTCGGTGGTTCAGACATAAGAACGACACCTTGCAGTTTACTTTTCTTCTTGGTGTCTGGGGAACTGTACCGAGTAGCGTGATTTCACAAGATGGAATTTGCGGCGCCGGGACACGGAAGGGCGGCTCCAGATCACGTTCTGGAGCGATGCGCTTGATTTCGGGCATGCTAGGCGGAGAGATGGGGCCGGTCGCGGCTGCTCCTCTCTTGCCCACCTCCAAAGTCGGATGCAACTGAATGGGATCAGTTTTGGTCTGGAAGACAGTCAGTGGTCAGCCCGTGGTCCGGTGAGGCCGTATTCGGCATTCGTGTTGCGTGCATTGCTAGGATGCTGGGGTGGAGGTGGTAGACATCGATGTGGTTGTCGACGACGATTCTCCAATTGGGATGGTTGAAACTACTGTTCCTTCTTCGCAGGGTGTTTCTCCCGAAGTTCCTCCAGGAGTTCCACCGATTTCTGATACTTTGCGGGCTGCGTGGTAATTGCCTTTTGGTGGCGGATCAGCTCTTCTAGCATCTTGATCGATTCCATTTCCCAGAGCGGATCTTCGGAGTAGCCGTAGAGTTCGCACTTGGCCATCCACGCGTCCCAGTTCCATTCGTCGAGCTCGATGGCGCGGTCGAAAGCCGTGTCGGCCTCGGCTGCGAGTCTGTATTGCTTGATCGAGCTCGTCTCGTTCCAAGTGGCGAGCCCCAGCATCGATCCGAGTGCGATCTGGGCTCCCGTGCTCTCGCGGTTGGCCTTCGCCAGTTTGCGCACCTCAGCGAGCACCGCATCGAACTCGGTCGATCCGACAATTCGCTCCAGCAGAGCTTCACCGGCAGGTTCGTGCAGGCTCAACTTCGTGAGGCGAAGTGCGTCTTTGACAGGATCGACGGGCAGCGCTGCTAGCTTGGCCTGTTCGGGATCTCCAGATCGCGCCCAGGTCGCCATCATCGCCTTGGAGATCGCCGGCCAGTCATCGCTGTTTCCGGCGATGACCGTCAGGTAGACCTCACACATTTCCTGGTCGGTTCCCCAGCCCCATCCGACCTTGCGAGGCGGTGAGTGTGGGTTCGCAGGGTTGGCGGCGGAGTTGTCGTAGCGGAATCTGGCGTGGATTCGACTGCCCTTCGGCAGGTGCACCGGTTCGCGGTAGAAATAGCCAGTCTGCCAGTTGAGATCCCAATCGCTGATGCTCAACAGTGGCAGCTTCTTTCCACCGGGAAGCACCGCTTCGATGTGTGATTCCTTTCCCAGGTAGTGCATGTGGGAGCCGACATCCAGGAGCCGCAGGTCGCCCGGCACTTCCATCCACACCTCGCGCCAGTAGTCTTTGGCGCCTGCAGGGATCTCGACATCCTGCGTGCCGATGAAGAGTCCGCTCACGTAATCATCGACCGGCTTTTTTGCAAAATAGAAACCCAGCGAACTTCTGTCCGAGGCCGCTTTTCCAGTCGGATGGTAGTGGATCTCCATGACCACATCGCCGCCACCGGTGATCGCCATTCCCTGACCTTCAGCCAGCTGGTATGGCTCGGAACCGGGAGCCCATGCGCCTAGGAAACCCGAATCGAAGTAGCTCAGGAATCCACCGGTGCCGCTCACCGAAAACCCCGGCTTGCCATCGGTGCTCTTCTGATTCCGCGCCTTGCCCGAGTAGTCGATGAAATAGTCGCTGTGGTGGACGACCGACGGATCGCCCGGTTTGAAATCGATGCCGACGAGTACTCGATCTTCCTTCAACTCGGGCGGGCAGGGGATGACGAAATAGCGGTAGATGTCGTCTCCGTCGGCTGGCACGTCGAAGGCCTCGGGCATCGTCATGATGAGGTCGGGCGTACCATTACGCCAACCGCCTTCTGCGAACTGCGGGCTCGGGAGCAGATCGGCGGGATCGCCCTCGGGCGCACCGCTCGCTGTCCAGGCAGCGATCAGGTCGATCTGCCGGTCGGTGAGGCGCCGCTCATTGCGGAAGTGAGGTCTCTCAGCATCGGCGTCGGCCTTCCACGGGGGCATGATGCCGTCCTCGACGACGGAGACTGACATCCTTGCCTTACGTTTCGCATCTTTGAAAGTCTGCAAACTGAATGGTGCGACTCCTCCAGTCCGGTGGCACTCGACGCAATTCGCGTTCAGGATTGGCGCGATGTCACGGTTGTAGGTGATAATGTTTGCCTCCGTTTCGATTTCAGGCCAGCCCTCGAAGACGCAACCGACCGGTACCGTCTTTGCGACAGGCGGCTCCTTCCCAGCCGCCACCGCCTTGATGGCGTTGATCAGGTCGTGCGAACTCACCCGCGCCCTTCGTTTGCCAATGCCGGCGAAGCGGTCATCGATCCGGCCCCGGTAGGCGATCGAGTCGCCGGCGTTCACCACGAAAGCCTCGGGCATGTGCGTGGGTTCCAGTATTGCGGCGAGATCCCCCGAGGCATCGAACACCACCGGAAAGTTGATCGAGTATTCCTCCACGAATTCTCTCGATTCGGCCACGGAGGTGGATGGGCTCGAGATCACCCCACGGAACTCGACACCGGACGCCTTCGCAACCGGTGCGACCGTCTCGATCAGATGCGGCAGGTATTTCCGAGAGATCGGGCAGATTGGATCGAGGAACACCAGCGCCACCGGCCGCGGCTTACCTCCAGCCATTCCGATCGCAGTGATTTCGCCATCGACCTGGGTGGCGCGGAAGTCGATCACCCCCTCCGCCGAAGAATTCATTGGCGCTAGGGTGAGGGCACATGCGAGGGCGAGGAAATAGATTTTCATATTCGACAATTAATGGTGGATTTTAAATTGTCAATAGTGAAAATCTATGCCAGTTTCCGCCGATGCCGCGACCAGATCTCACCGAGCAACGCACCGAACAAATCTTGGATGCTTTTGAGCGTTGCGTCGTCAAGTATGGCCTCGACGGCAGCTCCCTGGAGAAGATTGGCAACGAAGCAGGGATGAAACGTACCATCCTGCGCCACTACGTTGGCAATCGGGAGGAACTGATCCTGGAGCTGGCGAACCGTGTTGTCGAGCAATGGAACGAGCAACTCAGATTGCTCCGTGCCGCACCAGCCGGCAACGATCCCGCCCGGGCGCTGATAGGCTACCTTTTCGATGACATGGACGGCCAGTCGGCCGATTCCATCCTTGTCGCTGAGAACCTCATTGCTGCCGCCGAGCGCTATCCGGAGGTGGGGAAACTGATGCGCCAGTATGTTGAAGATCTAACCAGGACGATCAGCGAGCGGCTAAAGTTGGTGCACCCTAACTCGAAGCGGCCGCGCCGGTGGAAGATCGCTTACGGTATCGTAGCGATCCTCTTCAACGACGCTTCGCTAGTACCTCTCGGTCTTTGTTCCAAGTACAATAAAGCCGCAAAAGACTGTGCGCTACTGCTGGTAGATACTCTGGATTAGGCTACGGCCGATGTGCCGGTCGAGACATGTCAGATCGCACCACTCTGAAATCAAGGGCTTCTTATGGCGAAGGGATACGTTCTTGTTAGTCTGATCGTACGACCTGAAGCCGGACAAAACGCGCGCCGTTCCATGCGGGGATTGCCAGGGTGACCTCCACGCGATCCTGGTTGTCGTTGCCCTGGAGGATCACGCGCTCTGCCAGTTCCACGACATCAATGGTCGTGCCCTTCCAGGTGAGGAGATCGGTCGAAGCCTCCGTGAGGTAGAGCAGATCGGTGGAGTCAATCGGGCGTTGAAATGTGAGTGTCGGCAGGCCGCGCGACGGGGTCCACTGAAAGATAGGTTGGAAGAAGGAGGCCGGGTCCAGGGGATCGGTGGCGAAGCCGTACTCGTGGAAATTGGTCAGGCCGTCTCCGTCGGGATCGGCGTCGGCTTCTCTTTGATCAGGGCCGGCATTGGCGAGCCACCGTTGAGACCAGACCTCATAGCTTCCGTGGGTTGCCATGCCGGGACTGCCTCCCGGCGCTTCCGAAGATCTCCAATTCAGTGGCGTGCCGGCAAAACTGCGATGTCCTCGTCGCTCCCAGGTATGGCCTGGAGGCGGATCGGGCCAATCGCCGCGCCGCGCGAGAACAACGCGATCCAGGGATACCTGGCGGGGGACGCCCAGGAGGTCCGTCTGCTGCCAGTTGAGGGCGATTTCAATTTCCGCCGGGCCCGTTTGATTCGAGGGATCGACCCGGAGTGGGCCCAGGACCTGGGCGGACTCGGGAACGAGGGGCGATAGAGCTGCCGGATTTTCGGCGGCGAGGAGATAGTGATTCGGCGGGATGACGATGTCCCCGGGAAAGGTAAATTGAACATGACCGCTGAGAGACCAGAGGGCATTGGTGGAAACGACGTCGGCTGAGGTATTGCGCAGTTCGACGAAGGCCTCTCCGGGTTCGGTGGAAACTTCAGTGATGACGAGGGGGCTGGCGGCGTGGACGAGGTTATCCCCGCCAATCGTACTCCTGCCGGGGGTGTAGAAGCGTTCACCCTCGGGGCTGGATTGGCGGGCCAAGGTCGTTCCGTGGAGCAGGGGATCGAAGGCGATGCCATGGTCGAAGCCATTGAGGATGCCATTGCTAGTGCCGAAGAGGTGAAGTTCACCTCCGGAGGGCTCGAGGGAAAAGGCGCTGCCGAAGAAGTTGGTCGTGGGGCTGGGGCGTTGCGGTGATCTCGAGAGAGGATCGCCCGCGAGGACGAGGTAACCGTGGGCCGGTACGGAGGTGTTGTTTGGGAGGCGAAACTTGGTCGGCGCGGTGGGATCATCCGTGAGATGCCATCCACCGACGTTGACCGCGACATCGTTCGGGTTGTGCAGCTCGATGGCATCGGCTCCGATAGCGCCATAGCTCCGGCCGAGAAAATCGAGTTTGGCTTTGTTGGAATAGAAGGCGGTGGATTGGCCTGCACTCTTGACCATGTCGAAGACGCTGGCGATGTAGGCGCCGTTCCAGGACTCGAGGGTGGCGGAAACGCTGGAATTGAAGGTCACGTTGTGCCCTTGGCCCACCCCGGGTTGATCCAGGGTACCTCTGGAAGTGAGCATGCTGCTGTGATTCGGATTGGTCAGCGTGTAATCGACATCGGTGCGGGCGGCATCGGTAAAGGCGCCCTCCCGCCGGAGGCGGTGAAGATTGGGAAGTTCCTCGGGACCCAGCCGGACGATGCTGTCCGGGCGCAGGCCGTCGATGCTGATGGCAATCACGTAATCGATGCTGGACCGGTCGGCACCGACATGGAGTGTTTGATCGTGATTGATCCAGGAGCCGGGAATGGCCGGCAGGCCTAACAAGTCCGCGGCCAGATTGCCCAGGCCGCCGTTGCGGATGGGCATGGAAGCGGTGTCGGGAGCGTAGGCGGGATTGAGTTCGGGGTCCGGGAGCGTTCGCGTGGCCTGGTTCAACTGATAGAGATCGGCGCCGGCCGGGATGCCAGGGCCCCAGGCGTGGAAGCTGATGGTGAAGTTGAGCGGGTACTCGATGTCAATGTGATGGGTCAGCTGGCCGCCGCCGCCGCCGTGATCCGCCGTGACGATGATGGCCGTTTTCCCCTGGAGAACGAGATCGGTATCGACGAGCTGAAGCACTTGGCCGAGATCGACATCGACGGCACGAATGGAGTCGTCCTGGGCCGGGCTGGCCCAGCCGGAGGCGTGACCGACAAGATCGGGACCGACGAGGTGGAGAAAGCTGAAATGATAGGGATTCGCTCTCATGTCCTGCACATAGAGGTTCACGAAAGCGGAGGGGGCGGCGTCGGGCGTGGCGGGATAGCGGGTTTCCCGGAAATAGGTGTCGAGAATCGCTGTCTTCGGCCGGATCTCGTTGATGTAGATGGGGAGATGAGCGGGCTCGGGGTCTTCGAATCCGGGAGAACCGCCGATCTGAGCGCTGGCGCGCCAGGCCGTGGGGACATTGTGATCGGGATTCTTCTCGGGATCCCTGAGCACGAGTGAGAAGCCCATGCCCCTTGGCGTCTTGGGCCAGAGGTTGCCCGTGCCGTAGAGGATGTCGAGATCCCGGGTTCCATCTTCGTTCGTGGTCAGCGTGAGTGGTCCCCCGAGATCGGGCAGATCGCCGGCAAAGGTCCCCAGGACCGGAAGACCGGCTCCGTAGCGAAAGGCAAAGGCCGCGGAGTCACTAACCAGGAGAGCCGTTTCTCCGGGATCCAAGTGATCCCTGGTGGCCGACGCAAAATGAAAGGAAATGGAGCCTTCGAGCGTGAGATCTTTCAGCTCGAGGGAGCCGGCGGCGGTGTTGGTGATCTCGAGATATTCGAAGGCGTCGGCGGACGTGAACCCGGCCTCACGCTCGGCTGGTGAGGGCGGCGCCGGCTGGTACATGATCTCTGAGACCACCAGCCCGAGCTTGCTGACGCCGTTGAAGGCCGTCAGGCCGGAGACAAAGAGCAAGGCTCCGAGGGCACACACGAGAGCATGGAATGACGGTGAGCGAGGCATGGGAGGAGCTTTTGCGAGGGGAGGGAAGTCGAACGGCCGAAGGAGCGGGTCCGAAACCGTGCCCATTACATTGGGGAGACCGGCTCTCCTTATCAAGTCTCTTCCTGCTTTGGGCAGGTTGCCTGCGGTGGCGAAGATCAGCCTTGTAGGCCAGCCGCCCCGGTTGCCGCAGTGCCAGGCGATGCGCCCGGCCTACAAACAACCAGGCGATGCGCCCGGCCTAGAAAACAATAACGCCGCTCTCTCCGCGATTCAGTCCTCGATTCAATATGATACTCTGCTAATTCAGAGGGAGTTCGCTGCTCTCCAGCACGGCCCGGACGAAGCCGCGAAACAGCGGGTGGGGTTGGTTGGGCTTGGAGAGGAACTCGGGATGGAACTGAACCGCGATGAAGAAGGGATGGTCTTCGATTTCCACGATCTCTGCCAGGGTGCCGTCAGGGGAAGCCCCAGAGATGGTTAGCCCTGCGTCGTCCAGCCGGGCTTTGTAGTCGGGATTCACCTCGTAGCGGTGCCGGTGCCGCTCGGTGATGGTGGCGCTTTGGTAGAGTTCGTAGGCGCGGGTGTCGGGTCTGAGGTCGGTCACCCAGGTGCCGAGCCGCATGGACCCGCCTTTTTTCTCGACGTCTTTCTGATCTTCTAGCAGACAAACCACCAAGTGAGGGGCGTTGGCATCGAATTCCTGGCTATTGGCTCCCTCCAGGCCACAGACGTGCCGGGCGTATTCGATCGTGGCGATCTGCATGCCGAGACAGAGCCCGAGATAGGGCAGTTTGGTCTCCCGGGCGAAGCGTGCCGCTTTGATCTTGCCCTCGATCCCTCGGTCCCCAAACCCGCCGGGAATGAGCACCCCACCCACGCCGCTGAGATAGGCTTCCGCGCCGTGCTTCTCAATATCCTCGGCGTCGATGCGGACGATGGTGAGGCCACAGTCGAGAAAAGCGCCGGCGTGTGTGAGCGCCTCGTAAATACTCTTATAGGCATCCTGCAGCTCGATGTACTTGCCCACGACGGCGATCTTCACCTTGTGCGAAGGGCTGATGATCCGCTGGACAAATTTCTCCCAGTCCGTGAGGTCGGGGCGCTTGGTCTCCAGCCGCAGAAGATCGCAGGCGATGCGATCGACGCGCTCCTTGCGGAGTTCGAGCGGTAGCTCGTAGATGCTGTGTTCCATGTCCATGGCCTGGATGACCGCGTTCTGAGGGACGTTGCAGAACATGGAGATCTTCCGCCGCATCTCGGTGTCGAGCGGGTGTTCCGTGCGGCAGATGATGATGTCCGGCTGGATCCCGAGGGATTGCATGCGGGCCACGCTCTGTTGTGTGGGCTTGGTCTTCAGTTCACCCGCGGCTTTGATGAAGGGCACGAGCGTGACGTGGATGAAGATCACGTTCTCCTTGCCCATCTCGAGAGCGAACTGCCGCATGGCTTCGAGAAACGGGAGTCCTTCGATATCGCCAATGGTCCCGCCGATCTCCGTGATGATGATGTCGGGTTTCTGTTCATCCGCCACATCGTGGATGCGGTTCTTGATCTCGTCCGTCACGTGGGGGATCACCTGAACAGTGGCTCCGAGGTAGTCGCCGCGGCGTTCTTTTTCTAGCACCATCTCATAGACCTGTCCGCTGGTGAGATTGTTGTGCTTCGTCAAATTTCCGCCGGTGAAGCGTTCGTAGTGCCCGAGATCGAGGTCGGTTTCCGCGCCGTCGTCGAGGACGTAGACCTCGCCGTGCTGGAAGGGGCTCATCGTCCCCGGGTCCACATTGAGATAGGGATCAAACTTTTGCAGTACGACCTTCAGCCCGCGGTACTCCAGCAGGGTGCCCAAAGAGGCCGCGGCCAGTCCTTTGCCCAGCGAGCTGACCACGCCCCCGGTGACAAAGATGTATTTGGTTGATTTGGTCGACGTCTTCATGATCCGGCTTTCTCTGCAAGAAGCCGGGCCGCCTCATCGGCTTGTTCCGGCGTGTCCACACCCACGGCATCGTCCTCGGTGATCACCACCGCGATGGTCGCGCCATTCTCCAGGGCGCGAAGTTGTTCGAGTTGTTCGGTGACCTCCAGGGGGGAAGAATCCCAACGGACGTACTGAAGGAGAAAGGCCTTCGAGTATCCGTAAATTCCTTGGTGCCGTAACCAGGTCGTCCCCGGATGGCGATTTCGCCCATGTGGAATCACGCTCCGGGAAAAGTAGAGAGCTTCTCCGCGATTGTTAAGCACGACTTTCACAATATTGGGGTTGGCAATGTCCTGCTCGTCGGTCAATGGGTTGGCCGCCGTCACCATGGGGAGGTCGGGATTTGCCCGCAGCCGGTCGGCAAGGCGATCGACCAGGCCGGGATCGATCAGGGGTTCGTCTCCCTGGACATTGACCACGTGGGTGCAGGCGTCGTACTGAGCCGCGGCTTCTGCGATGCGATCCGAGCCCGTGGGATGATCATCCCGCGTGAGACAGACTTCGGCGCCAAAGGCGCGGGCCGCCTCTTCAATCCGAGCATCGTCGGTCGCGATGATCACCCGGTCGAGTTTGGCGCACTCCTGACAACGCTCCCAGACGTGCTGGATGAGCGGCTTTCCCGCCAGAGGATGAAGCGGCTTCCCCGGGAAACGGGTGGAGGCCCATCGGGCGGGGATGAAGCAGTAGACGTTCGGTTCCATGTTAGGATTGCTGAAGAGAGTTGGGCCGCAGATAGTCGCTCTTGATCCCGTTCGTCAACTCCTCTGGTGAAATCGTTGCCGTCCCCACCTTGCCCACCACGATGCTGCTGGCGTGGTTCGAGAGATGAGCGGCCTCTTGCGCGGTGGCTCCCGAACACAATGCGAGAGTAAAGAGAGCGATCGCGGTATCTCCCGCGCCGGAAACATCGAAGACCTCTCGCGCCTGCGGCGGGCTATGCCATGGGGGTTCGCCCTGGCTCATGAGGACCAGTCCCCGCTCTCCCAGAGTGGTCAAGAGATGTTCGCAACCCCAGCGTTCGTAAAGTCTCCGGCTCACTTCGAGAAGGATGGGAGCCGTCGTGAGATCTTCGCCCAGGGCTTGGTCCGGAAGGCCGGCGGCTTGAAAGGCTTCGATCCGGTTGGGTTTGACGGCGGTCACTCCCCGCCATTGAATGGGGTTGTTAGGATTGGGATCGACCGTGACGGGCACGCCGGCTTGTTGGGCCGTTTGGATGACGGCATCGACCAGCTCCTGGCCGAGAAGCCCCTTGGCGTAGTCTTCGATGATGACGGCATCCATTTGGGGGAGCCGTTCTTCAAAGCGATTCCGAATCCGGTCCACCACGTCTTGCGAGACGGGGCGGGGCGTTTCGCGGTCGATGCGAACGACTTGTTGGCTCCGTGCGACGACTCGAGTCTTGACGATCGTTTCGTAGCCGTCGTCGCGGAAGAGATCGTCGGTCGAGAGCGCTTCCTCGGTGAAATTCTCCAGGAGAAAGTCGCCCATCATGCCGGGACCGAGGACGCCCATGACGCTGACTTCCTTGGCGAAGGGAATCAGATTGCGCGCCACGTTGGCGGCCCCGCCCGGGTAGGCCGACTCGCGCTCTACGTGGACGACGGGCACTGGGGCTTCCGGCGAAATGCGGGAGACGTTGCCCCAAATGAAGCGATCCAACATGACGTCGCCCAAGACGAGAACGGACTTCGAGCGAAACTGCTCCAGCAGATTCGCCAGGCGTGTCTCGTCCATGGGTTGCGCGTCCATGGGCGTCACCTCTGGTCTTCAAGACGCCGGGTCGCAAGTGATTCCTCGCAGAAAAAACCATCGACTCCAAAAAATCACCCGCGCGAATTTGATGGGCCCGATCCTCTCGTCTGGCCAGCTTGAGAATTCGATCATAGACTGCGCCGGTGCGTCGTCCGTTTTTAGTCACGTTATCGATGATTTGGCCATTGGTGGCTCTCTCAGAGGAAACCCATTGGGCTTTCCAGGCCCCCGTGTTGCCCGCGCTACCGGAAAGAGAGGTTCGTCATGTCTGGGCCCGAGGTGCGATCGACGCTTTTTTGCTGCGGGAGATGCGTCATGATGGGCGTGAGCCGAACGCGGCCGCTGCTCCCTGGCGTCTCCTGCGGCGGCTGAGTCTCGACCTTCGGGGGCTTCCGGTGAATTTGGCAGAGCAGGACGCCTTCGAGGAAGATTTCGAGCGTCATTCCAACGCGGTTGAGCGGTTGATCGACCGGTGGCTGGCGGCGCCGGGTTACGGTGAGCGGATGGCACAGGACTGGCTCGACCTGGCGCGGTACGCCGATACCACGGGCCACGCCGCCGATCAGCCGAGAACCATGTGGCTCTATCGCGACTGGGTCATCAACGTCCTGAACGAGGATCTTCCTTTTAATCAATTCACGCTCGAGCAGTTGGCAGGGGACAAACTCCCAGAGGTGTCGGAGGCCCAGCTTATCGCCACGGGGTTCCATCGCAACTTGATGCAGGCCT
>JANQJH010000445.1 GCA_028281705.1 Verrucomicrobiales bacterium
ATTCAATGACGCCTCCTGGAATTCGGGGCCTTCCCAGTTAGGCTATGGTAGTGACGGTGAAGACTCGGGCACCGCGCTGAGTTTCGGGGGATCCGCAGCTGACAAGTTCCCCACAACTTATTTTCGCACCACTGTCGAGATCCCCGATCCCTCGGTGTTTCTCCACTTTCTCATGCGAGTCAAGTACGACGACGGTGCGGCCATTTACGTCAACGGTGAGGAAGCCGTACGCGCGAATCTTCGGCCCAATGCCGGCTATGATGACTTTGCCGACAGCACGGTCAGTGATGAAAATGGTTGGAAAGATTTCGTATTGCCAACGACGACGTTTTCCGCAGGGATGAACACTATCGCCGTGGAGGTTCATCAAGGTAGCGGCACGAGCTCGGATATCCGTCTTGATATGCTATTGCGCGGCGAGACGACCAATCAAAATAGCGCGGACAATGTCAGTGAGCCCCTCTTTTTCACAGAGCCAACGCTTCTGCGTTCACGCGCTTTCGAGACCAGCAGCGGCGAATGGAGTGCACTCAATGAAGCTTTCTTTTCCATCGATAGTCTTCCTGCCGATGCGATAAACCTCGTCATCTCGGAGATTCACTACCATCCGGCTGAACCGGTCACGCCGGAGGAACTCGCTGTCACGGGGGATGGTGATGATTTCGAGTTCCTTGAATTCATGAACATTGCGACCCGGCCGCTCGATCTTACTGGCGTCCGCTTCCAATCGGGGATCGTCTTCAAGTTCCCGGAACACACGCTGTTGCCCGCCGGCGAACGCGTCCTTCTCGTGCGTGATCGGGCCAGTTATGAGGCCCGCTACGGCGTTCTCGACGGCACCCAATGGTACGAGTATCGTGGCCGTCTCAGCAATGACGGCGAGCGCTTGCTCGTCGCCGGGGTCGGCCCCGTGCCGATCCGGGATTTTACTTACAACGATCAGCTTCCGTGGCCAGAGGCAGCGGATGGTGGCGGCTCAAGCCTCCTCCTCAATCGCCCAGACAGCAACCCGGAGCATGGCGAGGCCGTCAATTGGACAGCCAAGCAACGCAATGGGGAGCCCCTCGATGAAGATGCCACTTATGCCGGTTGGGCGTCACTCCATGGCCTCGTGGGTGGTCCAAACGAAGATGATGACGGCGATGCGCTCTGCAATCTCATCGAGTTTCTTTTTGGCTCCAATCCGAGTCTCGCCTCGGATGCCCCCTTTCCGAAAGTGGCCATTCGCGAGCTCGCAGTCGATGGGGCGCTTCAAGAATTCGTAGTTCTGACCTACCGGCAAAATTTGGCTGCAGAAGGTGGTTTGCTGTTGGTGGAAATGTCAGAAGACCTTTCCACGTGGGCGAATGATCCGGCGCAGACCGTGGAATGGTCTCGCGTCGTGATCGACGAGCGTACCGCGACTGTTACCTTGCGCTTTACAGAACCCGTTCGCGCTGGTGAACCACAACGGTATTTGAGATTGCGCGGAATTTCTTCGCCATGATAGATCCTGTACCCTCTGGATGCTCCTGAATCTAGTGGAGGAACAAACGAATTTTTGTGGATTGCGGTCATTCTCAAAAAGGGGAACTCGAAGATCGCATCCATGTATTACATCAGTTTTTGTTACGCCAGGATAGTTATCCTGGCTACTACTGGCTTAAGTGCCGGAGGCACGGCCACCTGGTAGCCGGTTGTGAAGCGCAGCGAAACGACCGGAAAGGGATGCAAAGAAGAATCGCGCGCCGTCGAACGCTTCTGGCGCACCTCCGTGACCACCAGCCGGCGTTTCGCGGCCGAGGACGCTCGAATCAGACTCGACCGGCTCTTTCCTTCAGTTCAATATCGAAGCTTTATTCGTCCGAGGAGGAAATGGTCGCTGGGGAGGCGGTACGGTCGAATGAAAGAACGGTCGTTGGGCTTTTCCAGACGGCTCCGATGACGTCATCGGTCACTCGCTGTGTCAGCGAATAGACGTGAGGCTGCGTCGGATCCACATGGTGGGCGCATAGTTTGCGAAGCGCCTGCGTTCCGAAGTCCACGGCCTGATCCTGGGCATCTTCTGCCGGTTTGCCATTCCAACTGCCCGCGGAATCCTGACCTACCTTTCGCCATCTCCCGGAGAGTGTCCTCCCCTCCAGACGACCACTCATTTCGAAGATGTTCCCTCCGCTTGCCAGGGAGATTGTAAATCCATCGGGTTTCCACTCGGTCGATTGGATTTCTCCTAGCGACACGCTCAACTCGCGGGACTCTCCTTGTCCAGTGATCTGGAGCGTGAAAGGAAAAGCGTTCTTGTCAGGGGTCAAGGCGCGGCACTCCCACTTGCCAGCCAATTCCAACCCTGTCGGCTCGCGATCCAGGATCGAGGCGGGAAGGGCGTGGAAGAGAACGTTGCCTTCCGTACCTGCGCTGGTGACGACTTGCCTTCCGTCAATGTCGCTTTCGAAGAATGGGATGAGCGAGGGATGGGCAGCCGAAGGGGGCACGGCGTAGAAGGCAATCTCGACGATGTCATCCCAAGCATTCTCGGAGATCACTTTCTCCCGCATTCCGTAGAACTCTTTTCCTTCATTGGTTTTGATCCGGTAAACCGGAGCAGGCAGGGCGAGCCGGGCGTCATCGAGTTGAAGGCGATACATGATCTGATTGTAGTCGTATCGCGGTGTCTTGACGGCGGCTTGCGAGAAGGTGGCGGAATAGGTGCCCTCGAAGAAGATCACTCGACCATGATCCTGATCGAAGAAAGGATGTTGAGTCGGGTTGTAAAAGTTGTAGCGATCGTGTTGGACGATTCGGCGAGCGTAGCTCCACGGCCCTGTCGGAGTGTCGGCCTCGCAGAACCAAACGTCCCCGGGTTTTGCCGTGACGATGGCGATCCATCGATTCCGGAAGGCATTCCAATACAAGGAACCCCGCCTCCAGGGCACTGCTGAACCCGTTTCGACATCGAGTGTCCGGCTCCAATCCTCGTCGGCCGACAAGAGCCCTTTCTCGATGAGATTCGCCATTTTGTCGCGCTCCAGTCGATGGGCTCCAGGCTTCCACGAATACTGTGGTCGTCCGGTTTCGTCGCGGTCGATCCCAACGTCGCTGAGCTGATCAGCAGCTGGGATCCGGCCAGCTCCCGAGACGCATGTCCATGCCTCGTAAGATTCCAGGTTCGAGATGCCTTCGAGTGTCGCTTCCACTCGATAACTCGGATAGAGATAGTAATAGGTGACACCGTCTTCCGTTTTGCCGAGGAACGGATGTGCTGAGTCGTGATGATCGTGCTTCTGGTCCCATCGCACGATGGATTCAAATTCTTGTTTGTCTTCGTGGAACCGCATGAGATGCCAGTCGTGGGCGTACCCGATATCACGGATGTTGGCGACGCGTGCATAGAGATGTTCCTTTCCGGATGGATCTGCGAGGGGCATGAGGCTTTCAATCCACCGCAGGCTTTTTCCTGGCAGATTCACCATGCCTTTACTGAATCCATCAGGGCTCACAAAATAGTCCAGATCGATCCCAAGTGAAGGATCCAGTCCACCTGAGGTCGGCAGTTGAGAGATGGCTCCTGAGGCCGAAAAGTTGCCCAAGGGGTAGTAGACGCGATCGGTGTCGCCCCAAAACCAGTAGATCTGATCGCGGAATGGAGTTGCGATCACCGTATCCTGCCCAGTGACAAACGCATTCAGCGTTCCGTGTGCCGTCGGGATGGGATGCCCGGTGAGCACGCTGTCCCGATAGATGCCCTGTCCGGTAATCCGGTAGAGTCGTTGCGCGACGTTCAGGTTCCGGACCTTGACGGTGGCGCTTTCTCCCTTCCGAGGATGAAGCCTCACACCGCGGTAGCCGAATCCGTCGATCAGATAGCGGTAGCCGTGACCGGCAACGTGGAAGAAAACCTCTCGTCCCATCAGTCCCGGTTCATTGAACGCGATGATGCCGTTGCTGTCCGTCCAGTGGCGGACCTTGTTCACCGTCTCGAGTTTGATCAGCGGCACGCCCCGTCCAGTGGCTTCATCAACGACGTGAATCTTGAAATAGGAACCTTGTTCAGCAGACGACGATCGGGCAAATCCCATGCCGACGAGCCCAAGTAACAACCATTGGCAAATGCGCATTGGCACCAATAGGCGTTGATGGAGCTCGAATCAATGGGCTGGGCAGCAGGGCTCCGCCTCGACTTGTCCCAATGTCTTGATATTCAGCACCTTTCACTCCCCCGAAGGCCTGTTTGTCTCAGTTCCAGACCGAGCCAGCCGCATTGAGTGGCACCGCGGGACCGGCGCGGTTCGAGTTGGACCGTCCTGTAAGGGCTGGAGCTCTTCTGCTCCTTGAGCGGCCTTGGACGTCCGTGCCAGATGGACTCCGCTGTCCACGTCGACCTTGAGTCGCGCTACTTGAGCAGCCAAAAATCTTCTGAAGGTGTGGGGGTGTCTGAATTTGGCATTGATTTTTTTCCGGTTTAGGAACCCGCAGCACGTAAAATAGTAGATGCATGAGACCCGGTTGCTAAGACAATTCGTAGAGAACGGCGGCGAGGCTGTGTTCAGCGAACTGGTTGAGCAATACGGAGCTTTGGTCTACGGCGTGGCCCGACGTCAAACCGGTGATCACGAACTGGCAAAAGAGATTGTCCAAAACGTCTTTGCCATTCTTGCAAGAAAAGCTTCCAGGCTCGTGTCCAACCACAATCTCCCCGGATGGCTCCACCGCACGGCAGTCCTGGAAAGCGCGAACGCTTGCCGCAGAGAACGCACGAGAAGGACCCACATGAGAGAATTCCAAGAGAACTTTGTCCTCCAAGAACAAGGAAGGGATTCTTGGAAGGATGCCCTTCCGATCGTTGATGCGGCCATCAATGACCTTTCGGATCGAGATCGAAACGTTATCCTTTTGCGTTTCTTCGAAGAAAAATCGTTTCGCGAAATCGGTCAGGCTATTGGGCGATCCGAAGATGCTGGTCGCAAGCGTGTTGGCAAGGCGCTGACGACGCTTTGCCGGATGCTGAGGAAGCGTGGAGTGGGTCTGTCTACGGGTTGCCTTGGCGGACTTCTTTCCTCCCTCTCTACAACACCCTTGCCAGCAGGTACTGTTAGCCTCATCTCAGCGGGCGCCTGTCAGGCCTCTGCCGGAGTCGCTCACTCTGTTCTTTATCTAAACACCTTGCAAACGATGACACAAACCAAAGTAGCGTTGACCACGGCCGCAATTTTCATTGTCCCAATTGGAATTCAGTTGCATCAACTCAAGGATCAACGAGAGGAGATGGCAGATCTCAGGGAACAGCTCTTGGACCGCGAACAAATCGCCATCGCACGTCCTAACAACGCGGAAGGACGGGCCGGTCAGCTTCCGCCAGGTCCGGCGAACATCGATTGGGCCAAGATCGGAGATGCCGAAGGACTCCGGGAGTGTATCCAAGTCCTGCGGGCTCTCGAGTATCCGGAACCCATTATTAGGGACATCGTTTCGGGCGCGGTCGACCGTCTGTTCGCGCAGCGATTTGCCAAACTGAGAAAGAGGCCCCAACCCTACAAGTATTGGAATCCCCGGTCCCGAACCGCGCCATTGGGTAGCTGGGAAGAACTGGAACAGCTTCTCGATCTGAAGAGAGAACGCCGGGACCTCTTGGTTTCCCTTCTAGGCCATGATCGGCTCAGCGACGACAAGGATTTGGAGTCATCCGGCCACACCAGCGAACAAGCTCTCTCCTTCCTGCAGCAGGAGAAACAAGAATTGGTACGCGCAGTCCATGACGCCCTCCGACAAATTGAAGATCATGCTCGCGACGCCAGCCGCGGCCTTCTAACGACCGAAGAAAAGGAAAGCCTCAGTGCCTGGAGAATGCATATGGAAGAGAAGCTCAGACTGGAACTATCGGATGAGGAATGGGAACAATATGAGTTGCGCATGTCCCCCAGGGCCGCCCAGATCCAAGCCAACCTGACATATTTTGACGCGTCTGAAAAGGAGTACGAAGCCATTTATCATGCTAATCGGCAGTTCGAAGAGCGCTACCCGCCGGGCCAATCGCCCTCCGATGATCCCGGATATCTGGCTGAGAAAAGGCTTGCCCGTGAAGAGATGGAGGCGGAGATTTCCAATACTTTGGGGGAGGTCAGATACGCTGAATACAAGATCATGAATCGTGGAGACTATCAATTTCTTGCGACCTGGGTCGATCGGTATGCGAAGCCAAGGGAACTCATCAGTGAAGTGATCGATCTTCAAGATCAAGCAGTGGCTCGGGCCGATCAACTGAAAGCGTCAGGAAATGCGCCGCGGGAGCAACTGGACGTGATCAAGAGCGAGGCGGAGAGCGCTATCCGCACGATCCTTGGGGACGAAACTTTTGATGCCTATATCAATGAGCATGGTTGGTGGGTCAATCGAATTGACACGGCGACGCAGAACCTCATACGGCTCGACTGAAGCATCCTCGATGAGCCACAAGAACGCTTGCTCCGTCGTGAACCCATGGACGCATCTGCTCGCCTTGGCAGTAACGTTCCTCGTGCTTGGGCCTGGTCAGCCGTTCTTGGGGGCGCAATCGTTAGCCGCCCACGGATCGATTACCATCGGTGAAAAACGATCGTTCTACTCGGAGAGCCTTGAAGAAGCTCAAGAGTTCTTAGTCTCGAAACCGGTACATTATCCCTATACCGAAGAGCGATTTCCCGTTCTCTACCTCTTGGATGGTGACGATCACTTTCTTCATGCGACTGCCACAGTCCGTTTTCTGGCCAAGACCGGCCGGATCCCCCATATGATCGTCGTCGGGATTTCCGCTGTCGATCGGAACTCAGAATTTCTTCCTCCAGGAGAAGGCGAGGATACTGGAAACGCCGATGAGTTCCTTGGCTTCATTCGTGACGAACTGATCCCGCTCATCGACGCCGATTACCGCACGCGAGAGTTTCGAACTCTCATGGGCCACTCGCTTGGCGGGCTCTTTGGCGTGTATGCCTTGTTGGACGATCCCAGAGTTTTTCAAGGCTACATCGTCATCAGCCCGAGTCTTTGGTGGAACGAATTGGCGATGGTCGTTCGGGCCGAAGAGCGACTGAAACGTGGTGCCAGGTTCGATGGAACGGTTTTCCTAACCATGGGCAACGAAGGGAGAGACGGTGGGATTCACGGGAAGCAAATGGCCGAGGGATTGGATCGATTGACCAAATTGTTGGAAAGTACCTCTCCGGACGGACTCTCCTCGAAGTGTACCATCTTGGACGAGGAATCCCATCAATCTGTGCCGTATCAGGGCACCTATCGTGGGCTCGAACATGTCTTTGCCGGTTGGCATTTGAATGACCCGCTGGCAACCTACGCGAACGATGGACTCGAAGCCCTCGGGCGTCACTATGAACGATTGAGTCAGCGAATGGGCTATGAAATCTCGATCCCGCTCACCCCCTTGTTTACGATTGCAAATCATCTCTTGGATCGTGGTCGCGGTAGGGACGCTTTGGAAGTTTACGATGCCATCTTAGAGCGCGAAGAAACGGGAACTGCCCATTTTGGAAGGGCGAAAGCCTTGGATCTGCTGAAAGAACAAGAGATGATGATCGCGTCCTTGAAGAGGGCGGTCGCTTTGAATCCAGCCAATGAGTCTGCCCGGGAAATGCTCAAGGCCCAAGGCGAAGTCACGGAGGATGCCCCCGAGGTGAGTTGGGGAAGCGACGTTTTAGCGAAGTTTGAAGGAAACTACCAATCAGCGGTGAGACGGCTTAGGGTCCGGCAGCAGGCGGGGAAGCTCTTCCTTTCGGCCGGAGGAAGGTATGAGCTGGTGCCCTTAGAGAAGCAGCGATTTCACATCCCCGGCCTCGATGTTCAAGTGTTGTTCAACGAGAGTGAAGACGGAGAGATATCCGGACTGACGTTGTGGGAATGGGGAGTGCGAAAAGAAGCTGGCAAGATCCAACCGATGGGGAAAACAAGTAGATAGACAAGTCTAATGAAGTACCGATTGGATCACGTTCAGGTGGCGATGCCAAGGGATCGAGAAGCGGATGCCAGAGCCTTTTACAGCGAGATTCTGGGATTTCAGGAAATCAGGAAGCCGGAAACCCTATTGGCAAGAGGAGGAGTTTGGTATCAGTTAGAAGAAGGGCGGCAGTTGCATCTTGGTGTCGCCCAGAATTTTTGCCCTAACCGGAAGGCTCATCCTGGTTTCATTGTGGATGATCTCGACGGTCTGGCACAGCGCTTAGAGAATGCCGAAACTGCCGTGAAATGGGATGAGGCTCTCCATCCGGTAAGACGTTTCTATGTCAGTGACGTTTTCGGCAATCGATTAGAATTCGCCGACCGGAGCCAATATGACTGAGGGCTACTACGATTGCGATCAGCCAGTGTCCAACCAACGGCTCGCCGCGAGCACAGGTTAGCTCATGGCCCTGTTCCAATTCCTCTACGCGCACCAGCAAGCCTTGAGATCTCCGCTTCGAGACCGGCGAGTCCAAAATAGGGCGATGGTTTGTAAAGGATCCAGCAAAGCATGTCCCCCGAGATAGATGCTCTCTGTTCACCTATCCCGAGGGCACTGTTCATGGGCCATCGCTATCCTCCGCAATAGTGGCAATGCCCATAATCGTCCAATAGCTACTTACCTTATCTACTTACCTTATTGGTAAGTGCCATTTTTGAGGAATTTCTTAGAATGTGCTATATCCCAGGCTAGGTCACGCGCATCATACAGCGGTTGTTCACCAGGCCCATAAATGGCAACAGGCATTACCGATATTAAAGCGGATTCGCCGTCTGGCACTTCACGCCATTCCCGATCATCTAACACAATAAGCTTTAGAGTAAAGGTTTCCCCTGCGGCGCACCCTCCCCGGATCTCGCCCCCAAATCTACCCTGGGCCCAGACTTTGCTGTGGTCGGAATCTCCTAACAAGCAATGAAACTCACATTTATAAATGCGAAAATCACTAAGATTCACCGCCTCAATCTCGATAGCCGCACGCACGTAATCTTCTACTAACAAGGTTGCCTTGGTAACTTGGATCTCCTGCCTCAACAATCGTCGCTGTTCCCTAACCCACTTCAAATCTGCCTCATGATCCTTGACCTTGGTGCGCTTCGGTTCAGCCCGTGGATCATTGTCCAGCAAGAAAATCCAGGCGATAATACCTGCGCCAATCAGGTAGTATAGGTATTCGATTTTCACATCCAACCAAGTTTGGGGCAAAATACTTGATTTAACGTGTTTGTCAAGTAAATAAGGAATTTCTATAATTAATATATTTCATTTCATTTTGCTAGAATTCGCGACCTCGAAATCTTCTTGGGCGTTGGTCACTAACCGGTTAGGGTTGAGGAGGCATGGAGCAGAACGACATCAGCCCGCCCGCTGTGAGAAAAATCGGTGCCAGCTACTAGCAGGCAGATCATCCGATCGTCGGAGAAAAAGGCCGCTCAATCCCCAGGATCGCATCACCCCCTTGCTCGGTGAACGCGGGATCCAACCGCGGCTACATGGTGGGTTTCCCCAATGATCTCCGGTGGCTGGTCTGCCCGTTTCTGAGCCACGAAGACGTGGGTGGGGATGACAGCGGAGGCGTCGTCGGGTGGGGGAGGGCGCGGATGAACTGCCACACGAAAGGGTGGTTCTCATGCCCGGAGCATCGCGCAATCTGGATCGGGATCGTGGCATCACGAAGGAATCAATTGGGTCTCTCTCTGATCACAACATCCGATTGTAATGACCGCTGAGCGCAGATTGGGAGCTCAAGATGCAGTGTGGAGAAGTGCCTGTGCCGATCATCGAGCCGGAACCGGTTCCTTCCCCGTTTTGACTCCGACTCGTATCGCATTCTAAGAAGCCGCAGATCCCTGCGGTGCTCGGGGCCCGATTGAATAGCCGAGGACAGGGCGAAGTATCGATGAGAATAAGTGTTGCCTACGCGCACAATCTTGATTAAACTTTTAGCCGAATTTCAGAGGGCGGCCTTGGAGCCGTCGTTCTAGCCATGAAGATGCAAATTGCCTGTCGTGTGGTGCTCTTCCTCGGAGCGGTTCCGGTTCTTTCTCTTGCTCAGGACGTCGAGCGCATCCACGAGGATCTATCTTTCGTCAATTTCGAGTCCCCTCACGTACATCCGCTAGATCTTTCTCCGAATGGACAGCACTTGGCTGCTTGCAATACCGCGGCGGCGGCTGTTGAGATCTTTGATGTCGTGGACAATACGCCTCGACACATGGCGTCAGTGCCTGTTGGCCTTGATCCTGTTTCAGCACGTTTTCGGAATGACGAAGAACTCTGGGTGGTCAACCATGTCTCCGATTCTGTCAGCATTGTCGATCTCTCATCCCGTTCGGTGAACTCCATTCTGGCAACACTTGACGAGCCAGCCGATGTCGTGTTCGCAGGAGATCCCAGTAGAGCTTATGTGACTTGCTCACAAGTGAATACAGTACAAGTCTTCGACTTGAATGATTTGTCAGCGGAACCCAAAGCCATCGTCCTCGAAGGCGAGGATCCACGCGCTTTGGCAGTTAGCCCGGATGGCCGCGTGGTCTATGCTGCCGTGTTCGAATCTGGAAATGGCACGACTCTCGTTGGTGGGGGGAGTATTGATCGGGTTTTCCGGTCCTTTCCTCCCAACGCCGTAGATGATCCGGCGGGGCCTTATCAGGGCAAGAATCCCGTGCCTGTTGAAGGGGCTCAGACGGTGGCCCATAACACGGCACTTGTGGCCGAAGCTCCCAAAGTGGCGCACATCGTCAAGAGAACGCCAGACGGGCGATGGCTTGACGACAACGATGCGGATTGGACGGCTTTGGTGAGTGGCGAGCTTGCGGCCAAATCCGGTCGTGTGCCGGGATGGGATCTGGCCGATCACGATGTGGCCATGATTGACACGGCATCTGACTCCGTGTCCTACGTACGCAGCCTGATGAATTCTTGCATGGCACTCGCCGTGCATCCGCAAACGGGCGCGGTCACGGTTGTTGGCACCGAGGCCATGAATCATATCCGTTTCGAGCCCAACTTGAAAGGCACGTTCATTCGCGTTCGGCAGGCCACCTTCGTCCCGGCGAATGACGACGATGCTTCGATCATCATTTCCGACCTCAATCCACATTTGGACTATCAGACATCGACGATACCTCAGGCTCAACGGGACCTTTCCATAGGAGATCCTCGAGCGATCGCCTGGATGTCCGATGGGAGCTGCGCTTACATCGCTGGAATGGGATCCAACAACGTGATTGTTGTCGGGGCTGGAGGAGATCGGGAGCATGCCGGCGTGACGATTGAAGTAGGCGAAGGCCCGACCGGACTCGCCATCAATGACGAGAAGCATCGTCTCTATGTACTCAACCGCTTTGATTCGAGCATCTCAACCGTTAGCACGGAAACAAACAGCGAAATCTCACGCACCCGGTTCTTCGATCCCACTCCGGAGAGGATTCGAGCTGGTCGCCGCCATCTCTACGACACGCACAAGAACTCCGGCCTTGGTCAAGCTTCCTGCGCGTCCTGCCATATTGATGGGCGTATGGATCGGCTCGCTTGGGATCTCGGAGATCCCACGGCCAGCTCAAAGATAGTCGTCAATAGGATTGTCGATGAGCGAGGCTTCTTCGAGAGCGAGACCGTCTTTCATCCAATGAAGGGACCCATGGTCACGGCGACGCTGCAAGGAATCATGGGAAACGAGCCGTTCCACTGGCGTGGAGACAAGACGGGATTGGAAGACTTCAACATCACTTTCGAGAATCTGCTTGGCGACGACTCGAGACTCACGGAAGCTGAGATGTTGGAGTTCAAGCAGTTTTTGGCCACGCTTCACTTCCCTCCCAATCCCAACCGAAGTGTGGATAACTCACTGAAGGAATCCGTCCCGCTTCCCGGCGAGTTCGCTGCCGATGGGGTGGGTGAAGAAGGGAACAGGATCCGGACGGGCAATGCCAAGAGAGGCGAAAGCCTGTTCCGCAACAGAAATGGTTTTGGAGACACTCGTCTGTTTGGTTGCCAAAGCTGTCACATTGGAAGCTCTGGATTCAGCTATCCCGTTGGCGACCCAACAGTGAGCGCGATTGCGGGAAGCCGAGATGGACTTCGTACCCTGACGGATCTTGTTGGGTCGGCAGATGGGCCGTTCAGACCTGCTCATCTTCGCAATCTTTACGAAAAAACTGGTTTTGACGCCACCAGTCGAAAGAGCCTCGCTGGATTCGGGTTCATGCACGACGGCGGCGTGGACACGCTCACGCGGTTTCTAGGTCAGGATGTGTTTCATTTCACGAGCGACGACGAACTCGCCGATCTGGCGGCCTTCCTCTTCTCCTTCGCCGGTAGTTCGGCAAATTTGTCGGGCGGAGCTCGAATTGCCCCGGCCAACCTGAATCCTTACGACGTTCATGCGGGAGTGGGACATCAGTTGCAGTTCGACGATTCGATCACTGACCTCGATTACTTCAAGGTCGTCAGGCTCGTGGAAATGACGAGAGACGCTTACGGTTACTTGGATCTTATTGCTCGGGGAACCAAAGGTGGAGAAGTTTATTCATTCCTGCACGACAAGAGCGCAGTCTTCCTGACTGATCGAGGGGATCCCACTGTCTACCTGAGCCGGTTGTTGACGAGAGAATCCGGGTTTGAAAGGCTAACGTTTACGCTTGTTCCGGGAAACTACGGCGAGTGGCTCACGCTGGACCGCGACGGTGACGGATTGCGTTTCGGAGATGAGGTGCACGACTTTGAGCCCGCGGTTCCGGGAGTGCAGAATCCTTTTGATCCTGAACGGAGAGATTCCACAGGGGACAACGGGTCTACCGAGCCTGATGGCATTCCCGATGGGGAGAATGATTTTGATGGAGACTCCGTTAGCAATAGTTACGAGTTCCTCATCGGTACCAATCCAATCAGCAAGCGGAACACTTTCCCCTACGAGGCCTTTCGCCTGTCCGTTGAAGAATCAAGCGACGGCAGAGATTGGATTCTACGGTGGAAGGTCATCAACCCTAACATGCGCTACCAAGTCGAATCCTCAGAGGATCTCGTGAATTGGAATGCCAGGAGACCAAGCACGCCCTTAAAAACGCAGACAGAAATGCACTTGTCGGTCCCCAAGACAGGTTCGACTGCGCCCCGGTATTTTAGAGTGCGGCAGATTCCGTGAGTTGGTGACAAGAAACGCTCCGTCCGGTGGCTTCATCGACGACGTGAAACTTGAGGTAGGAATCTTGTTCAGTAGACGACGATCAGGCAAATCCCATACCGACGAGCCTAGGTAGAAGCCAATGGCAAACGCACATTGGCACCCATAGACGTTGATGGAGTTCGAATCAATGGTTTGTGGGCCCCCATGAATCTCAGCTTCAGGGCACGGGATCTGGATTAGCGGTAGTGGAGGCGGTGAGGCGTGAGCATGCCGTCGCGATGCCGAAGATGGTGAGCTGGAGAGGCGGTAACGTCGGTTTGGGGATGCTGGTCCGGTCAGCCGACAAGGGACGTCGAAGATCTTTTGGGGATCTGGCTGACCGACACGTCTCGTACCTTCACCGTTCCGCGATCAGGGCACTAGACTAGGACTTTGGTTTTGGTAAGGCGATGGGATGCCGGGATCCATGCTTCTCAGGTGCAAGTCGTGTTGCGGGAAGGCGATTTCGATTCCCGCTTCCCTGAACCGGCGGTCAATCTCGCCATGCAGCTCGGTGATCGTCTTGATCCGGCTGTCCATATTCGGCAGATAGCAGCGCAGGATGAGATCCAACGTGCTCTCGCCAAAGGACTCGAAGGAGATGAGCGGGGCGGGGTCGTCCATGATTAGAGGGTGGCTTTCGGCAGTTTCGCGGAGCAACTTCATCGCCTGGCCGGTGTCGCTCCCGTAGGCCACTCCGATCGGGATCACAATCCGGTTGATGGTATTGGTTAGAGTCCAGTTGATCAGAGATCCGGTGATGAGCTGCTTGTTAGGAACGATGTAGTCCTGGCGGTCCCAATTGGTGATGGTGGTGGCCCGCATCCTGATCCGAGAAACGGTTCCGGTCACGCCGTCGAGCGTGACGACGTCTCCTCGGCGAATGGGCCTTTCGAATAGAAGGATGATTCCGCACACAAAGTTTGCGACAACTTCCTGTAGGCCGAAGCCCAGACCCACGCTTAGGGCGGCGGCGATCCACCCGAATTGTGACCAGTCTAATTCGAGTATGTTTGCCAGCAATCCGAGCGCGACCGCTGCGAGGGCATACTGGATAATGGTCGCCGCTGCGTAGCGCGTCCCTGTGTCGATGCCCGAGTTGCGAAATCCTGCTAAGTCGAGCAAGCCGGGAAGGTTGCGTATCACGGTGGTGGCCACTACGATGATGAGACTGGCCTGAGCCAAGCTGAGAAAACTGATGCCGACGCCGACGGGCTGGGTCCCGAGGAACTCTGCGATTGGGAGGGACTTTTCCCAGTACCACCAAAGCAACACGATCACCGCCACAGTTGCGAGCGAACGAAGGAGGCGTCGGGTCTGGGTGCTGATATCTTCGAGATTCAAATCGTTCTCTACCTCCTCGACGGGGATGGGTTCCTCAGACTCCTCCTTTGCGGAGGAGGCAGCCTCCCGACGAGCCCGGCGTTTCTCGAGAGCCTCTGCGAAGGCCATCTTGCGCTCCTTGATCGTGAACCAGCGAAGGACCAGTGAGTAGAGCACAATACCTGCTGCGATGAGCACGAGGCTTCCAAGGAATACCGCGTTGAGAGCGAAGGCGGTGAGAACGTAACCTACGAGGGCAAGCACAGCAGTAGTCATTGGCGCGCCAACAACGAGGCCTAACCACAGGATACGGGATCGCGAGAGCACGCCCTGCGGATGATCGCTAAGCTTCTGGGCCAAGAGCCCGTCTGATGGCTGCAACAGCCTCCACAGTCCAGCAGTCAGCCACATCTGTGCCACGATGAAGCAGACCCGTCCGAGGCTTCGTAGCTGTTGTGGGTCGGAGGCGAAGAGGGTACTGCTGGTCACCAAGAGCAACGCAACATACGGCACAAATAATTTGAGAGAGTTAGAACACAACCGCTTTGCTGTGGTCTCGCCCCATTCGAAGTGGGGGTGTGCGAGGCCACCGGATCGGCCGCAGGAGCTGAGAAAAGAAACAAAGCCAAGAAACATCGTCGCCCACAACATGCCTAGCCCCAGTCCCTGAAGCCACCCCCCGGCTCCAGGATCGCGAACGAGTGCCCAACCGAGGAAACCGAGTGCGAGAGGAACCGGAGCGGTCAAGAGGAGCGTTCCGGCGAGCGCGGCGAGGGTGTGGGAGTAGCGGTCCGTGGAAATCCGGCGGACCTGTTTTCCACGTGCGGTCAGGCAGGCTGCGACGCGACGCCGAGTTGCCAAGAGAGCTGCCAGGATCACGACCGCCAAGGGGCAGAGAAACGGGTGGCGCCGCGGGATGCCTGTCAAGGAACTCTCAAACTGGCTTCCGTGCTTAGCGGAGAATAGCCAAGCCACCGAGCCGGGGAGATCTCTCAAGACCTCCAATCCGGCTGCCGGTGCGCTCCGGATCCAGAAAAGCTTCTCGTTTAGGAACCCCCGGAATTCTAGGATCAGTTCTTGGAGATCGCGGGACTTGGAGTCGATCCGCAGCAGGTCGTCGATCACCTCGCGGTAGTTGGTCTGAAGCATGCCAAGGGCATCCTTCCGGGTTGCGAGTAACTGCTTTTCAGCCTCCGGACCATCGGCCCCAATTCGTTGCTCCCACTGAGCTTGCTCCGCGAGCCTTGCTTCGATCTCGAATTCGGCGAGGCGGACCTCGCGGAGCGTCTGCTGGCGTGCTTTGATCGAGAGTTCGAGTTCTCGTGGATTACCCATGGTGCGGTATTGAGCGATGAGGGTTTGCCCGAAAGTGCCGGCGAGACCTCCAAGCTTCACCTGCTCCCGGATTCGGCGATACTTGCCACTGGCCAGGTCAAAGCTCGTGGATACCTCGTCGAATTCGGCGTCCAGATTTTCTAGCATTTGAGTTAATTTTTGAAGTTCGAGCGCAAGAATCTCGAGGTTGGCGATTAGCTGTGCGGCGTCGCCGGAGGCTTCCGGGAATTGCGTGGCCAGCTGCGTGACCTGCTGCCGCAAGCGCTCGGATGCCGTAAGGCGCTGTTGCTGAAGTTGGTCCTCCAGCGCTGTTAGGACGGCGCGCTCATTTTCGCGACGTTTGAGGAGCAGGTTGCGTTGAGCGGCAAGACGGGTCTCGCGGGCGGATTGACTGCTTTGTTCCGATCGCAACATCGCTACTTCGGCCGTCAGACCAATCTGCAAGGCCTGGAGACGGGCACGTTCCGCTGCCCGGCTTGGAGTATCCGCAACCGCTTCACCGAGCAGCCCAAGTGCATTCTCCGCTGCGCTCAACTCGTCCTGAGCCTTTGGGAGGCGGACAGCAATTGCGGCCGGGCGTTGAGTGACCTGGCTCAGTTCGCCGTCGACTGATTCGAGTTGACTGTCCAGGTCTAACAAGGAAGTTCGGCGCAGTTCGACCTCCGTGCCAAGCTGGTCTGGCTCTGCAGGCGCCTCGATGTTGGCGGCCTCCTCCGGCGAGGGGAGTTCCTCAAGCTGGCGTGTCAATTCTGCTGACTCCCGAGGGGCTGATTGGGACGCCTCGCGATACTCGACCGTTCGAGAGCGGTTGACGTCGGCCTGCTCAAGAGACTGGAGCGCGGCCCGGTATTTGGAGATGAGAACTTCCTTCGTAGCGTCCTGCAAGGTGCTATCCTGCTCGATGGCGGAAAGGCGCTCTTCCAAGGTACTTGTGGAGAGTTCTGCAACCTCTTCACCTTGGGATTGGGCGGATTCGTCCGCGGGGTCCGGTTGGGGAATCTGGGCGCTGGCCAGTCTGAGCACGAACAAGGCTGCAATGCCGAGGATGGCCGGAAACGCACGGAAGGTTGTCGTCTTCATTCTCGGTTGGACTACGATCGAGTGGTTACCTGGAACGCTTGAGGAGATAGTCTGCCACGGCCTGATAGGCGGGCAACGACGTCGGATCGGTGTGAGCGTTCTTGGCCTGCGGGTGAGAGGCGAGGCGGACAATGACCATCTGCGCCGTAGGGTCGATGTAGATCGTTTGACCATGCACTCCACGAGCCGCATAGGCGCCGTGCTCGTTGTGGAACACCCACCACATGCTACGGTAGCTCCCGCCGGCGAGCGTCCTGAAGCCGGCTTTCTCAAAGGCTGTCCGGTCTCCACCGGCGCGAATGTTGTTGACCACCTGTTCGGGAAAGAGGCGCTTCCCATTCAATTCCCCACCATTGAGCATGAGTTGACCAAGACGCCCCAGATCCCGCAGGCCGGCGCTCAGTCCGCCGCCGGCAAACGGAGCGCCTTTGGCGTCTACGGTCATGTAACCGTCCTGCTCTGCACCAACCCTTGTCCAGATACGTTCCGACAGAAGATGGGCGAAGTCCGTCTTGGTGGTGCGCGAGATCATCCATCCGAGTGCGTCGGTGTTGATCGTTTTGTATCCGAATGCTTCTCCATGGTCACCGTCGAGTTTCACTGTCTGTAGGTAGTCGAAATACCCGTTAGGGCCTCTGTAATCCGCCGGTTTGGGCAGGGGACTCGCCGCCTTCGAGTAGATCCAGATGTCCGCATTGGGATCTGAGTAGTCCTCGCTGAAATCGAGGGCGGTGGTCATGTCCATGACTTGGCGCACGGTGGCGGTGCCAAATGCGCTTTGCCCGAGTTCCGGAACGATCGAAGAGACTCTGGCCGTGTCGTCAAGCTTCCCTTCAACCACGAGGATCTCCGCCAGGAGTCCTGTCACGGATTTGGTCATGGACATTGCGGCGTGCTTGCCCGCCTCATGGAGGGCGCCAAAGTACTTCTCGTATACGATTTTGCCCTGGTGCAGGATGAGGATTCCATCAGTGTAGTTAGCCGATAGCGCCTTCTTCCAGGTCATGGGTTGCTCGCTACCCAATGGCGTGAAGGTCACCGAATCGATACCGTCATCCAGGGCATAAGCCATTGGGCTGGAAGGTCCGATCCCCCGGCTCACCTGCTTGGTAGGCATCAACTCCCGGATGTGGCAAACGGTCCATCGCAACTTTGGAAAACTGAAAAAATCTGATTCCGGCTGCATGATGAGCTTGTCCGAGGGAGGCGGGAAGCCCTGCATCCAGCCGAGTTGCACGGGATGGGATGCCGTTGCGTCAAGGAGCGCTTGTTGTTCGGCCTGAACCGAGGATAATAGAACGAGGGTGGTGGCCAGGCCACCCATCGTAGGTACGAATCTAGAACTTGATGACGACATCGAGGAATGCTCCCGTCCAGTTAGGGGCGTCTCCTCCCACGGCAGTCTTGATGCAGTCTCCCGGGAAGGAGATACTGAGCCCGCCTGTCAGGTAGGTGTTAAAGTTGATGGCATGGATACATTCAAGATAGATAACATCTGATATCGCGCGGCGTGAGTGGGAGTCGGCGCCAATATTGTGAGAAAGCACATTCGAGCAAAAGAAAACCATTGCGGACTTCGAACCGGTTGCCCATGCGCTCGGCGAGCCGTCGTCCTAGAGTGGATCAAAACGCTCGATGCGTCCAGTCCGCTCGTCAAATGGGAGGCCACGGGTCGGAGGTATCGGAGTTTCTCCCTGCAACGAGCCCCGCGTCAGCGGGCATGGCAAATGGAGGCATCCTCGCTATCGCTCTGAGGATCAAGGCGTTCCGCGGCATTCCAGACGGGGGATTGGAACTCGTTCCTCTTCTAGCGGGCTCACAGTCTCCAGCGTTTTTCCCGAGCGGTTTCATCCTGTAATGGCGTGAGAGGAATGCTTGGATGTTCGGCCGGTTTCCCCCTTTAATTCTCAGCCTTATACGTTCAATTTCACTCCAGGGACGCATCTCATCGCCTTTTTTTCTCGTGGCTTCTTTCTCTTGCGACCGAGAGCCTCAGCTTCAGGGTAGGGCAGACATTTTCGACTTCGGAGCTCGTGGTCAAGTTGCATTTTGGGGCCGATCCGGGCGATGGCTCGGTGTGGCAATGGCAAACGCAGATCAGCACATGACAGGGCGCTGCACCGGAGTACGCTCGTCTTCCGATTTGTCAGCGTCGGCTCCTTCGTTACGCTCCTGGCTATTCAAGGAAAACTCGCTATGGGATCCGTGCCGGTGAACTTGGTCGTTAGCTGAACAATCAAAGCAAGAGATGACTCGCATTAACACTGAAACTGACGTTCGAGCAACTCCCGAGCGCTGCTTCGGCTTCGGGCTGATCGGAAGAACCGTTGATTCCTTGATTCTGAAGTCCTACCTGACTCGCCTGCTGCAGATCCGCAACACCGTGGTGAAGAACGCGGCTGAGGCCGGGGATTGATGGTGATTCCGCCGTTCCGATCGACGACAGATTCGCTCCTCCACCCAAGTAGGCGATGAACAAACTGTTAGCACAGCTGGGATGCAAGTCTGCCGATCACTCCCACCGCTCTCTCCACGGTTCTTGTCCAGGGAATCCCCGCGTTGAGTCGAAGGTAGTTTTGATAATGTCCTCCGGCAGAGAACATCGCCCCCGAAGCGATGGTGATGTTTTGAGCAGCGAGGCGATTGTGTAGGACACGAGCATCGACCGATTCGGGGAGCTCCACCCACAGGAGGTGGCCGCCTTGAGGATGGGTTGCTCGCGTTCCATCGGGAAAGGCACGCAGGACGGCATCGGAGAGTAGTTGCAGATTCTCGCTGTAGGTCTTGCGCAGGCGTCGCAGATGGCGATCGAATCCCCCGGTGGAAAGATAGGAAGCGATGGCCAGTTGCGGTGGCGTGGCTGAGCCCATGGATGACACGCATTTCAGCTCGTTCACCCGATCGTGCCAGCGTCCGGCAGCGATCCAGCCCAGACGATAACCGGGCGCGAGGGTCTTGCTAAAACTGCCACAGAGCATGACGCCGCCGGAAGTGTCATAGCTCTTGAGGCATCGAGGCCGAGGTGGCGTAAATGATAGATCGCCGTAGGTATCATCTTCGATGATGGGAATTCTGGCCCGCCGCATGATCTTGGCGATGTGGCGCTTGTTCTCGTCGGGCATGATACACCCCAGCGGATTGTGAACATTCGGAGTGAGCAAAAGGGCCTTGCAAGTCGTCTTCCTGGCAATCAGGTTTTCCAGATGCTCGATCGAGATACCGTGTCGCGGATCGGTGCTCACCTCCACCACTTTCAATCGCAGCATATTGAGCAAGTTGAGGAAACCGAAGTAGCACGGGGACTCGACGGCCACGGTATCCCCGGGTTCCGTGACCGCCCGCAGGCCCAACAACAGCGCTTCCGTTGCCCCAGTCGTGACCACGATGTCATCCCGCCCAAGGCTACAACCTGAGTTCATGGCTCGTCGCGAAATCTGTTCCCGCAATGCCATTAGACCTGGTGGAAACTCGTATCTGGTCGCGATGTTCGGCTGCTCGCGAACGGCTCTGGCAAGAACACGATTGAGCGCTTCTGAAGGAAGAAGTTCCGGGGCCGGCAAGGCCGTTCCCAATGGAACGGAACCCGGCCGTCCGGACACCTGAGTGGCCTGGACAACGAGATCCTCCGTTCGGGCACAACTTGCTTTCAACGGCAGACGAACCATTTCCGGCTCGAGGGGCGTCCTCGCCTTGGCAATGCGGCGGGCATGCCTCGGTTTGACGTAGTATCCCGACTGTGGCCGGGCCTCGATGAGCCCGCGATCTTCGAGCAATTGATAGGCCTGCACGACCGTCGAGATCGATACGGACATCTGCTCTCGCATCTGGCGAATGGATGGAATGCGCTCATCCCTCTTGAGAGTGCCGTTCCTGATCATCAAGGTCACCCGGTCGGCCACCCGATGGTACAAGAGATCGGCTCGCTGTCGGACGGGCGTTGCCATGGCCAAGACTATCGGAGGAACGATCACAGTTCAATTCTTGTCTCACTGTACTGGTCAATAGACCTCCCAACTGTGCCCTTGCAAAAACCATTGCCATTGGCCGATTTATCTGACTAAAGTCAGATAATGAACCCGCAACAGATCAGCCAGGTTCGCAGCTTCAACCGCTCACTCAGCAAGCGGATCGGCGTGCTCAACGAGAGCTTCCTGGACCGGGGGCGACCATTGAGTGAGGCGCGGCTGCTCTTCGAGATCGGTCGGGAAGGGACAGAAGTTCGAGATCTGCGCGCCCGGTTGGGGCTGGATTCTGGCTACGTTAGCCGCCTCTTGCGATCGCTCGAACGACAAGGTCTGACGATGGCGCGTGCGGCGGCGGGCGACGGCCGAGTCCGGCGCGTGAAACTGACGAGCAAGGGCGTTCGTGAACTGAGGGAACTCGACCGACGGTCGGATGCCTTTGCGGAGTCGGTGCTCGCATCTCTGACGGCCGCCAATCGGATCCGACTCGTCGAGGCCATGGCGGAGGTGGAGCGGCTCACGCAGCCGTTCGCCGTTTCCATCGATGCCGAACCGCCGACCAGCGGAGATGCGCGCCGGTGCCTCAACGCGTTCTTCGAAGAGCTGGCCGGCCGATTCGACGCCGGATTCGATCCTGGCAAAAGCCTTTCCGCGAGCGCCGAAGAACTGATTCCACCCTCCGGCGCACTCTTGATCGCGCGCCTTGACGGACGACCTATCGGGTGTGCTGCCGTTCGAGTGAAGGATGGTTCGATTGGAGAGATCAAGCACCTGTGGGTTGATGAGCGAACACGTGGGCTTGGAATCGGCCGCCGTATGCTCGCAGCGATCGAGAAGCAAGCGCAACAGTTCGGTCTCCTCAAGGTGCGGCTCGATACCAACCGGGCCCTCAAGGAGGCTCAGGCATTGTACCGCTCGTGCGGTTACGAAGAAGTCGAGCCTTTCAACAATGAGCCCTATGCGCATCACTGGTTTGAAAAGACCATTTCATGACCGGAAGGCACACAGTTAGGTACATGCTTCACTGTACCGATGAAATCTCTCGCCATGTGTGTCTGTTGCCTCGCCGTTTCCAAGGCTACAATCGTTGGGACTATGGAACACGCTCTGAAGACAAGACTTCTCGCTGACGCCGCTCGGCGGGCCGGCAATTTCCTTGCTCTGTCCGATTCCTCTCCGGTGTTTCCGGCACCTGAACCCTTGGGGGCGCTCGCGCGCTTCTCCGAGGATCTCCCATCAGATCCGGCGGATCCTGAATCAGTCCTCGCCCACCTGGATGAGTTCGGGTCGCCCGCCGCGGTGCGCTATGACAGCGGGCGTTATTTTGGCTTTGTCATGGGCAGCAGTGAACCCGTGGCCACGGCGGCTTCGGTTCTGTCTGCGGCTTGGGATCAGAATGTGGCCTTGCCGGTCATGTCTCCGGTGGGCGCTCGGCTCGACGCGATCGCGGCCCGTTGGGTGTGCGAATTGCTGGGATTGCCGGGTTCCGCCACGGCGACTTTCTGCAGTGGCGCATCCATCGCCAATCTGACATGTATCCTGGCTGCTCGCGATGCGTTGCTTGCCAGAGCGGGATGGGACGTTCGTGAAAACGGGCTGTGCGGTGCTCCGCCCGTCAATGTGGTGGCATCCGAGGAAATCCATGTGTCGGTTCTGAAGGCGCTTCGAGTGGCGGGCATCGGCGAAAAGGCGATCACGTTCATCGAGACCGATGAACTTGGCAGGATGCGGGTGGACGCTCTCCCTGAAACCGATAGCATGACAATGGCGCTGCTCCAAGCGGGCAATGTCAACACGGGCCACTCCGATCCCTTTATCGACATCATTCCAAGGGTGCGGTCGAGCGGCGGCTGGGTACACGTAGACGGTGCTTTCGGTCTTTGGGCGGCGGCATCGCCGCGGCGTGCGCAGCAGGTTGAGGGAGTTCACCTCGCCGATTCGTGGGCGACCGATTCTCACAAATGGCTCAACGCACCCTATGACGCCGGTATTGCCATCTGCGCGCGCGAGGAAGATTTGCGGTATGCCATGGCCATCGATGCCGCCTATCTAAAGACCGATTCCGACCGGGCGCTGATGCACCTGAGCCTGCAGATGTCCCAGCGCGCTCGTGCCATCGAAACGTGGGCCATCATTGCCGCAAAAGGCAGGTCCGGCGTCGCCGCGATGATTGACAATAACTGCGATCTGGCGGAACGGATGGCCCGACGGCTTTGTGAGGGGGGCGCGACCCTGCTAGCTCCCGTGGGCTTGAACCAAGTGCTGGTTTCGTTTGGCGAAAACGAAACGGATCGCGTGATCGCTCGAGTTCAAGAGGAAGGGACCTGTTGGGTTGGCGGCACGACGTGGAAGGGGGAACGAGCCATGCGATTGAGCCTAAGTGATGCTTCGATGACGGAGGCAGATATCGATCGGTCAGCGGAGTCGATACTCCGGAGCTGGCACAGAACGCGAATGTGAGCTAGTGTTCGAGTGCCGTCTCAGTACGTCATGCGCAAATGAGGCTAGCCAACAGCGAACACGCCCGATGAAAACCGAATTTTCCGTTACATGGATCGCCGCTCCAGCTTTGGCGCTTCTCTTGCTTACAGGATGCGGCACGTTGAGAGGTGGGAAGGTGAATCGGACGACAGATCCCTCGGTTTCAGGTCACGGCAACGGAAACATCACCTTGCGTGGTGAACCATTCAAGCCTGACTGGATCATGCTTCAGAGGTCGATTCGGCGGACCGAATATCCGACGAACCCTTTCGCTGGTTGGGAACTCGAGATCGTCTGGAAAGACGGCACAACCTCCAAATTTGAGAATCTATCCAACGGTTTCGGGATTGGCAAACATGGATATCAACAGGCGAACGCGGTGGTCGATCTTCCCCGGCACGTGCGGGATGTGACCGAAGTTCGCGTCACCGCGGGAGAGCAGTCTTACGATGTCGGTGATTTTGAGATTCACCACATCTCCCTATTCGGGGAGTTCATTCGTTATGGACGCCAGCCAAAGTCGTGAACGGACTTCGCAAGCGCCCACTGGCAGCCCTATTGGTGTCTATTTTGGTGTGTGTGATATTTGTCGCCACGGCGTTCATGCTATCGATCCCACCTTGGAATCACCGCGGCCTGCAAAAGTTCCACTTCACATTCGGAGAGCTCACAGGGTTATATCTGCATCGATTCCCCGACGACTATAGCGGTTCCGTGACCTTTTGGCGAAGTGGCGAGGAGCGTGAGGAACGGTTCTACATCGATGGTAAGCGTCATGGATTTTGGAGGCGCTACGCGTCTGATGGAACACTTGAGAATGAATGCGAGTATCGATTTGGGCGACCCTGGAACGGAAGTTGCCAGATCTTCGAGTTCAAGGCTTTCACGGCCTACTACGAAGACGGTATTCGCATGTGCAAATAGATCCACTCCGTAGAAGAATGCCGTAATGGTGTTGGAGTTCGCTTCTCGATG
>JANQJH010000275.1 GCA_028281705.1 Verrucomicrobiales bacterium
CCCATTCCCGTCCTACATTTCGCCCATGCCCAGCAAGACCGACATCCTCGACCTCTATTTCATGGATGCGCGCTACAAGCTCATCGATATCGCGGCGTATCTCGACCGGCTCGACCGCCACGAAGGCCAAGCCGACTTCCGCCACGCGGGGTTCCTCAAGGCCCTCGAAGCCATGCTCCAACCCGGCGACCAACCCCGCGCCAAGGCTGTCCTGGAAGCCCTCTCCGATCACTCCACCGAGCCCGTCGCCAAGGCCGAAATCCAATTCGCCTACGGCGCACCGCAGGAAGACTAGGAAAGTAGTCCGAAGACGGTAGTCAGTAGTCAGTCCCTGAATCCTGAACCCCGAATCCTGATCCCTAATTCCCGATTCCTGATTCCCGATTCCTTCACCCATGAAATACATCGAACCACACGCCCACATGGTCAGCCGGACCACCGACGACTACCAAGCCATGGCTCGGGCCGGATGCCAGGCCATCTGCGAGCCCGCTTTCTGGGCCGGCTATGACCGCGGATCGGTGGAAGGATTCCGCGACTACTATCGGCAACTCACCCAGTATGAACCGGCGCGAGCCGCCAAGTTCGACATCCCGCATTTCACCTGGCTCTGCATCAACCCCAAGGAAGCCGACGATGTCGTCTTCGGCCGCGAGGTCCTCTCCATTATTCCCGAGTTCCTCGACCAGCCCACCGTCCTTGGCATCGGAGAAATCGGCCTCAACAAAAATACGGTCAACGAACACACCATCCTTGAGGAACACATCGCTCTCGCCCTGGAGCGGGACCTCCCCATCCTCGTTCACACCCCCCACCTCGAAGACAAACTCAAAGGCACCCGCCTCATCGTGGATGCCATGAAAAACGCCAACGTCAATCCCGACCGCGTCATCATCGACCATGTGGAGGAGCACACCGCCGGCATCGTCCTGGACGCCGGTTTCTGGGCAGGCATGACTCTCTACCCCGAGTCAAAGTGCACTCCCGCCCGCGCTATCGACATCCTGGAAACATTCGGCACGGAACGCATCTGGATGAACTCGGCCTGTGACTGGGGCATCTCCGACCCCCTCGCGGTGGTGAAGTGCGCCCTCGAAATGCGGAAGCGACAACACCCGGAAAACACCGTGGCAAAGGTCATCTACGACAATCCTCGCGCCTTCCTCAGCCAGAGCCCGAACTTCTCGATCTGACCGCGGCGCAATCTTGCCACCGCGATCCGTCGACGCCGGACCGACTCCTTCCCGCCGGGAAAGGAAACGGCCTAGTCAGGAATGGCACATGATCAGGGACAACTCTTGTCGAATTTCATCCGTGAGTATCTGTGGAGATCCGAGTTTATCTGTGTCGAATCCAATAGACCGAAGTCTTTGAGACACAGATGCTCACAGAGATCCACCGATCAACACAGATGGATCCTCTCTCAACACTATTTCGTACCGTGTGAACACGTAACCACGTGCCAATCGGACCTAGTCGTCTTTCTCCTCCTTCGCCTTCTGCTGCTCGCGATGCTTCTTCTTGGCCTCGCGGAAGACCTTGCTGCCTTGTTCGCTGATGGCTTGGCCCGAAGTGGCCCCCAGCACGCCGCTCATTTCGGCATCGAGCACCACCACGAGCGGATAGGAATTCCCGGCCGCTCCCACCCCGTTCACAAGTGCTTCGGGCACGCTTTTGTCCTGGCCCTGGGCGGCCTGTCTCACCGCGTTGAGATCGCCCTTTACGATCACGCAAAACGACTTCAGGGCTCCGATCGCGTCTCCGGTCGCTTCAATCGAACGGACCACTCCCTCGTCCTTGCTGTCGCCCCAGTCCGCCGGCACGAAAATGACGGCGATGGCGTCCCCCTCTTCGGACGCCTTCTTCTTTCCCTCCTCGAGATTCTTCCATTCCACCACATCGCGCGGCCAACGAACCTTCGGGCCGGCCCATGACAGGGAGGCGGCGGCAATCCCAACCAACAAAGTGATAAAAACAGTCTTCATGATACCCGCACGCTAGACGTTCCGCCGATTCACGCAACCTCAATCCTGCTCGGTCCGGCGAGCCATCAGCCAGAGAAGATCCGAACACCGATTGAGAAAGAGAGCGATCTGCGGATTGGAGACCTCCCCACCCAGGGACAACACTCGGCGTTCGGCCCGCCGGCAAACCGCTCTCGCCACATCGAGCCGCGCTCCGGCTAGATTTCCCTTGGCCCCGGGACGTGCCCAACCATCAAACGAGATCCCCTCCGCCTCGATCGCGGCCGCCATCCCCTCCAACTCCTCCACATCCTCCGCCTTGATCGCCGGAAAGTCCGACTCCGCATAGCGCGAAGCATCGTCCGGATGCACCGCAAGCTCTCCCATCAGTCCCACCAGCTTCCCTTGCAATCCGTCAATGGCCGCCTCCCCGTCGCCGCCCAGGCCGGTGGCCCTCGCCACTCCAAGCAACGCATTGAGCTCGTCAATCGTCCCGATCGCATCAACACGTGGATCGCTCTTTGCAACCCTCCTGCCGAACAGAAGGTCCGTCCCTCCATCGTCTCCCCGCTTCGTGACCACACTCATGCCGCCAACCTGTACTCACCCAGGGCCCCCATTGCAACCACACCCGGGAATTCCTTTCCAACTTGAATCTTGCAACTTCCCCCCTGAAACTTCCCTCATGAACCGCCGCCGCTTCCTCCAGTATTCCACCGCAACCGCCGGTCTCGCTCTCGCCCCGTCTCCTACCCGCGCGGACCACCACGGAAAGAAACCTCTCTTCGACATCTCTCTCGCGGAATGGTCTCTCCACCGCACCCTGCGCAGCGGCAAAATGACCAATCTCGACTTCCCGAAAGTGTCCAAGGAACAGTTCGGCATTCACGCCATCGAATACGTCAATCAGTTCTTCAAAGACAAGGCCACCGACAATGCCTATCTCTCCGAACTGAAGAAACGTTGCGACGACATCGGAGTCAAAAACGTGCTCATCATGATCGATGGCGAGGGACACCTCGGCGAAGACAACGACGCCAAACGCCAAAAGGTCATCGACAACCACAAAAAGTGGGTGGAAGCGGCCAAGTTCCTGGGTTGCCATTCGATCCGCGTCAACGCCCACGGCAAAGGCAAGGACGACGCCGAAAAGGCCGCCAACACCGTCAAGGGACTCGGGGGACTGTCCAAGTTCGCGAAGGGCCACGAGATCGGCGTGATCGTCGAAAACCACGGGGGACTCTCCTCGAATGGAAAGTGGCTCTCGGGCGTGTTGAAGGACGTGGGCATGGACAACTGCGGATCGCTGCCCGACTTTGGAAACTTCCACGG
>JANQJH010000341.1 GCA_028281705.1 Verrucomicrobiales bacterium
TCAATTTCAAGGCTCATGACAAGTAACCTACATGACGCTTGCCAAAATCAAGCTTTCTGATAGTCAATAAATGGAAAATTGTGGTGACGCGGAGAATAGCTTGAGCCCGTAGCCCTTCTCAGCACAATTCGATATACCAATACCATTGTCGCTAATGACCAGACGGAAGTTCTCCTTATCACACTTCAGGCCTACGCGAATTTGGCCGCTCTGCATATCCGGAAATGCGTATTTCATCGCATTAGATACAAGCTCATGAATAATCAATGCGCACGGACTAGCCACTTGCATTTCTAGATTCACCACATCTACTTCGAGTGACACATTCACACTTCCTGACATATCGGCGTACGCACGCCGAATGAGATTGATCAATTCCTGTATAAAAGAAGGCGCATCGACTCGATCAAGCTCACGAGATTTGTAGAGCTGCTCATGCATTAAAGCCATTACTGCGATTCGGCTCTGCAATTCATTCATGACCAATCTCGAATGAGAGTCTTCACGACTCCGGTGAGCAATAAGGCTAGAAACCACACTAAGACTATTCTTTATGCGATGATGCACTTCTTTCAAGGCCTCTTCTTTGCGCTTTAGCTCCTTACGCACGCGATCTTCCTCGCGAGCCCTGGCCTCTTCTAGATGTCGCTGGTCAGTAATATCACGAAACATCCACAATCGAGCAATGGGCTTACTGGACGTGCTCCTTACCGGAGCACTATAAATTGAAACAATTATCTCTCGAGGACTCACAATTTCCCATTCCTGTTCCTCTAGCTGAGTCAGGCTATCATTACACTGATTCCAGTGTATCTTGAATCGATCCGGCTCGCGAAAACAGCTCCCAATCGTTTCGTTCAATTCCCCCACGCAGGCTCCGATAGTGCCCTCTAATCCAAACAATTCATCAAATCTTCGATTGGCTGTTAAAACTCTGCCATCCAACTTCACCACCAAGATTGCTTCCCGAGTCGAATCATAGGAGGCCTGCAATTGAGCTGTCAGATTCGAGAGCTGATCCTGAGATTCCTTTAGATCACTCGTCCGCATCGATACTAGTTCCTCTAGTCCTTCTCGATGCTGCCTTAGCTCGCCCACCATCTGATTGAAATCTCTCGCCAGGTGTTTCATCTCCCGAGGACCTATCTCCGGAATATATGTACTCAGTTCGCCTCTAGAGACCTTCCTCGTTGCCTGAGAAAGCTGAGTCACAGGCTCAGAGAGCTTTCTCGACAGCCAAACCCCAATAATCAAGGCCACGCACAAAGTACCCAGCCCGGCGAACAACGTGCGATTGCTGTTCTCCAGTACCAATTTATTAGCTTCCTCAATGGTTTTGAGCCCAACTAACACCCATTCTTCATTTTGAGTCTCGAACGGAATCGATTGATCATGGCTGGACTCGTAAGGATACAATTGTTGAACAGCATACACATAGTCTTCATAAATCCCAATTGGATTCGACAGCCAGTGATCTACCGAATTTGATCCATCAAACTTTGCTGGATCGAAAATCCGTGGCTTGTTTGGATGGTAGAGCACATTATTGAAGGAATCCAACAGCACAAAGTGCCCCGTCAATCCCATTTGAGCTGCATCGAGAAAGCCCCAAATTTTCCCGAATTTAAAACTGGCATGGACAACAAACGAATTGTCCAGTTCCTGAATCAGTGGAAGGTAGAAGGCAATTTCAATTTTGGGGGGTGATTCTTCATCTGGAATCTCTCCCGAGTCCCGTATTCGCGGTCGGGAAACGTTAGTCTTCCCCGCGACTGCATTGGCGTGTTCCACCGACGCGTCGACCCGGAACCCTAGATTATCAATCTCAGGCGATGAAGTCGATGCGATATAAGACCCTTCCGAATCATAGAGAGTGATATCGTAAAAATCGGAATAGCCCAATACGGCCCGGTCAAACTCAGCCTGCTTTTCCGCCAGGAACTTTTCATACTCGACTTGGCGCTCTGTCTCCGTCCAACTCGCGACTTCATCAAAGCGTTTTCGAATAATTTGATTCGTCGTCAGGCTCATCAGATCTCGATAAGCGCTCTCTACGAAGCCGGTCACATTGCGGCCTACTTCTTCGGTGAACTCACTCATTTGGTCGTACTGCGATTCTTGAATCGCACGACGCGTGAGCGTCTGCGTAATGAATAGGATGACAAGCAGAGGAATCAGCCCCGCCACTAATAACGCAATCAGAACTCGATTCCTGATCGAACTCATCTCTCAAGCAATTTTCAGATCTACTTCTTTAATCCTCTCCTCTTCCATTAAAACAATTTGGAACAGCGATTCGGTAGATCGCCTCACTACTTCCCAAGTTCGACCTAGGGCGTCTGCCATCTGCGCTTCACTCCTGATCCAAGAAATGACTGGCTCAACAGATCTGGCAGTGAAGTACACACTTACTCGCAACGGAAGCCTTATGAGATTTTCTTTTGTCAACAGCATTCTGTACACAATCCGTATATCGCAGTTTCTCCCCCAGGGTAACGCGAATCCTCAATTGTTATCTGTTGCCGGGGGCCCCGGAAAACTTCCTCCAAACGTCGCAACCCATGCCACGAAACTTTCCCTTGACTGTGTATCCCCTTTACCTACTCTAACCCCATGAGCGCCAAACGAGTCCCTCGAAAGAAAACCGTCACCAAGTATTCCGACCACTACCGCCGTGCCGAGGGGATGACCCAAACCACAATCTCCCTGGAGAAGGCGCTCCTGGACGAAATCAAGGAGGCGGCTGCGGACGATGACCGCTCTCATCGTGGCGACGGTGCGGAAGGAGCTGAAGCGAAGGAAACGGTAGGCAACTGACTCTCTCCTCCCCCGACCCGCCAAGAATTTCCAGAATCTCTCCAAACTAACTGTGTATCCCGAATGGACAACGACTAACCCCCGATGAACACCAGGCCAGTTCGCAAACAGTATCGGATGCCCTGCCCCAAAACCTACGGGTTCACGGCAGAGGACATCCCCGTCTTGCTGACGAGTGCTGACGTCTGCTCTCGATTCAAGATCGGTGCGCGAACTCTCCGGAGGTGGACATCAACGGGCGCCATTCGAAGGATCGTCATCAACGGGACGGTCCGTTTCCACCCGGACATGATCATGGAGGACTTGGAGAAGGCTCAGTCCTGAGCCCGAATCGCCCAGAACTCCTCGGCATCCCCCTTCCGCACTACCGCCCTATAACGCTGGAAGAGCATCTGGGAATTGGTATGCCCAAGTTGGAGCGCCGTTCGGTCAGCGCTCTCGTGGAGCGCCACGTGATAGGAGGCGTAGGAGTGCCTCAGGCAGTTGTGAGGCCAGGCCGTGATTCCGGCCTTTCTACGCGCCTCCCTAAGCTGGTTTCGCCGTCGCGTGGCTGAGGGGATGATCGGGCCTGATTGGGTTGGAGCACCCTCAAGGAATGATCTCAGGCTGTAAGTGATTTCGATGTGCCGAGATCGTCCACCCTTTCCCACCTTGGGCGGCACGTCGATGAAGCCATCGTCCAGCTTGACCAGCTCCCACGACATCTTCCTCACCTCTTCCAGCCGCATCCCTCCAAACAACTGGAGCGCAATCCCAGGGACAAGATCCGGGAAGGCTGAGACCTCCCACATCAGAGCCTTCACCTGATCTACCGAGAGAATCCCGATATCAGACCGCTCGACTCTCGGATTGAATGAATCCGTGACAGGGTTGCTGGCCACCTTCTCGTTCTTGCGGGCGAATTCGAACAGCGCATGGAGCGCTCTCCGATAATTCGTAACCGTCTGAGCCTTCAGCCCGTCCCTCCCCAGCTCAATCAGCCAATCAGAGATCTCCTCCGTTGTCATCGAAGGCATGGGACGGTTTCCGAAGGCCTCGCAGAACCGGCGGATCCGCGATGCCCAGTCAGTGAGGTGGTGCCGATCCAACCCGGCCTCATGGCGTTGGTCGAGCATCAGCTCCGCCACTTCAGCGACGAGCGACTGGTCCGGGAGACTCTCCAGATAGCCCATGTAGTGGTTAAGGGCATCGCGGAGTGTCCGGTCAAATGGCTCCAACTTCTGGCGTGCCTCCAGGACGACTGCAGCCTCTTGGTCCGTCACCTGCGCGAGGAGCGGACCACGCTTTTCGATGGTCCGTTTTTCGCGAACCACCCGCTCCGCTTCGGCCTTGGTCTTGCAGTACGAAAACTTCCGTTTTCCCCGGTCAAAAAACCTGACACGAAAACCATAATTTGGATGAGAAATTGACTGAATTGAAACACGTGACACAGGCCAATTGTGGCCACGTTAGGCCAAAAAGTCTAGGAAAATGGGTATATTCATGGTATACAAATTCGCGCAATGGTAGAGATTTATGTGAAGTCTAGAATTCGCAACTCCTTTATTTTAAGTGGTTTAGGAGTGGCAGGTCAGACAGGACTCGAACCTGCAACCCTCGGTTTTGGAGACCGATGCTCTACCAATTGAGCTACTGACCTAAAACTGTGGAGGGCGGACCGGGCGTCGGCGCCCCTCCGGGTCATCCATTTACGCACGAGCCTGAGCGGTGTCAAACCCTCAACCGGACCAAAAAACAGCCCGCCGGTCGGCCATTGATGGGCCCGGCCCCTCTCTCTAGAGTGGCCCCGATGCCCCCAGTCCACGCCCTGCCGCTTCGCCTCTCCCGGCTCCATGCCCTGATCCTCTCGTTGGCGAGTCTTTTTACCGTCTCGGCCGCACCGTTGCCGCTCAACGTCCTTCTTATCACGGCCGACGACCTGAACTGCGATTCCCTTGGGGTTTACGGCTGCAAGGTCCCGGAGACGACACCGCGATTGGACCGGTTTGCCGCTGAGGCCATGCGCTTTGAGCGGGCGCACGTCAACATCGCGGTCTGCCAGCCTCTGCGATCGGTGATCATGACGGGGAAGTATTCCCACCGCTCCGGAGGCGAAGGCTTCCACAAGCTGCGCCACCCCGGCCAGACCATCTTGCCCCAGGTGTTGCGGGAGGCGGGCTTCGAGGTAGGCATCCTCGGCAAGGTGGGACATTCCACGCCCTACAAGGATTTCGCCTGGGACATGGCACTGGATCAATTTGATCTTGGAGCCGGCCGAAACGCCAAGCTCTATCAGCGGGAGGCCCGGCGGTTCTTCACGCGAGCCAAGCGCCGGGGAAAACCATTTTTTCTCATGGCGAACAGCCACGACCCCCATCGCCCCTTTGCCAACAGCACCCAGGAGCGGGGCCTGCGGAAGAAAAAACTCACCCTCGCCCGCCCCTCACGCCCCTTCTGGCCCAGCGAGGTCACCGTGCCCGGTTTTCTGCCGGACATCCCCGAGGTGCGGCTCGAGATGGCCGAGTACTACAGCTCGGTCCGCCGAACGGACGATATTGTCGGCGGCTTGTTGGACGCCCTCGATGCCAGCGGCCAGGCCGGCCACACTCTGGTCCTTTTCCTCTCCGATCACGGCATGGCCCTGCCCTTTGCCAAGACCAATTGCTATCGACACAGCACCCGCACGCCTCTGATGGTGCGCTGGCCGGGCCAAATCACGGGCGGCTCGGTGGACGGCGATCATTTTGTCTCCTCCATCGACCTCATACCGACGATCCTCGAAGCGCTGGCCATCGAGCCTCCACCGGGGATCGATGGACGCAGTTTCCTCCCGGTCCTCAGAGGGGAATCTCAGGAGAGACGCGACCGCGTGTTCACGCAGTTTCACCAAACCTCGGGGAAGAAACGCTACCCCATGCGATCGGTGATCACGGCAGCGGGAGGCTACATTTTCAATGCCTGGGCCGATGGCGAGACCCGCTTCCGCAACGAGAGCCAGAGCGGGCGCACCTTCAAAGCCATGGAACGCGCCGCCAAGGACGACCAAGCCATCGCCCAACGTGTGAAACTCTTCCTCCATCGAACGCCGGAAGAACTTTTTGACTACGCCAGGGATCCGGACGCCATGACGAATTTGGCAAACGAAGCGTCCTCTCGCGAGACACTCACAAAAATGCGAGAGATCTTGCGACAATGGATGATCGAGACGGAGGACCCTTTGTTAGAAGATTACGAAGCCTACCTTCGGAAACAGTCGTAGAGGAAGCGGTGACGCTTCCGTTAGCTATTCATTTAGCTAAATCAGTTAGCCGTCTCAACCTTGGAGATGACCTCCGACAGGTAAGGACGCAGACGGGGCGGACAGGAGTGTCCGCATCACTTGGCTCCGCTATTCGCACGTCGGTTAGCGACCTACCCCAAAGGTTTCATCCCGGAGTTTGCAAGGGACTAAAGTCCCTGCCACTTTCTAAAATGTGGGAGGGACTTCAGTCCCTCTGCAGTTTGAAGGGCTCAATCTTGGAGATGACCTCGCGCAAATAAAGCCGAAGATGAGGCGGACAGGAGCGTCTGCATCACTTGGCTCCGCTGATTTGGAAAATGACACGCCTCGTGAGGTCTCTCCCAATGCTCACGCATTATCATCAGGACGGACCGGCGCCTCCTTACCACGTGAACGGTCGCTGCCGTCCTTCCCATCCTCGGTCGAAGGCAGCACCAGAGGCCCCAGGGCCTCCCACACCGTCTCGGCGATCACTCCGTGCCCGGCCTCGTTGGGGTGAATGCGATCGTCTTGGTTGTACTTATCCACCCCGCCCACTCCCCGGAGCAAGAATGGGATCAATGTCAGTTTCTCCTCTTTGGCCAGCTCGGGATACACGGCCTGAAAGGCCTTGACGTAGTCGGGCCCCATGTTGTCCGGCATCTGCATCCCGGCGAGCACAATGCGAACACCGGGAGACGTTTCACGCGCAAGATCGACCATCGCCTTCAGATTCTTCCGCATCTCCACCGGTGATAGACCGCGCAGACCATCGTTTCCCCCCAGGGCAATGATCAGGAGATCAGCCCGTTTTTTCAGGAGCCAGCGGAGGCGGGCGAGGCCGTTCTTCGTTGTGTCACCGCTCCGCCCGCCGTTGGCCACCTGCCAGGCGAGCCCCGCTTCATCCAGCCTCTTCTGGATCAGCGCGGGATAGGCATCCGCCTTGGCGATGCCATAGCCGGCCGTCAGGCTATCCCCGAGAATCACGAGGCGCTTCTTCGGCTCCGCAGCCTGCGCCGTCGTCACCCTCCCCAATGGGAAAAAAAGAAAGTTGCTCAGAAGGCAAATCAACGCCCCTGTCAAGCATACGTGTCGCATGCACGAGCGTAACCCCCCGCAAGCGACAAGGCAAACTGCTCATGTCTATCCTCGAAGTCTCTGAAGTTAGCAAAGCCTACCCCTCCGGCAGTTCGAGCCTCACGGTTCTCGATCAGGTGAGTTTCCAGCTCGAACCCGGTTCCTCCTGTGCCATCGTCGGCCCCTCGGGCAGTGGCAAGACGACGCTCCTGGGACTCTGCGCGGGCCTCGACGTTCCCAGTTCCGGCCGGGTGATCCTCGACGGGAAAGAGCTGCACACGCTTTCGGAGAACGAACGCGCCGCGCTGCGCCGGGAACGCACAGGCTTTATTTTCCAGAACTTCCAACTCATGCCCAGCCTGACGGCGCTGGAGAATGTTCTGATTCCACTGGAGCTCCTGGGCCGCCGCGCCTCGCA
>JANQJH010000346.1 GCA_028281705.1 Verrucomicrobiales bacterium
CGGCCTCTTTTTGGAGGCGGGCTTGGTATTCTTCTACGTCGAGGTCTCCTCTTTTGTCGGTTAGCTGTTTCTCCAGGGACGCTTGCACTAAGGAGAGGAAGAGGCCCACGGGGATGGCCGCTTGGCCTAACATCCCGATGGTGACGCGCACGGGGCCGGGAACGATGGATGACCAGCCCAGGAGGGTGAGGCTCGAGGCCAGGAGAATGGTGATGAGCGGTGTGTTGATGAGATGCCTCCAACTGGCTCCATCCGAGCCGCGGAGGAGGGCGACGCCCACCGTCCAGATGGCCACTTCAAGACCGAGGTTGTGGAGAAAGAGAACACCGAGCACGCGATTGGCTTCTTCGCCGGTGAAGAGAGTGGCGATGATGGGAATGGGGAGAAAGCCGTAGTTTTGGATGCCGCCACAGACGGCGAAGGTACGAAATCCCAGGCCGGGCTTGAGTCCTAGTAGCTTTGCTAGGAGAAGCCCTAGAGCGAAGGAAATGAGGAGCAAGGTGAAGCCCAAGCCGGCGGACCAAGCGAAGACGCGCACACTTTGAATCGCCGGATTTCCCAGCACGTGGTGGGCGATGAGGCTGGGGTAAAAAACATTGATGGCGAGACGGGCCAGCGGGACATCGGCCGATTCGGGCCAGATGCGAGCGGCGCGAAAGCACACGCCGATGCCCATCAAGAGAAAGACGGGCAGGGTGGCGGCGAGTATCGCGGGGAACGTACTCACAGCGGCATCACGCTCCTACTTCTTTTGGGGCTTGGCGATGCGGAGGACGGGCTTCTTCGTCACTTGGAGCCCAACCACACCGCGGCCCTTGACTTCGAGGTCACCGAAATCGAAGTCGATGTAGAGGTTGCGCAACCGCAGCCCCTCCGTCTTGAAATGCGCCCTAACCACGAAATTGGTGTCTTCCTCCGCCTTGTGGACGCCAAACCAGAGCACGCGGCTACTGGATTTTCCCCGCGTGAGATCATACACCTTGTCACGCGTCACGCCGGAGACGGTGAACTTCTTGGCGTAACAGGCACCACCCCGTCCGTCCCGGTAAATCATGGTGTAGATCGCGGGTTGGTCTTTTCGATAGACAGCGACGTGAGCCGGGTTTTTCCCCACAAAGACCTTGGCCGCCACTTTGGAGACCGTCATGGAGCCGTCGGCGCGAAAGACAATGAAATCGTCCAGGGTGGAGCAGGGACCCACGAGGTCGTCCTTTTTCAAGCTGGTCCCGACGAAACCGTCGGCGCGGTTGAGATAGAGTTTCTCGCTGGCGATGACGACTTTGGCGGCTTTGACGCGTTGGAATGTCGTGATCTCCGTCCGGCGTTCCCGGCCGGCTCCGTATTTCTTCTTCAGGTTCTTGAACCAGGCGACGGCGAAGCGCGTCAGCTGCTTGAGGTGCTTTTGGGCTTGGGCAATCTCCTCTTCCAAGGCCTTGAGCTGCTCGTCGGCCTTGAACTTGTTGTACTTGGAGATGCGCTTGATCTTGATCTCCGTGAGCCGAACGATGTCATCGCGGGTGACGCGGCGGCGCAGGCGGCGGACATACGGTTTGAGACCCTTGTCGATCGTCTCAATGACAGACTCCCAGGTCTCACACTCCTCGATCTGCCGGTAGATGCGTTTCTCGATGAAGATCTTTTCCAGGGAAGAGAAATGCCATTTCTCATTCAGCTCACCCAGGAGAATCTCCAGCTCTTGGCGCAGGAGTTCCTTGGTATGAAGGGCGCAGGCTTTGACCAGTTGGTTGACGGAGAGAAATTTGGGCTTGTTCTCCTCGATGACGCAGGCGTTCGGTGCGATGGAAACTTCGCAGTCGGTGAAAGCGTAGAGGGCCTGCATGGCCTGGTCGGCATCGGTTCCCGAGGGAAGACCTACCTGGATCTCGACGTTTTGCGCCGTGAGATCGTCGACCTTGGTGATCTTGATCTTCCCTTTGTCGTTTGCCGCCAGAATGCTCGCTTTGAGCCCCACCGTGGTGGTTCCGTAGGGGATCTCCGAGATGACGAGGAGGTTGCGTTTGCGTTTCTCGATCCGGGCGCGGACACGAATGCGCCCGCCGCGCAGCCCTTCGTTGTACTCCGTGGGATCCATCAGGCCTCCGGAAAAAAAGTCGGGCACGATATCGACCTTTTTTCCCCGGAGAGCATCGATGCAGGCATCGAGTAACTCGTTGAAATTGTGTGGCAGGATCTTGCAGGCGAGACCGACGGCGATTCCCTCGACGCCCTGGGCCAGGACGAGGGGAAACTTCACCGGCAAGGTCACCGGTTCCTTGTTGCGGCCGTCGTAGGAGGCCTGCCACTCCGTGATCTTGGGGCTGAAGACGACTTCGAGGGCAAAGGGGGAGAGTTTGCATTCGATGTAACGGGCGGCGGCGGGCGGGTCACCGGTGAGAGGGTCGCCCCAGTTCCCTTGGGTATCGATGAGCAGACCCTTTTGCCCTAACTGGATGAGGGCGTCCTCGATGGCGACGTTCCCGTGGGGATGAAAGGCGGTGGCGCGGCCGGCGACGTTGGCCACTTTGTGCAGACGGCCGTCGTCCATCGTCTTGAGGACGTGGAGGATACGGCGTTGCACGGGTTTGAGCCCGTCGTGGATGTGGGGGACGGCCCGCTCGAGGATGACGTAGGAGGCATAGTCGAGGAACCAATTGCCGTACATGTCATCGACATGGGAAAGCGAGGTTTGCAGGTCGGCCATGGGTTTTCTTCTATTCCTCTTTCTTTCGCTCTAACTCTATCTAAACGGCTTGGTCCATCGAGGCTTCTTCCTCTTCTTTGGCGTCCGTCACTTTGGCGTCCAAGCTTTCTTCCACCCGCAGATTCTCGATGATGTACTTCTGCCGGTCGGAGGTGTTCTTCCCCATGTAAAAGGTGAGCATGTCCTTGATGGAGGAGCCGGCTTCGACAATCACCGGGTCGAGCCGCATGTTGGATCCGATGAAATCGCTCATCTCTTTGCCATCGATTTCACCGAGCCCCTTGAAGCGTGTGATCTCGGCGGTCTTACCGCAGGCCTCGAGGGCGGCGATGCGTTCCTCTTCGCTGTAACAGTAGTGCGTCTCCTTCTTGTTGCGCACACGGAAGAGCGGCGTCTGCAGGATGTAGACGTGGCCCTGTTTGATGAGGTCGGAAAAGAACTGAAGGAAAAAGGTGACCAGCAGGAGCCGGATATGCATGCCGTCGACGTCGGCATCGGTGGCGAGGACGACGCGATTGTAACGCAGGCCTTCGAGGCCGTCCTCGATGTTGAGGGCATGTTGCAGGAGATTGAACTCCTCGTTCTCATAGACGACCTTCTTCGAGAGGCCGAAACAGTTCAGCGGTTTGCCCTTGAGACTGAAGACGGCCTGGGTATCGACGTTGCGCGCCTTGCCAATCGTGCCACTAGCGGAGTTGCCCTCCGTGATGAAGATGGTCGTCTGATCAGCCAGTTTGTGCTTGGTGTCGAAATGGACGCGGCAATCGCGCAGCTTGCTGTTGTTGATCTTGGCCTTGCGGGCGCGTTCGCGAGCCAACTTTTGGATGCCCTTGAGTTCCTTGCGTTCAAGTTCCGCCTGCTGGATGCGCTTCTCCAGTGCCTTGGCGGTCTCGGGATGTTTGTGCAGGAAATTGTCGAGTTCCTTGGCGATGAAGTTTCCGATGAAGGTGCGGACGGTGGCTCCATCCGGCGCCATGTGGGTCGACCCCAGCTTAGTCTTCGTCTGGGATTCGAAAACGGGTTCCTGCACCTTGATGCTGATGGCGGCAATGATGGAACCGCGGATGTCGCTCGCCTCGTACTTCTTCTTGTAGAAATCGCGGACCGTCTTGGCGAAAAACTCGCGAAAGGCTGAGAGATGGGTGCCTCCCTGAGTGGTGTGCTGGCCGTTGACGAAACTGTAGTACTCCTCGCCATACTGCTGGCCGTGGGTGAAGGCGATCTCGATATCGTCGCCCGAGAGATGGGCGATAGGGTAGAGCGGCTCGTCGCTGAGATTCTCCGTCAGGAGATCGAGGAGACCGTTCTTCGAGCGGAAGGTCTTGCCGTTGAACTTGATCGTGAGCCCGGTATTGAGGTAAGTGTAATACCGGAACATCTTCTCCAAATACTCCGTCTGGAACTGGTACTTGGGGAAAATGTCGGGGTCCGGGCGAAATCCCAGTTCAGTGCCGTTGGGCTCAACCGTCTTGTAGGCGCGTTTGCAGTCCTTGGTCAGATCGCCGCGGGAAAAGACCAAGTCCTTCGTTTTGCCCTCGCGGAACGCCTGGATGTTGAAGGTTTCTGAAAGGGCATTGACCGCCTTGATGCCGACCCCGTTGAGTCCCACGGACTTTTTGAACGCCTCGGAATCGTACTTGGCCCCGGTGTTGATCTTGGCGGCGCAGTCCATGAGCTTGCCCAGGGGAATCCCGCGGCCGTAGTCCCGCACCCAGACGGCGCCGTCATCGAGAGTGACTTCGATGACCTTGCCGTAGCCCATGACAAATTCGTCAATGGCGTTGTCCAGGACCTCTTTTAGAAGGACATAAATTCCGTCATCCGCCGAACTGCCGTCTCCCAGTTTCCCGATGTACATCCCCGGGCGCAAGCGGATGTGTTCTTTCCACTCGAGCGTCCGGATACTGTCTTCGGTGTAAGTCGCCATGTGCGATAGTCGTCACTTCAGATGTTCTTCGACCCAGGCGACCGCGGGCCCGGTCATGGCGGACATGTGCTCGGAGAAACTGTGATCGGCGCCCTCGATGGTGATCAGCTTGTGTTCGCAGGTGGCCACGGCTTCGATATCGATCGAGTCCTGGATGAGAACGACATCGTCTTCCGTACCGTGGAGCAAGAGCCAGGGCACCTTGATGGCGCTTCCGAGATCGACGATGGATCCGATGGAGGCCATGTCGTTCATGTAGGTGCTGGAGAGGGGACAGGATTCCTCTTCCCACATGCAACCTTCATCGGGCGTTTCCTCGCCGAACTCGGTCTGGGCGAACTTGGCGCAATCGACCATGCCGGCAAGCGAGAGCAGGACCTTGATGCGGTCATCCGCCGCGGTCCGTTTGACGCCGACGGCGCCTCCCATGGAGTGCCCCCCGTAGGCGATGACCCGTCCCGCCTTTTCCAACACATCGAGCACAGCCCCGAGATCGCCGATCTCCTTGGTCACGGTGCAATCGATGAAACGTCCCTCGGAGTCGCCGTTGCCGGCGAAGGAGAACTTGAGACTGGCGATCCCGGCCTGCTGGAGGGCTTCGGCCAGGCCGGCGACGACCGGCCGATCCTTGTTTCCCGTCACTCCATGCCCCAGAACCACGATTCGGGGATCGCCTTCCCGGCCCGGAAGATAGTCATAAGCGAGCTTTTCGCCCTGTGAATTCCTGATGTCGCCAAACATAGGCGCTACATGAATGCGCGCGCCCGATTCTGCAAGACCAATGGGCTGGAGAACGCCCGTCGAGCTGGCAATTTTTTTAAAAATTTGCCCTCGAAAGTGGGAACCGGAAGACGGGCTCAGCGAAACTAGGCGCTGGCTTCTTCTTCCTTGGCCTCGGGGACGACCTCCACGCGAAGCTTGGCGTTGATTTCGGAATGCACCTTCACGGGAATTTCGTACTTCCCGGTGCCCTTGATCGGCTTGTCCAGCTGGATGGCGTGGCGATCGATTTTCACATTCTTGGCTTTTTCGGAGATTGCCTTGGCCAGATCCTGGGTCGTGATGGATCCGAACGCCTTGCCCCCTTGACCCAGCGCGATGGTGAGCTTGAGGCGCAGCTTGTTGATCTTGGCAGCGACGGCCTGGGCCTCGTCGAGCTCCTTGGCCTCGCGCTCAGCGCGGGCGCGCTTGAGGTTCTCGAGCTTCGTCATGTTGCTCGAAGTCGCCTCCATGGCCTTGCCGGTAGGGATGAGGAAGTTGCGCGCGTAGCCCCTGCGAACGCTGACGACGTCCGCCTCGGCGCCCAGTCCGTCAATCTTCTTGCGTAGGATAATGTCGATCGTAGCCATGGTCGTTTTAAGATGCTGCTGTGATGGGAGGCGTTCTCTACGGGCGAGGGGCGACTCTGTCAAGTGGCCCCGTGAGGGATTCCACGAAATGGGCGGAATGGCGGCTGATTCCTTGAGGAGGAGGGGTTTACTCCAATCTGACCGGCGCTACTCGGCGACCCAGACCATGGAGTCGCGGACGAGCTCCCGGTAGGCCAATTCCAGCTGGGTGGTGAGCCGGGCGAGGGCCTTGGGATTCGTTTCCGCCCGGTTGTGCGTTTCCGCAAGGTCGTCGCTCAGCCGATAGATCTCGATATCGGTCAGCTTCGCGCCACGTGCCTCGACGACGTTCTTCGTGTTGACGTTGGAAAACCGGGGCAGCTCGCCCCCGTTGAGCTTGGCCAGCACCTTCCACACGCCCTGCCGCATGGCCACGCGGTGTTCGTTGAGCGCGTTGTAGTAGCACCAAATGAGCGGTTTGGGGCGGGTGAGGGGCTTGTTCTGGAAGGTCGGGGCCATCACGGCGCCGTCGAGTTGGAGATCACCAGGCACATTCGCACCGGCGAGGTGGCAGAACGTGGGGAGAAAATCTAACGAAGACACTGGTGTATCGATCACCTGGCCCTCCTTGATCACGCCGGGCCAGCGGGCGATCCCAGCGACGCGAAAACCGGCCTCGGTGGTCCAGAGCTTCATGCCGCGGAGCGGATCGGGACGCCCGTAGGACCGGCCCGCGCCCCGGTAGCGGCTCAGGGTTTCGGGGCCGTTGTCGGAGGTGAAGATGACGAGGGTATTTTCATCCTTCCCCGTGGATTCCAACGCCTTGAGGATGCGCCCGACGGCGAGGTCGACATTCTCCACGTTGGCGAAATACTGTGCCTGGTTCTCGTTTTCGGCCACGTCCTCGTAGCCGGCCACGAGCTCGGAAGGTGAGGCCACGGGTTCGTGGGGTTCATGAAAGGCGAGGTAGAGAAAGAACGGGGGCTGATCGGAATCGGGCGCGCCCTTGTCGCGCATCCAATCGATGGCTTCATCGGTCGCGATCTGGCAGCTGAAGCCCTGGATGGGCCCAACCGGCTCGCTGTTCCTCACATAGTTTCTAGGGTTTTTGTGAGACGGCGCTGCGTTGTTCTGCGTGGCGAACCAGTGATCAAAGCCGGCATCGTCGGGTTGGGCTTGGGCCGGGGAATTGAACTGGGCGTTGCAGTGCCATTTGCCCGAAAGACAGGTGGCATAACCCGCCTTCTTCAAAAGTTTCGGAAGGGTGACGGCATCGGCCTTGAGATGGACTTGTTCGCGTGAGTCGGGGCGTTTGGTCTTTCCGTTGGAAGCGGGGATCCAATCATAGACACCGGCGCGGTTCGGGCTCCGGCCGGTCATGAGGCCGACGCGCGATGGCGAACACACGGGAGCGGCAGAGTAGCACGAGGTGTAGCGGATCCCTTGCGCCGCCATGCGATCGAGATGGGGCGTCTTGATCTGGGGATGGCCGTAACAGGCCAGATCGCCATAGCCGAGGTCATCGCAGAGAATGACGATGAAATTGGGCCGAGATACTTCCGCCCGCGTGACGCATGGCAAAAGGGTGAGGATGAGGAGCAGGAGTGGGAGTCGAGACCTTCGCATTCTGGCTACTAAGCAGAAATTGGAGTTCAGCGCCACTGTAAGATTGGCGTGCCCCGAGATCGACAGTTTGAATTAGCGCCAATAGTCCGCCAACCGTCGCCGGAACCTCGCCAAGACAGATAGTTTCGGCGTTCTGTGTTTCTCATCCGATCGATCTAGAACCTCCTTCGCTAGAGTGGTGTCGGTGGGCATGAAGTTCAAGGAGTATTGGCTTGGTCCACCCAGACACGCGAAAGACAGACGCCATCCAAGTGATCAAAATCCTTGTCAGTCGTTAGAAGTGTCGCCTTGCTCGCCAACGTCGTGGCGGCAATCCAGAGATCATTCTGCTTCATACGCACCGCGGGCTTTGGCGGTGGTGGAAATTGAGGATCGGTGACTTCTTTCCCATGGGTCCAAACATCGATGGCTGCGTAGGCATTCAGGATACTGTCCTTGTTGATATCCACGGTGGTAAACTGATTGAGGACGTGCACCAGTTCGATCCGCTTCCTGGGTCCCCAACCGAATTTCTCCGCAAGAGCGAGAATCTCACCTCGGCAGATGGCGGAGGTGAATGCCATGTTCTCGGCTTCCCCCAGCTCGAATTCATCGTAAGCCCATTGCGCCCATGGAGCTTTTCGGGTGAATCCAAGAAGCATGTTAGTATCGAGGAGAAATCGCTTCATCCTTTAAATCAATTCAGCTCAGCCATCAGCTCCTCCAGCGGCTCCTCGCCTGGCCAACTTCCCCACAGGATCATTGGATCGTCCTTTTTCGCCGTTCCCGAAAAGTCTGGGAAGAGGTCACTTTGCGAGTGCGGATCGGCGACCGAGGGTAGCGCTTCAAAAAGATCGTCACCTTCAACCTTTTCGCCGAGCTTTCTTGCGTCGATCAAGCGCGCTTGGCCATTGGCTTTGAAATGGACCATTCCCTCGACGGTGACATCTTTCCCCCAAAGGCCGCGCAATGACTCCCCCTGGAGAAATTCGGGATGAATCCTCCCAAGTAGCTTTTGCCCGTTCGGCAAGAAGAGGCGAAACCTACCGGCACTGTGTTTGATCTCGTCAAGTTTTCCGCTAACCATGAAGGCCTTCGGAGCCGGAAGTTGTCTCTTGCGCTCTGCGATGCGCACAAAGCTCGTTTCGGAAAGTTCGAACGACCCGCGTGCATTGGAGGTTGAGCACATCTTGTAACAGATATTCGCCGATTGGACGGCCTTCTGGAAGTCAAGGACGGCATCAAGGACAGAAGCATCAAATCGCTCGCTAGAGCTGCCTTCCGACTGTGCTTCGTCAATGGCAAGTGCTGCGAGATCGAGTGCCGTATCGGTGGGCTGTGGCGTTTCCCTCCAGAATTCAGTCTGAGAGAACTGGTCATGCGCAGTTTCAGATAAGAGTGGAGCGTCGATCTCCAGAATCGTGGAACCCGTTTCCAGGCCCGTAATTGTGAAGTCGATGCTGGCTTCGAGCCAACCCGGCCTGGCGCCCTGAGAACTCCCTTCACCGGTGGCAAGGAGTCGAGTCGTCCTCTCAGCCGTCTTCAAGAGGGCGCCCAGAACCTTGTGGAGCTCCGCCGCCTTGATCTGGCCGCTCGCCTCTTCGAGCCCTTCGAGGCGTAGTTGATAATGTTGTGTGCTCATGCTGGGCCTCCTTTCGATGGTGATGCGTTTGGGAACTGTTGGGGCTTTACGTCCTGAATTAAACTCTAATCTTGCCGGTCAATGACGGCTTCCTTGGTGTCCTCAAGGAGGCAGTCGATGCGCCGGAGAGCGAACATGGGGGAGGATGGCGTCGCGGCACTCGCCGCGGACGAAAACGTCTCGCAGGCAGTCATCGGCGATCGACCAGATGAAGGAGACAATCTTGTTGTGCGAAGCATGATCCATCCGATCAGCTTTCTAGGTCGCGGAAGCCTCAGTGACAAGGCTGCACTCGCCTGTCTTGGGGTGGGGGCATCGGCTTCTCTTTGCGATGTCCGATGATTCTGGTATTTGCGACTCATGGATGAGAGTGCCGTGCCTTCTATTCATCGGTGGTCGAAAGTCCGAGCTGGTGGAGACTCAGTCCCGGTCGCGATTTGGCTGGCTGACGGCGAGGAGACGAAGAAGGGCTTCCCGAATGGGAAGCCCTGGCGCCAACGTGGGCGGCTGAGATGTGCGTGAGGTCAAGTGTGTTGATTAGTCCTCATCGTCCTCGTCCTCATCATCGTCCTCATCGTCCTCATCGTCCTCATCGTCCTCATCGTCCTCATCGTCCTCATCGTCCTCATCGTCCTCATCGTCCTC
>JANQJH010000375.1 GCA_028281705.1 Verrucomicrobiales bacterium
TGGTCTTCCGTCTGCGTGGTGGGTGGCGGCAAGCATGCTGCTCATGTCCTGGGGTACGGCGCTCCATGCCGCTTGGAAGGTTTCGCTTCCTCCAGAGACCAATGCATGGCGGGAGCGTCTCACGCTGGCATGGCTCCACTGGAGCCCGGGCTTGGCCCGGCAGCTGGTCCGCTGGCTCAACGCCGGTCCCTTCCAGTGGCATCGATCGCTCTGGGAAATCCGTAGCGCCTTTTGGAATGAGGAGGGGATCGGACGAGAGATCGTGCTGGCCAAGGTGCGGGAGAAACTGGCGGAGGGGCAGCCGATGCCGGCGAGGAATCGCTCCAATCAATGGGCGCCCTTCGATGTGATCCTCTCGCCCACGTTTTTTGCTCATGTGACCCTGACCACGGTGACAGAGAATCATGACGGCGCCGAGCGATTGACGCGTTTGTCAGTCAAGGCCTTTCTCAAACGGCACGTCTTGGCCCTGCTGGTTCTCTCGGCGGCCTGGCTTGCGGGTCAGCTGGTGGCGGCGCACTGGTGGATCGCGGGGTTGGGGACGGCTGGGTGGATCATTCTTCTTCTGGGCATTCACTGGCACACGAAACGGCAGCTCTCTCGCCGGAACGCGATTTTAGGTAGCGTGGCGGCCGATGTTGGGCTCAAGAGAATGGACTCATGAGCAGCAGCCGCCTCTCACCGTCTTCCTTGCGTACGAGCGACTTTGACTATCATTTGCCGAAAGAGTTGATCGCCAGGCATCCGCCGGAGGAGAGGGCGGCTTCGCGACTGTTGGTCGTGCGCCGGGAATCGGGCGAGATCGAGCATGCCCAGTTTGGCGATTTTCCCGCCATGGTGGAGAAGGATGACCTCTGTGTCTTCAACGACACCCGGGTGATGCCGGCGCGATTCTATTCCAACGACGGAAAGCGTGAGCTTCTCCGCCTGGATTTTCGGGATGCGCGCCTTTGGCGATGTCTGGTTCGGCCGGGAAAGAAACTCCGGGTGGGGCATGAGATCGAGATCGGCGAGGCCGTGGGAACGGTGGAGGAAATCCTGGAGAACGGCGACCGTTTGGTGCGCTTTGATCGCGAGGTCGATGTCGAGGCGCACGGGCGGCTGGCGCTGCCGCACTACATGGAGCGCGAGAGCGAGGAGATCGACCGGGAGCGTTATCAAACGGTCTACGCCGCGCGTGACGGGGCGGTGGCCGCGCCCACGGCCGGGCTGCATTTTTCCGATGCCATGGTGAAGGCGCTTCCGCATGCCTTTGTCACGCTGCACGTGGGTGTGGGGACCTTTCAGCCGGTGCGCGAGGAGAAGGTGGAGGATCATCGCATGCACGTGGAATCATTTTCTCTCACAAATGAGACGGTCGAGGCCATCCGAGCCGCCAAGCGGGTGATCTCGGTGGGAACGACGGTCACGCGGGTCCTGGAGCATTGCGCACGGGGCGGCGGACTCGAGGCCCGGGATGGGGAGACGGATATTTTCATCTACCCGCCGTACACCTTCCGGGCGGTGGATGTCCTCTTGACGAACTTTCATCTGCCGCAGTCGACACTGCTGATGCTGGTGAGTGCCTTCGCCGGCCGGGAATTGATGCTGGAGGCCTACGCGCGGGCGGTGGAGGAGCGCTACCGGTTCTTCAGCTACGGTGACGCCATGGTGATCCTCTGAAGGCGTCAAGAGGACGAGGCCGAGTCAATTTACCTTTTCGGAGAGGTCTCTAGAAAGGGAAAAGGCCGGGGGATACCCGGCCTCTCCAAACAACAACAAACAACAACGACTGCGCTACATCAACCAGAGGACCAAAAGAACCATTCCGTAGAAGAAGACTCGTCGAGTCAGCTGGTTCTTTCGCTCGTGGCTTCTGAAAAACATAGTCGACTCAGACTATCGTGAGTGCGACTTAAACGCAAGAGTTTTATAGCTTTTGATAAAAATTTTTCCTAGTTGGTCATCTGGGATGGGGCGTGTATAGGAATGCCAATGGCAGAAATCCGCGAAGCGACGCTCGAGCGTCACACCACTGAGACCCAGATCAGCCTCTCCTTGCGAGTGGATGGCACGGGACAGAGCGAGGTCAGCACGGGCATTCCCTTCTTTGATCACATGCTGATCTTGCTCGCACGGCACTCCCTCATGGACCTGCGGGTGGCGGCCACCGGCGATGTCGCGGTGGATTACCATCACACGGTGGAGGACGTGGGCATCGTTCTGGGCCAGGCGCTGAAGGAGGCCCTGGGCGATAAGAAGGGGATCGAGCGTTACGGGTGGTGTCTGCTTCCCATGGATGAGACGCTGGCCCGGGTGGCGGTGGATCTCAGTGGCCGGAGCTTTCTCGAGTTTCGCGCGGAGGATCGTACCGGCATGATCCGGGATTTTCCCTTCCAGTTGGTGGAAGAATTCTTCCGCGGTTTTACCCACAATGTCCTGGCCAACGTTCACGTCGAGATCCTCTACGGGCGCGATGCGCATCACATGGCAGAGGCTCTGTTCAAGGGGCTGGCCAAGGCGCTGGACCAGGCCTGCCGACGTGATCCCCGGCGTGAAGGCCAGTTGCCGACGACCAAAGAGGCCTGGTAGGAACTCCCATTTCTTTTGTTGAGGATGAACGACGACTCTCTGAAAAAGATCCGTGCCGCGATTCGCGATGTGCCCGATTTCCCCAAACCGGGAATCGTGTTCAAGGACATCACTCCGCTCCTGGCTCAGCCTGAGGCCATGAGTCTGGCCCTGGACGCGATCGAGGAAAAAGTCGACGGGGTCCGGATCGATAAAGTCATTGGGATCGACGCCCGCGGTTTCATTTTCGGAGCGGCCATCGCCGACCGGCTCAAGGCGGGTTTCATCCCCCTGCGGAAAAAGGGGAAACTGCCCTACCGGAGCCATGAGGTGTCCTATGCTCTGGAATATGGAGAGGCCACGATCGAAATTCACGAAGACGCCGTCTCCGAAGGTGAAAACGTCTATTTGGTCGATGATCTTTTGGCCACCGGGGGCACGGCGGCGGCGGCGATTCATCTGATCGAGAAATTGAAGGGCAACTTGGTGGCCTCCGCTTTTCTCATCGAATTGACCTTCTTGAAGGGGCGCGAACAGTTGGGAACCACTGCCCCAGTGCATAGTATCATCTCCTACTGAGTGGAGTTCCCTCCCTTCACGCGATAGAGGGAGGGGGATTGTGCTTGTCGACCGCTTGGTGGGTTCATTAGGATCGCGCGTTTGTTTTTCAAACGCCTCAATCGAACCCTGTACCCATGAATCCCGAGAAAACCTATGTGCGTCCCCGTTGTGGGTTAATGTTATGGTGTGCCCTCCTCTGCATGCCGATGGTGTGGGCGGAGATCCCACAATTGGATCCGACAACGGAGGGCCCTTGGTCCGATGTGGAGCGAACGACCCTAACGATTCCCTTGATTCCGGATGGATCGGTGACCATGGATGGATCCGTTTCCCAGGAGGAGTATGGCAATTTCCCAGGACAGCTGGTCGATCCTGAGGTCAATGCATGGATTCTCGATTTCCCGGGTGATCGCCAATGGGATGACTCGGCGGACTCGAGTTTTACTTTCTTCCTCGCGCACGACACGGACTATTTCTACGTGGGCATTGATGCCAAGGATGAGATTCTGAATCAGGATGATCCCACCGCTCTGTGGAAAGATGACTCGGTGGAGATCATCGTGGACGCCTTGAACGATCGATATCGGCCGTTACCTCAATGACAACGACTACTTCGGCGGGCTCATCGATAACTTGCGGATCTATGGAGTGGCCCTGGCGGACGCCGAGATCAAGGCGCTGTATGAATCAGAGAAGCCTGCCAGTAATCTGCTAGTCGATCTCGATGCCTCGGGGTTGGCTGAAGGCACGCTCAGTGAATGGGCCAACGGGGGAGATCTCGGTGGTGCCTTTGTCGCCTCGGGGGATCCCACGGTGGAGGCCATTGAGCTCAACGGCGTCACTGCCAAGGGGGTGACGCTCGATGGTGATGATTATCTCCAGGGTCCAAATAGCGTTGAGGCATTGGAGGGCAATGGCAACGCACGGACGGTGGAAGCCTGGGTTTACAATCCTGAGTTTATCGCGGAGGAAGCCATTGTCGCCTGGGGCCATCGCGGCGGCCCTGAAGGGGCAAACTTCGGATTTCACTCGGGGAACCATCCCGACTTTGGAGCGGTGGGGCACTGGGGGGCACCGGACATTGGATGGAACGAACAGCACGTGGCCGGCGAATGGCAGTATCTCGTGTCGACCCTGGACGCCGAGAAGCAGCACAAGGTCTATGTCAACGGTGTCTTGGCCAATGAAGAGGATCTCAGTGGCTTTGACATGGCGACCCATCCGGGCCAGCCGATCACGGTCGGGGCGGAAAACGCCGAGGCTGGCGGCGCGGCCAAGGCCATCTTCGCCACCCTGACAGTGGCCAAAGTGCGGGTGCACGGCGCCGCCCTCTCGGGTGACCAAATTGCTAGCCAGTTCGCCGCCGAACGCGGTCTGTTCCTCCCGGAGGACATCGATGGCGATGGATTGAGTGATGACTTGGAGCGTGAGCTTTTTGGGGATCTGGCGCAGGGACCTGAGGACGACTTCGATGATGATGGTTTGTCCAATGGAGATGAGATTCGAGTCTATGGAACGGTGGCCAACGAGGCTGATTCGGATGGCGACGGGGCCAACGACGGTGACGCGGTGACGGCGGGAACGAACCCGCTCGATGCTGATAGCGTGCCCGATGTGGTCGGCATTGTTGTCGATCTCAGTGCGAGCAATCTCCCGGAAGGTGCCATCTCCACTTGGGTCAATGCGGGCAGTCTCGGCGGCGAGTTTCAAGCCTCGGGCGATCCCGTGGTCGAGGTCATCGATGGCGTCCCGGGAGTGACGCTGGATGGTGACGACGACTACTTCGAGGGACCGCCTTCGACACCGGACATCGAGGGATCCAGTCCGCGATCCATCATTGCCTGGGTCTACAATCCCGAGTTGCAGGCGGAAGAGACCGTCATTTCCTGGGGCAAACGGGGCGGGCCCGACGGGACGAACATGGCGTTCAACCACGGCTTCCACAACAACTTCGGCGCCGTGGGGCACTGGGAGGTGTGGGCTCCAGTCACGGTGTGGGCAAGGCCTGGGAAGGCGACAGCAAGCAGGATCAGCCGGAGTTGTTAGCCGATCATCCGCTGTCGGACATCGCCTATGCCGACGGCGCCTTTGGTCAGGGGATCGATCTCGATGGCGGGGCGGCGCAGTATGTTGAGACACCGTTAGCCAACGAGAACATCTTCGACTTCGGAGCGCCGGATGCGCCGACGGGCTTCACGGTGTCGGCCTGGTTCCGGGTGGACAGCTTCACCAAGGGCTGGCAGGCCTTGATCGCCAAGGGCGAACAAAATCAGTGGCGG
>JANQJH010000392.1 GCA_028281705.1 Verrucomicrobiales bacterium
TGCAAATTGCGGAAACCGATCCCGATCGTGCCTTTGCTTACTTCGACCGCTTCCCCTCAGGCAGTCCTCTAGCAGGCATCGTGGGCGACCTCATCTGGCACCACACCGATTTTGCCAAGGCCGAGACGTGGCTGCCGTACATTCAGGACGAGAGCCAGCGGACCAAGCTCCAGATAGACCTCTACAAGCGTTGGCTCTGGCGGAATCCCGTCGTCGGCCGAGAGCGTCTGGAAGCTGCGGACATCTCGGATGAGACGAAGTCCAATCTCTTGCAGCAAGCCGACTCCAACCAAAAAAGATGATGACGCGACGGGTCCTCCCAATCCTGCTCGCAGCCACCGCCGGACTGCTCCTCGGTTCACTGTGGCGGACGTTTCGCTCTCAGGCGCCTACCCATCACCAAGCGATGGCCGGGCCAATGTCGCTTTTGTCCTCTAGGACTGCCAGATTTGCAAATGTGAAGGTGCTCGCCAGAGACGATTTGTCGGAGTCTCAACGGCTAAACATCCTGGCGGACTTCGAAGTGCCTCACGCGACGGCGGAATGCTGGGAGCTTCTTCGGAGATTGAACTCATGGAGCACCGACGACTACATGGTGCTTGGTGTCTTGGTCCCGCAAGTGATTGATCACCTCGTGGAGACCGACCCTGAAGTGGCTTTTGAACGGTTGTGGCAATCTTCCGGTTGGAAGTTTCGGGAAGCGTATCTCGGTACGTTCTTCCAATCGTGGACACGCGCTGATCCTCAGGGGGCTCTGGCGCAGTTGGACCGCTTGGACAATACCGGATCTCTCAAACGGCGGCTGGCGGGCGCGGTGGCCGATGTCCTCATCAGGAGCGATCCTGAGACTTCTGTGAGGCTGATCGGCGATTACCAGTTGGAGCATCAGGACAAGGATTTCTTGTCTCACGCCACCTTTAGCCATCGCTTCAGGGAAGCCTTCTCTGCTCTGGCCGCGCAAAAGCCCCTGCTGGCCGCTACGGAAGCCCAACGTCTAACGGATCGTCATCAGAGGAAACTGGCGCTTGTGGCAACGCTGGAGACCTGGGGTGGAAAGGCGCCTGAGCAGGCCCTGGCGTTTCTCCTGAATCGAGTCGTGCTGCAAGAGAGCCATCACTTGAGCGATCTGTGGGCGGCACTCTCAAGGGGAATGTCGGGCCACGATCTCAAGAACGCTCTTGAACTCATCAGCACGCATGTGCCGCCCGATCGGCAACACCGTCCATTGGAGGAACTCGCGGGCACTTGGGCGCGGTCTGATCCGCAGGAGGCCGCGGACTTCGCGCTTGCGCACCCCGTACTGGGGCCCTCCATGGCACAAGCCATTGGCAAGGCGTGGGCTGAGCAAGATTCGGAGGCCGCCCGGAACTGGGCCGATTCGCTTTCCGGCGAGTGGCGGCGATTCGCCATGAAAGGCTTGGCCGCTGCGCTGCGAATCGAGGATCCGGCAAGGGCATTCGAAGCGTTTGCTGAATCCGGCGATCCGGATGCTGGGGTGGGGCTGGTCAAGCTCAGTGCCTCCCGTGATTGGCGGGGAACGATCGACACCCTGTCACAATGGCAAGATCCCCGCTTGCGTGGGCACGCGGCGATGACGCTTTTCCGATATGCTTATGAGACTTCGCGTCCATTGGGTGCTGATGGCGCTCTTCTGGTAGACTGGATTGCCGCTGCAGCGGATGATCTGCGCCATTTTCACGGGATGGCTGATGCCATCGGGGAGGAGAATCTCGCTTATTTGAAGAAGGAGTATCCCATGCTTTACCAGAAGGCCTTACCCTCGCTGACAAGCACCCACGCGCGGGTCGATCCCGCATTGGCTGCCGCATTGGCGGGTGATTTTCAGGACGACAACCAACGCCATGAGCAACTGGTGAGGATCATTCATCAGTGGGCGGCAAGGGCTCCGGAGGAAGCTGCCCAGTGGCTCCACACACAGCCACATGGCACCGCCCGTGAGGCAGGAATCGCCGCTCTTATTGATACTTGGAACCGCTTTGATCCCGCTGCAGCGCGCCTCTGGGAGGGCGATCGTCAGGCACCGGCCGAACCCTGATTGAAGCGCAGTTCATCCTATTCGACCACGTCTCAGCGATCCGAGAAGCGGTCGAGTTTAGCCTCGAGGCGGGCCCGTAAATCGGGCTCACGGATATTCACGCCGATCCACCGGTCAGCGCTCTGGCGGTCCCCGGATCCCCAACTCGCGATCAATTTGGCAAGCCTCGATTCGAGATCCTCGCCGGATCGATTCTGCACGAGCCAGTCGGCAATGAAGTCCGGGTGGCTCCACTGGTGCCGGGAGATGAGTTCGTTTTCGAAGATCGCCCGCTCGTGTTCCGACAATTCGGCAGTATCGAGCCAGTGGGCAAACGCGGTGAGATCCGAATCGGACCATGACATCGCGGCGTATTGTAACACTTCGTCCGTTCGCGGCAGGTCGTGGGCACGCTTGAGCAACTCCTCCCGATGGGTGTCGAACACACCAAAGAGGGCGGCCAGAGCGTTCAGTGATTGACGCTGCTCCCTTTCCGGAAGTTCCAGTGCGTGTTCGATTGCAGTGTCGAGGTCTTCGATCCCCCAAGTCCTGATGATCGAGCCGAACATCCGCTCAAAGTCCGGCGGCCTCTCGCGCATCCCAACCAGCTCGGCGAGATTCAGATTCGGACGGGAGTCATGCTGGGCGGTGCCTTGCAAGATTTCCAACTGCTGCAATGCCCAGTCGAAGGCCTCCTCGGGATGGTTCTTGGCCCATGCCTCCACCAGCCCTGGAAGCCTCTGGCGGAGTTTGTCGACTGGAAAATTCTTCCCCATGTAAGCGATGGCGGCCTGACCGTCCAGAGCCGCCCAGCGTGTGAGCAGAAGGTGGAGGCACAGGTTGTGCGTACCAGGGTCAGTAATCGTGTCGATCCCTTGGAGCGCGCTAACAACTTCATGGCGATCAAGCTGGTCGACCAGAAGGGCCGCGCTGGCGGTGTCGCTCACTGTCAGACTGGCTTTGAGGTCGGCTAGGGTCGCATCCAGATCCCGACCCCCCCGCAGGTCGAGCACGGCTTCGGGTACCAGCGATCGCTCGACCATCGCTCTGTCGTGGCGGGAGCCAACCACATTCTCGAGGGCAGGCGCGGATTGGCCCGACCGGTTAGTCGCGAGCTTTCTCGCCCCGAGCCAGACAGCGCAGCACATGGCAATGTAGATCAATGATAGTGTGATGCGTGCTAGAATCACTCGCCTCCACCTCCTGAGATCGCGGCACGTTCCTCGGCCGACCACTGATTCGACTCAATGAACGCGTCCGCCGCCTGCGGCGATGCGCCTCTCCAACGCTGAAAGATAGTTCGCAAGGTCGGCAGCCGCTTTCGGTCGGATTTGATCGACCGCGCCCAGACCACGCCGCTTTCCGGATCGGCCGCTGCCACAGAGCTCGCAAAAGTGGCGACGGCCGTATCGTCTCTCTCGGTCAACTCCAATTGTGCCAACCACTCTCCGAGGCCGTAGGCGTCTCGGGCCAGCCACTCGTCGACGACATCCTGCAGGTCCCACTCACTGTCGTGCGCCGTGGGATCCATCATCCAGTCCGCCGCGCCGCGGGCGTCGACGTTGAACCATTGGCGGCGCAAGGCATCCTCTGCCGGCCTGCGTTCAATGCCCTTGGGACTGCTGGTCGCGAGCCAGTCGGCGGCGGCATGGGGATCCTCCCGTGCCCATGTCCACACAAACCCACTCAAACGCACCTCCCGATCCTTTGGCTCAGATAGTGATCCGAGCAATCGCCCAATCTCCCCGAGAGCGGAGTCCGCGCGACCGGATTCGAGTACTCCTTTGACCGCACTGCTGCGGATTCCGGCATTGGGAATTTGCACCGCATGGTCGATCGCTTGCCCGATGTTTTGATTCGACCAGTGGCTGAACGTCGTGATGCTTAGACCGCCGATCAGGTTTTCGTGCTCTGCCCTGCGGGCCTCCATCCAACGCCACGCCGCGAGCGGATCGGTCTTGACCCAGCGGTGGATGGATTTCCCGATCACATCGTCGAGCCAGCTTCCCTCCAACTGAGATTCCGCATAGGCGAAAGCATCGCGTCCATCAAAGCCCGCCCAGCGCTCAATCAGCAATTGAGTGAGATCGTAGTGCAATGCGTGGCCGCCCTCCATTAGCCTCACGAGGTCCAGAGCTGCCCGCAACTGATGCGCTGGAATCGAACGCAGGTAGATTTCCGCGCGGTGCTCACTATTTGCTTCCAGAGCCGCAAGCTTGAGTTCAAATTCCGCCCTCTCCAGGATAGTTGCCAGCGACTCCGCATTCAGCGGTCTAGCAGACTGAGGGGGAGCAGCTCGCGTCAGCAAGGCGGTCAGGGAACTTGATTGAGGGTTCGCAGACCGTCGCGAGTTGTTACCTCCGCTACCCAACTGATTGCCCGACCGTTCCGGAACCGAGTGGTAGCCCCCGATCGCGAGGACACAGAGAAGGGCAAATGCGGCGGTGCCAACGAGGGCTGGCGGTAGAAAGAGAACGCTCGATAGCCAGGCCGACACTGATGATCCGGTGGTTGCCCCTTTGATCGATACACCCGCAGTCAACTTCGCCGGGACATTTCCAAGTGACACTTTCGTTAGAGTGTTGGACAGACCGGCGCCGAGGACAACCGAGGGCACGGTGACACCGTGGCGTATGAGGAACCTCGACATCTTCGAGAGGGATCGGGAGATCTGTTTTCGCGTGCCATCCTCCGACCGGCCGAGCAATCTACCGATTTCTCCGTAAGTGCGCCCCTCGTAAAACCGCAGCAGAATCGCCTCCCGCTCCGACCGGCTGAGGCGATTCATCGCCTCGTCGAGGTGGGGTACCGCGTCCCTCCAAGCGCCTTGATCATCGGGATACGTCTCCTGCTCGATCCTCTCAGACAAGCGCCGTACCGCCTTTCGCCGTCGCGATTCTCGCCTGATGGCATTGGCCGCGGTGAGCACGGTCGTACGGTGGAGCTACGCACCCAGACTGTTCGGATGCCGGATGGTGCCGGCCTTCTCCGCCAACTTGGTAAAGACGTCCTGGGTGACCTCCTCCGCGAGTTGCGTATCTCCCATTCGTCTGAGGGCGGTGCCAAAAACCAGACCGCAATAGCCATCGACCAGATGGCCGAAGGACGACTGGCTTCCTTCGCTGACAAATTGCTCAAAGTGCTGGTGGAGATCACTCACTCTGTCCAATAGTGTCCCCGCATGCGGGATACCGGACAACATTATTACGGCGGCGCCAATGAGTCGCTCTTCGGCCTCAGTGTCTATCGGGCTAGAATGGGCGTGAGGTGAAAATATTCAGCCCGACCGCCTTCGTGGCTCCCGATACGCTCCTTTCGATTGCATGGGCGGGTCATCGCCGAGGAATCGAATTCCGGCGACCGGCGAAAAGGAAATCCTGGGCGGCCGCCGAGTACAGAATTCGACGACGCCCCTGCCGCGGAAGCAAGCCGTCCGATCGAATCCTGACAGACAGATCTTGCCGAGGCTGATTGCTGATCGATCCGTGCTTGCCGACGTAGCAATTTCGCGGATCAGCGTTCGTCGTCGAACACCATCGGCTCACATTGTTCGCGCGATTTCAGTTTGAGTTCTCCAAGTGTGCCCGGCTTGATGCCGCGCTGGCCCAGAATGGCGTCGTAGAGCGCGTCATAGGTTTGCTTCTTCGCCTGGTCCACCAAGTAAATCGTGCTGCTTCTCAGCGGCGCGGGAATGTGTTTCTTGTCCGTATCCTCGAATACCACGGGGATGAACTTGGTTGCGAATTCGGGCTTGTCATACAGCGCTTGGGTGATGATCAAGCCCTCCCAGCTGACGCCTTTTCCTGTACCGGGTTCTTCATGGCCACGGAAGCGTCGGTGGTAAGCCTCCGTGCAGATGCACAGGACGTGATCGGCTTGTTCCATCTGGTTCATCATCCAGCGCGGCCAGCCTTCCGCCGGAGACCCATCCTCGACGAAACGATCCATTGTCGCCCTGATACCGTCCTTGCGCAGGCGCTGCGCGAGGCCGAGAACACGGTTACGGTGGGACTCCGAATCGTGGCTGTAGCTGATGAATACAATCGGTGGCTCTCTCACTGGCTCTGCGATCTTATCGCCGTCGGAGATCTCTTCTGTTGGGGGCGCTATCTCGTCCTTGTTAGGGATCTCTTCGATCGATTCGGGTTCCTTCGCGACCGGCTGATCTGGGTCGGGCTCGAAGTCATTGGTTAGCTCCGGCTCCATGCCAGCGCGGAGGTAGACTTGTTCCCTCAGGAGGGAGGTGTATTTGACCATCAAATCTGGGTTCTTCTGATTCGGGATCATGCCGACAAACTGATCGAAGAGCCTGGTGCAGTGTTCGAGCAGATCTTTCCACTTTGCGGTATCGGATTCCTCCTCCGGTCTGCGCGCGAACGCCACCCTGAACTCTGCGATCAGCGACACCGAGTCGATTGCGCGAGCCATGCGAAGTTTGTCTGCTGGCACCATCAACCGCACTTGGTTGAGGACATCCTCGATCTGTTTGAAACGCTCAATGCGGCTGCGCTGGGTGAGCGAGAAAAACTCGCCTTTCGAACTCTGTCGCTTGCGGCCTTTGCGCGCTTCATAATCGAGTTCCTCGACCGCAGCGAGGACGCGCAGCTTGATGGTGTGGAGCCTACCCCACCACCAGTTCGACTGATTGGTCCCACCGAGCCAGCGCTGCGCCCGCTCGATACCCGCCCAGGCATCGTCCAGTTTCGAAAGCCTCCTGCGAAAAGTGCTGTCGACACCGTTGTAAACCGAGAACCCGTCGAGCGCCTCGTAGAGACAGACTTCGGCCCGCCGTAGCGCCAGGATTCCCCAGTGGGCATCGTGCACAGCGTATCGCGAGTTGAACAAATAAGCGAACGCTTCGTCCAGCTTCCGATGCGCCTCGGTAAAGCGTCGAAGGTGCGCCAGGGCGTTCGAATACAGGGATCTGATCGCTACCGTCTCACGGATCAGGAAGTCGCTCTGCGCTGGGAACAAGTGGTGGCTTAGCCTGCCGGCGCAGCTACACAGCCGGCAGACATGGATCCATTGGCTGACGACGAGTCCAGTCTCTTTCACCGTGTCGATCTTCAAACTTTGCTGGATCTTCCGGCTCACCGGGATCTTCTTTTTCCCTCGGATCTTCCGGCTTGCCCGAATCTTGGCGTGGACAATGGACTCCCGAAGGTTGGCCTCGCGGGCGTGTAGGTGGGCGCAACTGCTAACCAGCTTTAACATCTCGCGAGTCTCATCCCTGCGCCGCAGTGGGAATTGTTCGACCAGCAAGTCCGCAAGATTCTCATTGAGCTCCAAAAAGTCCGCGCGGCTCGGGGCCTTCTTGTCGGCTCCTTCGAGCCCGGCGTCCTTTCTCTCCCAATCTTTCTCCAGGAACCCGACAGATGACTTGCACTTTCTTACAAGCTCTTTCTTCCTGGCCTTGCAGTGGTCATCGGAGAGCTGGGATGTTCGGGCTAGCCAGTCACCGAGGTGGGTGTGCACCTTCTCGCTGTGATCAAACCGGATCCTCGGGTACCTGCGGAACGGTCGCAGAGCCTCAGCCTCCTTCTTGACTTTGCGCCAGCCGATCTTCGCCAATCTCTGTTTGATTGATCCATTCGGCTTGATTTTCTCTCCGGCCTGCTGCCCCTGCTCCTCCTTCGGGCGCTCGTTCTCAAGGTGCCTCAGAATCTTATCGAGCGCCGAGTCACGCGTTTCTTCGTTCTCGATTCGACCTGTGATGGCGATGGCCTGGCGGATCGTCGATTTCATCTCGGTGACCAAGGCGACGAACACGTCTGCTAGATCCTCGTCGATGGTGGCGGTGAGCGCTGGCCTGAAATAAAGGGATTCGCTGCCCGAGAAAGAGCGCCACTGGAGACGATGAGCCACCTCGTCGTCTGGCTCGCGCCCGTAGAACAGCCGTTGGCCTCGGTCATCCTGCAGAATCTGGTAGATCACGTTGCACTGCCGTTTGATCAAGTCGCAGATCGGCAGGGCGTCCGCAGAGCCGATGAGGGCCGATAGCTGCTTGGAAAAATCGGCGGCCTCAGAATCCGGCAGCAGCGGCCACAATGCTGCCAGCGAGACTTCGTCACGATCTCCTGTGCCGCTCGATTTCATCAAATCAACCAATCTTGGCAGGTTGCCGATCTGAGGCGGCGACGGTGCGACCGGCCCTTGACCGGAATCCGGCTCAGCAACGCCGTCTCGAGACTCGTCCGCGACTTCCTGATCGACCTTGAAAAATCCGCCGACCTCCTCGTCCATCCAAAACTGAATCGTTGGCAGAGCCAGTTTCAGCATCCTCGCAATGCCGAGTAACGAGTTCCTCAGGAGTTGGACCTTGTAGGCTTTCAGACTGGCTGAAGCGTTCCCTCGAATCTCCTTGACCCGGCTCGGCAACTCCGCCATCGGAAGATTGCGGATGGTCTGCAGGTGGTGGTGCAGGCATTCCTGCAACGGCAGTGGATGCCGCGACGCGAGGAAGGCTTTGAAGTACCAATCGGCCACCCAATGATGGCTCCTCGCTCTCCAGCCCCTGATCCCGCGCTTCTGCGTCTGGTTTCTTTCATCGTCATCATCATCATCAAGGCCGGGATCAGGGACGGCTCCACGGTGGTTATCGACCTCATCTTCATCTTCATCGACATCGTCATCAGGGATCCCCGAATGGACGCCGTTGCCGAGCCAGCGCGCGGGGAGGTCGATCTTCAGTCTTCGGCGCTCGTTGGGATCCTCGATCTGGAGTAGCTCGACTAAGGGGGCTCCATTCGGAAAGATGTTCTCTTCGAGGCACCTCTGAAGATAGACGCGCAGGCTCCAGTGCATCCACGCGAAGCCGCCATTCTTCCTTCGTAGCAGTCCGATGTTGTAAAGGTCTTCGATCCATACGCGCACATTGACCGCGCGCGCCAGATCCCTGTCGTCGCCCAAGCTGGATTCAAATTGCAGGATGTTAGGGGCCGCCGCCTCGCTGCACAGCGCTGAGAAGTGCCGCGAATGGCGAAATAGGGTGAGGATGTGCAAGAATCTTAGACGATCCCGCGACCTGTCCCCGGATTCCCAGTGGCTTGGATCGCCAGACTCGATCCAGTCACGGAGGTGACGAAAGATATGCCCGGAACTCAGTCCCTGGACGGGGTGCCAGCGGTCCTTGGCCGGCTCCCCGGGGTCGTAGCCGCTATTGATTTCAACCCGATGGTCTTTGAGATGCTCCAAGTCGAGAACGCGATCTTGTATCTGGACGTCATGGACAAAGGAGAGCGATGGCTTTTGGGTTTCGCTTTTCCCACTTGCTGCGACCGGGGGTGACTTCGCGCTGAACTTCGCGGCCAGTCGGTCCGACAGATCGTCCGCACGCGATGCCCTCAGTGGCAGATAAAGAATTGTTAGTCCTAGGCTAGCAAGTTCCCCAAGAACCTGCTCAAAAACCTTGTAGTCTTTCTCCTGCCAACAGCCGCACTCGTCCCAACGGCCGTTCGCTCCCGGGAGGTTTCTACCATAGAAGACGATGATCCAGTCCCTCGTGGGAATCCCGAGCCGCTCGCGCAGCAGCGCTACCGACTCCTCGTCTGAGGCCCGATTGTTCGGCGGTTTCGCAGGATTTCCACTTTTTTCCGCCTCCGGATAGGCGAAGCCCACATGTTCTCGCTGGAGCCTACCGGTGCGGTAGGCGATCACCGTCAGGACGTCATGGTAAGTAATCGCCGGCGTCGCGTGATCGGCGATCTCGAACCAGATGAGTTCGTCGAGGCGATCCTTCACGGCCAGCGAGACAACCGACGACAGACCCCGTCCTCCGTAAGTGACTAACAGGCGTCCGTTGTTGTTGCGGGCGAGTTTGCCCGCATCGAGTTCCGTGATCAGAAAACTCGTGGTGTGCGCCCAGATTTTTCCGGGGGAGGGTTTCTTCTGCTCAAGCGCATGTCGCAACTGAGCATAGCACTCATCGAACTCTGGCAGTAACAGACGTGCGTCTGAAAAGCCGGTCGCACTCGGATCCCGAGGTGTTCCATGATCCCCGCTCTCCAGTTCCAGCAGCGGTGGTGGATCCGGTGGCAGCATGTGCACGAACTGATAGGTGATCCCGCCTGGCGGCAGGCACAGGGTCGCCTCCTGGTAGACTTCGTAGAGGAGGATGTCAGGCCGACCCGTCTGAGCAAAGTGAAACACGTCCCTGTGCTCCTCCTCGAAATTCTCACCAAAGTGTTTCTTCAGCAGATCTTTCTCGTCCGGGGTGCTCGAGACCCAGAAGATTTTGAAATTGGCGATGGCCCACTCGCAGGCCAAGCCTTCGTTGCGCAGGTACCTCATCGCTGCAACAAACGCCTCCGCGAGCACTGTCGGCCAGACAAACAGTTTGAAGAAGGTCTTGCCCTGGAACCCCTTGAGGATCTTATTGTAGCCGTTCCAGAAGACGTCTCCGCCCTCGATGTTTTGCAGTTGCTCGGTGAGGCGCTGCTGCAGCCTCGGGTAGAGTTCAGCCAGGTCATTGCGGAACTTCGCCGTCATCACCACTTCATCTAGATCATCGAGCCGGGCGCGCTGAGCTTTTTCAAAGCAGCGGATGAACTCGTCGATGTCGTCGAAGAGTTCCTCGGCCTCGTCACTCTTAAACTTGGTCTTTAGCTTTCCTGGACTCACGAAGTGGGTGCGAAGCTTCTTGATGAAGCTGTGCACACTGCGGCGTTCGGTGCGGAAGATGCTTCCTCCGCACTCCGAAAGCTGGCCGCGGATCTCGTCGGCCAGAATACGCACTTTGCGAATCTCGTTCTGTTTGCGAACGCGCTTCACGTGCTTCAAGACGAACTCGATGAACTCGAGGATGCGCGGATACTTTGGCTGGAACCCGAGGACCAGGAGGCGGCCGGGCGGGGTGAAGATGTTCTTTTGCGGACTCTTGCGGTTCAGGTCAGGCTCAGAGAACCCCGGGTAGAGATATTGGTAGAATCGCCGGTAGTTGCTCTGCTCCCGCTCCATCTCGTCACGTTTCTTGTCCGTCTCCCGAATCTCTTTTTCCCGCTCCGGTTCTTCGGAGGGGGGATCTCCGGAGGGCGCGGTGGTGTCGGGATCTTCCGAGAAGAGGTGATTGAGCCGAATGATCGAATCCTGCGCCCTCACCTGATCCAAACCGGGCAAGTCTCCCTTTCCGCGGACATCGAACGAGCGGAGATTCAGGCGCACCTTTCGAAATGCCTGCTCGACCAGATCATCCGCGTTCGTCGTGAAAGTCGTATGGATCGAGAGTGGCCGGGCCAGGTAGGCCAGCATGTGGTGGGCGAGGCCAGGCCGCACACCCCGGGACGCGAAAATGTTGTACCCATCCATCGCTCTGCGGTGCCAAGGCCCGGGCTCGATGCCTTCCTTGATTCCGAGTTTCTTGCGCAGCGCGCCCGCCTCCTGGCCCATCTCCTTCGTGGCTGGCTGGTAGAGGCAACACAGCAGGTGCAACGCCTTCGCCCAGTCACCCTGGACGTTCCACACTCGTCGTTGCCGGGTATTCTCGAGGTCGAGCTTCGAAGTGTTACCGTCGACCAGCTCGCGCAGCCGGCGGATCAGCTCGTCGTTGTCTGGAGGCGACGGGAGTTCGATCACGTTGCGGATCCACTGCAATGCCGGGAGCAAGTCTTTGTCCTTTGGAAAAGCGGGATAGCCCTTCGCAGCCAAGCTCCGATCGACACCATCTGGGTGATCGCCGACGCAGCACCAAATCGAATAGATGAGATACGGGAAATTGTGCTGCGGGGTGATGACCCCGGCACGTTGGGACAGACCGTGGCCAATCAGCGGGATGAAGTGGCATCCCTCGCCGAGTTCTCCCAATAGGGCCGACTTGAACTTGGCGTAAGCGGTGAACTCTTCCTGGAATCTCTTCCAGATCGGCTCTGAGCTCCCGGCGCCACCGACACCCGTTTCCACGATCCGTGGTGCGAAGTGCTGTAGCCCCCTGCGCAAGGGACCCGCGTCGCGGACCAGCTGAACCCCCATCGCTTGTTGGGGTGAGGGCGGCTGCGCTGCATCAACCCCAATCTCCCTCACAGGCTCCTCCGCGTGCGCCCAATTGATTGCCTCGGCATAGCCGATAACCATGCGCTGGTAGAGCCACTCCGTGAGCTGGGGCAAAGGGCGCGTGAGCGACAGAGCCGCCTCCCCAAACTGTTCAGACGCGAGATCAATCTCAGAAGCTTGGAGGTCGCGGACAAATCGAATCGTTGACCGGAAGTATTCGCGGCGGCGAAAACTGTAGGTCGTATTGCGAGAAATCTTGTCGCCAAAGAGCTTCTCGACGGCTGCCAGGTCGTCCTCTGATCGGTCGAAGGGAATCCGTCTATCCGCGAGTGCGGCGGCGAGGCCGTTGGTGACCTGCCCGAAATCGACGAAGTACTCGGACCGCCCGGAGAGATCGGAGAACTCAACCGATAATCCTTCGGCGCATACGACAGCCACCACGAACCGATCGAAGAATCGGGCGATCTGGCCACCGATCTGTTCACCATCAATCGAATTGGATTCAGAGCCTTCGGTTGCATGAGGCGTCTCTGGGAACAGCTGATGTTGGAGCCTGGCAGAAGTGGCAATGACTTCGGTTAGCTGCTCCATCGCGAATGCCGCCTCCGAGATCCCTTGGTCTTCTGCTCGTCGCAGTGTTCCAAGTTCACTTTCGCTCACGTTGCCCCCCTAATGTTCAATTGTGATGTGGAAAGATGCTCTGTCTCTACGGCCAATTCGAATCGTAGGGGCTTGATGATAGTGAGGCAGGGGATTTCTTGTCAACATTCGTCTCTTGACAAAGCTGCCGCAGATGCGCATCAGGTCCCTCAAGTGGCTATTTGCCATAGTTCCTGAATCTGCCAACCGTTCTCGCGCCGTGGCGATATGACTGTAGTGATCTCCCGAGAACTGTCGGGCAGTTCGAGATGGTTCGCTTCCCAACGCTCTGATATACACCGTTGATCTACCATCAGGCCGGGACGGGAGGAGATGACGCTGATTCGCTGCCTGAAGGATCTTGGCCCTATAGTGTGTCGCAACATACAGTTTGTCTGCAGCGACATGTGGAAGGCCGATCTCGCAGTGATCGCTCAATGGCTTCGCCACGCCGTCAATGTCTTCGATAAGTTCCACATCGTGGCCAAGCTCCATGGCGCCGTGGATCAGGTTCCTCGTGTAGCTGTAGCGGCGCTTTCACGGGTCAAGTCGAATCGAAAATTGGAATTTGTTGTTCGGTTTCTTAGCTTGGGGAACGTTTTCAAGTGATGTCGAATTCGAGTAATCACACAAATGGGCTATCTGAGGAACCGGATGGACATCTCCTCAGGACATTCGCTACGTCACGGGATGAGAGTGCATTCTGCGAGCTGGTGAGGAGGCATGCAGGGATGATCAAGGCGACAGCGCTCCGCACTCTTGGCGATCATGCATTGGCGGACGAAGTCACTCAAGACACCCTGATTGCACTTGCTCGCAAGGCTCGACGAATTCGGCTCCAAGACGGCGGGAATCTGGGTCCGTGGTTGCACAGAGTAGCCGTGTTTGAATGCCAGAACGCCCGTAGAAAGGAAGAACGGATGAAGAGAAAGCTGCAAGTTGCGAGGCAAAGTCTGGAAAGTGTTAACGATCAAGATGACGATGCTCTTGCGTGGTCGAGAGCTGTTCCGATACTCGACGCAGCGATTGATGCACTGCCTGCGAAAGAGCGGAAGGCAGTCGTTTTGCGGTTTTTTGAGAATAGGCGATTCCGAGATATCGGATTCGCTCTTGGCGGAATGAGTCCGGATGCGGTTCGGATGGTAACAAATCGCGCCCTGGTACGACTTTCGAAAACGCTGACTCGCAAGGGAGTCGCCATCAGCGCAGCCGCGCTCGCCGCAGGGCTGGGGAGTGTTGGTACATCAAGCGTTTTAGCGACTGGTAGTGTGTCGGTCGGTCACGAGATGGTAGCGGATGTCTTGCGCGGATCTGCGGAGCGTAACGAGTTCTCTATCACTGCGTTGATGGACTTGGATTGGGCCGTTCGAGTGGCGGCATTTTCCGTGGGGCTGGGCATTCCCGTCGCGTTGTCCAGTTTCGATTCGAGATCCCAGACAACGACGATAGCTGCGTCAGCCGCCATATCGTCATCTGACACTGGAGTCGTCGTCGCCCAAGAACTTGCTGGCCGGCGATGGCAGACTCGACCTCGAGCTGATCTCGGGCAGGATGCACTCCACCAGTTACTGAGACAAATCGCCACCCTGGAGGACGAATATCAAGATCCAGTGTCGCTCTCGGAAGCGATGCAGACAGCAATGGATCTTAACCCTGACCAATTCCAAGTGGTTTGGGAAGCGGTTCTGAAAGAAGAGCCTCCAGCTTTGCTGACGGACACGATTGTTGCCCGATGGGCAGAGCTTGATCCCTTGGTCGCATTGGAGGCCACTGCAGCGGTCGACGACGGGCTTAAACAAGCCCGCATTGTCATGAAGACGTGGTATCAGTCGGACGAGGAGGCTGCGGCCCGTTTTTTTGAGTCCCAGCCGTCCGAGTTCTATGACCATGCGAGGAGCTGGTTTTGGCACACGATGGCTGAAGTGGACCCTGACCTAGGGCTCCGTAAGAACGCTGATCGCGCTCGAAACGATTTGGCCTGTTTTCACTACCATTACGAGCTACTTGTGGGATGGTTTCAGTCACACGATATACCATTTAATAAGACTCTCCAGAAGCGGCCGTTAGGATACTACCCGTCCCATGATAGCGCTCGGACCGCATTCCAGGAGTTGCCAGCACTCACGGCAGAGCAGTTCATCGGACCCCTGGAGTTTCTCGCGGGTTTTTATTGGGATGTCGAGATTCGTGACAGTTACCTTGAGCCACTCATGACGAGCCTACCGCCAGCAGGGGAACGTCGGGCTCTCGTTGAGTGGGTGAGAGCTTCACCGGTTCTACCAGAGGATCTCCGCGCAGCGATACTTGGTCGAGCCGAACTGAAGAAGCCATGAAAGCCGTGCAGGTAACATTAGCTCTCGCAGCCGGATTGCTAGTTGGGATCTTCCTGACGTCGGGGCGAACCGACAAGGACAGGAAAGGTGGCCAGTTCCGTTCGATCGTACCGTTAGGAAGAGGCAATCGAGCGCTGTCCGAGCAGTTGCCGGTATCGACGAGGTTGGAAGAGTTTCTGTCCGAGATTGAGGAAGCGCCGTTCGGACGATCCAACATTGTTCAAGAGCGCGCGGAGGAGTTGAATCTTGCGCGGTATTGCCGGGAGGCGCGAGCCGCCGATTTGCCGGAGTTGTTCGAAGCCGTGGCAAATCTCAACGATGACACCTTCGATCCAACATTGGCGCTGAGGATCCTCGGTGCCCGCTGGGCGGAATTGGATCCGCACGCCGCCTCGAAGGCCGCAGCTCTACTTGAAATGAACCGCCGTGCTGCCGTCGAACACGCGATCTGGCCGGTATGGGCGCGTCAGAACCTAGGGGAATTCCGGGCCCACATGGAGGACCTGCGGGTTGAACTGGGAAGTGTGCCCTTGCATGGAGCTATTCCCTGGTTGACGACGGATCCGATCCCGGCGCTGGAAGCCCATTTAGAGCGTGACTTGAAGTTTTTTCGAGACGTACCAAAGGCTAACTTTACCGATGCGCCACCGGTGACAGCCAGGCCTCTCCCTTCGGAGGCCAGCAAATACAGTAGCGGGCACATAGGAAATGGGAACGTGCCACCCATGCTCGAGATCTGGCTGCAGCGAGACCAGTCCGCAGCCATGAATTGGGCGCAAGACGCAATCTCACGAGATGAAGCGCCGCCTCGCTACCGGTTTCTCCTTCTCGACCAGCTCAGCCGGAACGGCTACGATGCCGCAGCGGCCGACATTGCGCTCGATCATATGACTGAAGATCTTCAGGTGATTGTACTCGAGCGAATTCTCGAGCGTTGGGCCCACTCCGACCCGAAGGCTGCACAGGCGTGGAGGCGTCAGAACGGGCTGGTTGATTTTGTGTCTTCGGAAGAACGCAAATGAAATAGTTAGGAAGGCACGGTTTCGTTCTGATGGTCAGAGCTCGTTATTCATCAGTTCGACCCATTCGGTGGTGGGAAGATGGAATAAATAAAATGGAACTGAGGTTTATCTCAAACGTAGATCAGATAGTATCAGTTGCCGGTCGTCTTGGAAAGCTGGTTAAGTGCCTGATCGATGCAGGGCACGGCGTCCTTCCAACCCTCATATTCCTGAGTTGGCAGGGATGCCTCCGCGAGCCGTCTCAGATTCTCACGATCACGATGGCACCTTCGCATCAGACGCGCGAACTCTATCATCATACTACGATGCAACCAAGCGGGGAGACGCTCGGGCTTCTTCAAAGTGGCGGCTTTTTCGCCAATTGCACAAACACAGTCTGCGTGGTTTCCTCTGCCAAATATGGTTGGCCGTCCGGCGCAGAGCTGCTCCATAGACCATTTCAGAGTGCCGCTCCACAAGGCATCGGAAGGCCTCATGATCGCCTTGTGCGACGTCGCGTTCCCAACAGTCGGTGTCGTTCATGGACGGTAGCTGCTCGGCCACGCTGTAGTGTGGCATGAGTTGTGAAAGAATATCCAGAGACAGCATGAATCCGAGTGTCACAGCATTCGATTTGTGGCTATTTCCGTAGCCATTGGCTCCGTTCTAATCTGTGTAACTTGTTGACTATTAATGATTTCGGATAGGAGAGAATTGGCTACGCCTCCGCCTTGTGCGTTCGGCTTTGATGAATGGACTCACTCGCACGCTCGTTCGGAAGGCGGTCGAACTGCATTCGAACGTCTCCCAGTCGCAATTTTCTCAGGGAAGATGGCGGACAGGGAGGGATTCGAACCCTCGGTTAAAATTATGCCTCCGTAAAACGTTGATTACCGGGGAGTTGTGGACATCAATGACATAATTGACATCAATGATTTTGTCACTATTTTTGTCATATGGCCTCACTCCGAAGGAAACCCAACACCAAGTATTGGATTGCTTGCTTCCGCGGACCGGATGGAAAGCACCTCCAGAGAAGCACTAAGACCACGGACAAACGATTGGCTTTAAAATTAGCGAACGACTTTGAGAGGACCTCAGAAGGTCGGTTGACCGAACAACAGGCCAGACGGGTTATCAGTGATCTTCACAAGATGGTCTCCGGGGACAGCCTTTCGTTCCCAACGTTGGAAGCATATCTTTCAGGATGGCTCAATGCCAAGCAGGGCACCGTGGCCTCGTCTACGTATACGGCCTACAGATCAGTGGTGGACTCGTTTCTGGAATTTATGGGAAGTCGGGCAGTGGTCGAGATCGGATACGTCACTCGAAACGACATCACGGGCTACCGAGACCACATTGCGGGGACTCTCTCAGCACAGACGGCCAACAATAAATTGAAGGTTTTGAGGGTCGCTTTCAGGCAAGCGTGGAGAGACGGAGTGATTGAAAGTGATCCGGCCTCTAAGGTTCCAATCTTGAAGGTCAGTCCTGATGAGGAATCAAAAAGGAGAGCTTTCACTGTGCCGGAACTCAAACGTATCCTTGATGTGGCAGAAGGGGAATGGGCAGGAATGATTCTCTTTGGTCTCTACACCGGCCAGAGGTTGGGAGACATTGCTCGTTTGACTTGGGACAACATTGACCTTGAGAAGAATCTTCTCAGCTTCAAAACCAGAAAGACCGGACGTCAGCAAATCTTGCCTTTGGCTCCATCGCTTAGAAGATGGATCGAGGATCAGCCTCAGGAAGCCGAGCCACTGTTTCCAAGGGCATTTGATTCGGTCGGCAGAACTGGGCGGGTGGCTACGTTAAGCAACTCCTTCTATGATTTGATGTCCAGAGCCCAACTAGTGCCCAAACGAACTCACGAGAAGAAAGTAGGTTCTAGTGGTTCTGGTCGTCATACTCAGACGGAACTATCTTTTCACTCACTTCGTCACACCGCTACCAGTTTGATGAAGAATGCTGGTGTGTCCCCAGCCATCGTTCAAGAGTTCGTGGGTCACAATTCCAAGGTTATCAGCGACAATTATACCCATATTGAGCTTCGAGCCTTGAGTGAGGCCACAGAAGCCTTGCCGGATCTTTCGAGGGAGTGAGAATACAAACTGCACCAACAATGCTGCGAAATACTGTGAAGGCAACTTAACGGAGCTGGGGGTAGAGGAATCGATAATGAATTGCTCCTAGAGGACTATATGCTAAAATGAAGAGACAAATCAGTAATTAAAAAGTTTATCATGAAAACCATAATAACTAACTGTAACATAGCCTCGGGCGGTAAGATCGATTACAATTGTAATCTCTCAATCGAAGATGGAGTGATTCAAAGCGTCCGAAATAATGCGGACGATATGGGAGGTGGAGATATTTATGATCTAAAAGGTCGCTATCTTTGTTCCGGATTGATCGATTTGCAGATCAATGGAGCAGGCGGGAAACTCTTTCAGTCCGATCCAAATATAGATACTCTCTCTACAATGGCTAGTGTGCTCCGTCGAGTCGGTATAGCAGGGTTTCTTCCCACAATCACTTGTGCTTCGATTGAAAAGATTTCTGCGGCAATTGAAGCTGTTAGAGAGTATCGAACCTCGATTGGTGGGGAGGTCTTGGGCATTAATTTAGAGGGACCGATGATTAATTCTAAGAAAGCAGGTATGGCAAACGCCAATGAGGTAAGAAAGATTGATGACAAACTGATCTCGGTGCTCAGTAGTTTCGACAACGGAGTAATCTATATGACGATTGCTCCCGAAATGATTGATTCTGAGACAGCGGCGAAGCTTCGGTCTATTGGAGTTATTTTAGCTTTGGGACACACTACATCGAGTTACGATGACGTCGTTAACCTAAAAAGCCATGTCACACATGGAGGTCACATCTTAAACGCGATGACTGGTATTAGTGGGCGGGATCCAGGTGTAGCTGGTGCTATATTAGATATTGATGGAATGTCAACAAGTATCATTCTCGACGGATATCATATTCATGAAGCTACTGCACGACTTATTTATCGCCTAATGGGGGCAACAAGACTTTCATTAATAAGTGATGGAATGCCACCGATCGGAAGTGACGTGACTTCTTTCGAATATGAAGGTAATATGGTCAAATGTAAAGATGGTCAATGTTTAACCGAAGATGGGGTGCTTGCTGGAACGGGAGTGGATGTAATGACTGCAACCAGGAACGCGCAGCAATGGTTCGGTATCGATTTTGCAGAAGCCTTGCGAATGTCTACTGAAGCGCCTGCAAGAGTATTAGAACTCAACGAAAAGCGTGGATCAATTGAGACAGGTAAAGTAGCAGATCTAGCGATTTTGGATGCTGATTTTGGATGCGTAGGCTGGGTTCGAGGAAACGAAATTGAACTTATTTAAGAAGATGATTGAGGGAGCTACTATAGATGATCCGTTCGGTGCGAAGCACAGGGTGGATACGGATGAAAAAGGCCTTAGAACGATCGATCGAGATTTAGTCGAGCCTGGTGTGGTGGTCTTTCATACAGTTGTTGGTAACCACATTTTGGCTATTGACATTGATGGACGTGTTTGTCTCAAATTTGACAAACCCCCGAAGGGATACAGATACTACCGTCCGGGGAAAGCAGGAAGCGGTTGCAGTATCTTCTGTATTCTAAAATCAAAGCAAAAATTCGAAGATAGAGTTATTGCTGAAATTGACTCTAAAGGTGAATTTATATGGAAGACGAAACATCACCATTTCACGCATGACTACCAGATAAGAGGAAACACAATTGTAACAGTATTCCGACGCGATGCTGAATATCAAGGCAAAAAAATTTCCAATAACGTTCTATGTGAAATGAGTCGCGGTGGTGAAGTTAGATGGGAATGGTCAGTATTAGACAATCTTGATCAGTTTCGAAACGCAAGTGTGTTATCTGATTTGATTAAGAAATATGAATTTGATAATCCTTTCCATATTAACTCGGTGGATTTGTGCGATTGGCCGGTTGTGGTGAAAAAATTTGAAGAACCTGTTATTGTTGTTAGCTCAAGAAGCATGAATTGCGTCTTCTGTGTCGGTCGATGGACCGAGAAAGTGCGATATGAATATAGTGGAGAAACTATGGGGCAGCATCATGCCCGAATCCTCCCTGATATGTATCCTGGAAGTGAGGGAAATTTGCTGATCGTTGATAATGGCGTGAATTTCATGCCTCCCAATGTTCTAAAGACGCGAGGGTATTCTCGTATAATCGAAGTGGATATGTCGTCTGATGAAATAGTTTGGGAGTATTCCGGAAAGAATGATGGTGTAACTAGATTTTTTAGTCCCATTGTAGGGGCTCAACAGCGATTCCCTGGAGGAAACACATTAATCACTGAAGGTTATTTTGGCAGAATTTTTGAGATCGATCGTAGCGGAAAGATTGTATGGGACTATGTGCATCCCAATAGTGTTCCTTATGAAGAACATATTAAGAAAAATAAGCTACACAAGACCGGGTTGAGACAAATTTATAGAGCCTATAAAGTAGGACACGGTTGGTTAGATTACAGTTGAAAGATGGGGATTCATAATACACTCTCTGAGGAAAATGAAACGGCTTGACTTCTATAACGGAATTGAGGCCGTTGTGTTCGACTTTGATGATACGTTGTGTGACTATACAACGGCACATAATGAGGCGTGTCAGATCCTAAACAGTATTCTAGCTGAGGAAATATGTGATGTAGAGAGATACTGGAAAAGGTATGCTGAACATGCTCCTCAACTATTCAAGTTGCATAATAAGGGAGAAGTTTCATTTCAGGAATACTGGAGACGTAGGCATTCTGATATCTTGTTGGAACTCGGTTGGGAGAGTGAGCAAGCAAATCTATTGGCCAGCTGTTTGAATCAAAGATATATGGATCATGTTTACCGGATATTGAAATTGTTTCCGGATGTTATCTGTTACATTGAAAAGATTCGGAGCCTAAGAATAAAGATAGGAATACTCACTAATGGCTCGTTCGAATTTCAACATGAAAAGATAAGTGCTCTGAATCTGTATGGGATGGTCGACCGCGTGCAAATAAGCGGTGAAGCAGGAGTTTCTAAACCGCACCCGAAAGCTTTCAGGAAGATGATGTCTACGCTGTGTATCGGACGGGCGTCCTCTGTCCTAATGATAGGAGATTCTCTGGAAATGGATGTTCTTGGTGCGGCAGATTTTGGTTGGCGTTCAGTTTTACTAGATCGAAAAGGTCTATTTGAAGATCCTGGTTGCCTGAAAATACGAAGCTTAGACGAGTTATCGCCTTCGAAAGGATAATTGTCTTTGGCCTCCTGAGGTGGTTCAGTAGGTGTCAGAGTTTCACTCTCAGGTTCTTGAGTAGGTTTTCATGTCACTTTGGGAGAGATATCGCGATTCAGCTAAGGAATGACCATGAAGAATCAGGCGAAGCCTGTAGAAGATATTTCTACTAACGAATTCCGAACGGATTCCCGTCAGATTGGTCAGAGAACAAAATGCGTTGACTCAATGACTAGGATGACTTGGTGTAAATTGATAGTTGGAATGTGTCTTGTGGTCACGGTCGTTTCCGTGACCGTGTATGGAGAATCAATTTCCATCACCAACATACGCTACGATCACTCTGATCCTTCTTTAGGACCCGCACTGACAACGGACGGTCTTAGGTTGAGGAAGGATGCCTACTCCGATCTCTCTTACCACATAAACGGAGGCATAAATGGTGGTTGGAGTAATTCGGAGTATAGGAAGAATGTAAGTCCGGGTGAGATGGGACTCTACGTGGCCAATTCCTATCCTACCTTCAAAGTGCGGTTTACGTCGGATGATCTCACTTTCCACACAACAAAAGTGTGGCCATTGATGGGCGGGGGATTGCCAAGTGTCCCCGCAAAGAACATCCTGTTCATCAATGGAGTTAGTCGTGATCTAACAACAGGAGACGATTACGTTCCTTTTGGGTTTAGCTACCCAATACCCAATTCACTAAGAAATACACAAGGAACACAGATTTCTTGGTGGTATGAGGATTCCAATCAACAAACCCAGTTTGCTGATTACAGTAAGTTCGAAGTATACGTAGTCTTAGATGTTCCCAAGATGCCTTGGTGGCAAGATTCGGCCAGGTATGCTTGGACTAAGGTTCTCGATTTGTTGATTGATGACGTCTGGCCTCCTACGGCAGGACTCAACAATCAGGGAACAATCTCTGCTCACATTTCTGATCTTATCAACGAACGCTTCCTATACGAACACGTAAACGCAACCGCCGGCTATCACAGCAGTGCAACTCCGATCAGTTTCCGCCTACAAGCCTTCACTGCACACTGTTACTCCTTAGACCATTTGGTTGACTGTCATGACTGTGGATATGGTCAACAAGCCTTCACCTCCATACTTGGCTTTGCTGGAACCATGAGACACGCCCACAAGTTTGGATACATCCATCCTTGTGACACACCGGGCTGGTTACGCCAATCTCCTACACAGTGTAACAATCCCACGTATTTGGGAGTCCAACAGGGGGGAGTGGGGCCAAGATTAAATACTAACTATGATCAAGTTGTAGGTGGACCACTTCCATGGACTAGAGAGTATTTTGAAAAGCATTTCTTCTTCACCCTGAGCTACAATTCACGGATTTACGATCCTTGTCTTGGATCAAACGGCAATCTTTGGTCAACTTACATGAGTTTAGTTAGAGACGATTCACACGCGAACGAGAAAACCGATTTCTACGGCATACCTTTTATCACGAACCATGGTAGCACAGTAGTGCAGAGTAATAACTATATATTTGTTACCCCATAACCAGACAACTTGAAATGATGAATTACAGATTTACACGACTGACAGTTGTTCTTGTATCCTTGTGTTTAGTTGAGAGGTCACTAGGCCAACTGCGACCGGGCTTCAACTTCGATATTAGCCACTACGAAGATCTTGCGGACTTCAAGACGATCTCTGATGACATTGGAGTAGAGTCAGAGGAGTTGATCACCAGACACCTATCAATATTTAAAGGAAGTGATCGGATCGACTTGGAGATCTACGTAGGGCAAAGTGGGACGAAGGCAGTCAAAGAAAGATTCTCGGGATTCTTTAAGGACACTGCTTCAATCGCAGATAGGTCGAACATAGAGGACTGGGGATCTGAGGTCGGAAACTATTGCCAGTTGAGCAAGAACTGGAATTATTTCATTAGAGACAACATCGGAGTCAAATTCAGAATCTTTGCCTATTCACCTCCAGTTAACTTTGAGAAGAATGCAACGAAGGAAGAGAAGATTGAGGAGGTGAGAAGGAACAAGGAGAGCTTCAATCAAGCAAAGGCAAAGGAAAGATCTGTTGACGCTCTGTCCTTAGCCAAGAAGATTGATCAGAGAATTCAAGAGTCTTCGAGAGTTTCTTCTCGGCAACTGAAAGACCACTTACCCGTGTTTAAGACCATGAGGCCTGAAGAGACGAAACTAGTTTGTGGCTCGGAAGATCAGTCTGAGATTATTCGTGGACTGGCGCCCATTGGTAAAACACGGGTTCACGTTGAAGCAACCGACCTTGGGGAAGAATCAGTTAGTATTGTTACAGCAAGGCCGTGTCCTTTCTCAGTGGAATACGGTGACACATTCCTTGATGTCATTTTCAGTGAGGGAGGATCTGGAAAACACGAACTGTGTCTATGGGCTGTGAACTCTTCACTCCTCGGAGTTTCAAAGAAGGTGACATTTGATGTGGAGATTAGAAGACCGAAGGAGAAGCTTGTGTTAACTGATGAGGAGGCCACACAGTTTTATAATTATCTTAAAGAGAAATATGTTTCTCAAGGTAAGCAGATTTCGGACGAAACGTTCCACCAGGAGTTTCAAAGCTTCGCGAGGGCGCGGATTGCTGAGAGGGAAGAGAAGTAGTTAGGCTGGAAAGTGGATTTTGATAGTGCAGTTGCCTCGCACACTTTGTGCTATTTCTCGAGGTGGCTCAATTCCACGTAGGCACGCTAAGTCATTTTCCTTATACTCTCCAAACAACTCAGCACCTGTTGACAGCAAGCTTGATACCTCCCTTCGTCTGAATACACGATCTTACCCTCCTTAGGAGCTGCAAAACAATAAACTACCGATTTAGTTTGATTATGTTAAATAAATGCCTCATGATGGAGGCGTGCCGGACAATCAAGTCGTCGCTCTTATTC
>JANQJH010000406.1 GCA_028281705.1 Verrucomicrobiales bacterium
ATCTGAGGCGATTGCCCGAGGGGCGGTTGCTCGCCTTGTTAGGCTACCCCGATCAACGGGTGCGTTTGGCGGCTCAGTTTGAGATTGTGCGCCGGGGGGATTTCACCATCTTGCGACAGACGGCGATTGCGGATTCTCGCAAGATTGCAAGGATTCACGGGATCTGGGGTTGCGCGCAGTTGGTTAGGCTACGGGAAGGTGAATCGCTTCAAGGCGTGGCGGCACTGGCGGGGCATCGTGATCCGGAGATCCGGGGTGAGATGATTCGGGCGCTGGGAGAGACGCGCTCCCGCTTCGCTCTGGATACGGTGAAGGATGCCATGTTCGATTCGAGGCCGCGGGTGAGAATGCGTGCCGCACTGGCGATGCATCACCTGGCTGGTCCCAAGGACTTGAAGGACATCGTTGCCTATGTGGTGGCCAACGGGGGGGAAGATGGATTTCGTCGGCACGGAGGTGTGCGGGCGCTGATGGGGGCGGCGCGTGGCTGGCCGGAGTTGCTCGTCGACTTGCATGAGCACGAGTCCGAGGCGGTACGTTTGGCGGCCGTGGTGGCCTTGCGCCGAATGTGGGAAGCGGCTGTGATGCATGGCGAGGGAGGCGCAGACGCTGAGGAGGATTTGGAGGGCTTCTCTGGTCTGGCGGAATTCCTCGCGGACGAGAGCGAGAACGTCGTTGTGGAAGCGGCGCGAAGCATCCATGACGTGAGGCGTCCCCTGAGCGGTGCTCTTTCGGCGCTGGCGGCCGGGCTTGACAAGGTGGCCATTCACCGGGAGCCGCTCGTGCGCCGGATGATCCATGCCAACCGGTTGTTGGGCGATCGCGCCGCGGCCTTTCGATTGCTTCGGTTTGCCTCGACGAACGGTAGTGGCGTGCCGCGGGAACTGCGGGAAGAAGCTTTGACGACCGCCGCCACCTGGACGCGTGCTTTGACCGTCGACCGGGTCTTGGGCATGAAGCGTACCATCCCCGCGGCTTCACCGGAATTGATGCACGCCGCCATCGCGGTTTTTCGTGAGCGCCTGCTAGAGAACCACGAAGATGGAATGCGGGATCTGATGAGAGAGACGGGTTACGAGACGTCCTCTTCTTCGGAGTCTCGGTGACAACTTCGTTGGTGACGGGATTGGTGAAAACGAGCGTTGCTCTCCACGGGGGATTTATGAGAGTCTAGGGCGTTAAATTCCCTTTGATATCATGTGCTTTTCCGCGCTCTTGAACTCGGGTAGGGAACGCTTGCGTTTGCTACATTCTTTTTCCTGCTTCCTAGGATTGACTCTCATCGCCGCTCAGGCGGAAATCGTGATTGATGGCGACTTCTCCGACTGGGTCACCCTGGGGCAAGATGCCAGCGGTGGCGGTCCGGTTTATTATGAGGTGACGGATCCTGCCGACCTTGGCGATGCCAGTGGCGATCTGGCCAGAATCGGCGTGACGGTGGAGGGGGAGAATTTGATTCTCACGCTGGAATCCCACGGAACGACGGCTCCGTCGGTGGACGAAACCCCGGAGGGGAAGACGAATCGTTACTACTACCACTGGCTGGTGGATACGGATAACAATGCGGCGACCGGCGTGAGCAACGCTACCTATGAAAATAACCCAACGGGGATTGAGGCCGTGATTGGGACGGAACTCATTATCCAGTTTGGCTGGCGGGACGGTGCTCCGAATGGGATCTATGCTTACGATCCGCTGGATCCGGATGAGGAGGCCTTGATCAGTGACTATCCGTGGGAACGTGTGGGGAATGCGGTGCAGGCCACGATTCCGTTAGAGGTTCTGGGGCTGACACCCGGGCAGACGGTGGCGTTCTCGGCCTTTCAGGAAGGGGCATCGGATGGATGGGCGACCGACTTCATTGAATCTGTCGAGGTCAAGATTCCCGCGGGCGATTCCGGCGGCGGGGCGCAAGTTCCGGTCGTTGAGGTCACCGATCCCAGCGACCTGGGGGATTCCAGTGGGGATTTGGCGAAAATCAGCGTCACGGGCGATAGCGAGAATCTGATCCTGACGATGGAGGCTCATGGTGTGACCTTGCCATCGGTGGAGGAGACCCCGGAGGGGAAGACGAATCGCTACTACTACCACTGGCTGGTGGATACGGATAACAATGCGGCGACGGGGGTGAGCAACGCGACCTACGAGAACAATTCCACCGGGATCGAGAATGTGATCGGCACGGAAGTGATCATTCAACTGGGGTGGCGCGATGGGGCCCCCAACGGCATCTATGCTTACGATCCGCTCGATCCGGACGAGGAAGCACTGATCAGCGATTACCCCTGGGAAAAGGTCGGCAATGTCGTGCGGGCCACCATCCCGTATGCCGTGTTGGGCCTTAGCCCGGGGCAAACGGTGGCCTTCTCGGCCTTTCAGGAAGGGGCTTCCGACGGCTGGGCGACGGATTTCATCGAGTCGGTCGAGTTCAAGATCCCGTCGGGTGGCGGAGGTGCGGCGCCCGCACAGGAAGTCGATGATCCCAGTGATCTGGGAGATTCGAGCGGGGATCTGGCCAAGATCAGTGTCTCGGCGGAAGGCGAAGATCTCATCCTGACGATGTCGACACACGGGATCATCGTCCCCTCGGTGGAGGAGACGCCGGAGGGGAAGACGAACCGCTACTACTACCACTGGTTGATTGATTCTGACAATAACGCCGCCACGGGAGTGAGCAATGCGACCTATGAGAACAACTCCACCGGGGTGGAGCGTGTCATCGGCACCGAGATCATCGTTCAGTTAGGCTGGCGTGACGGGGCGCCCAATGGCATCTATGCCTATGATCCGCTGGATCCGGATGAGGAGGCCTTGATCAGTGATTATCCCTGGGAAAAGGTGGGGGACACGGTTCAGGCGCGTATTCCCTACGCCGTCCTGGGATTAATCGCCGGGCAGACGGTGTCGGTCTCGGCTTTTCAGGAGGGGGCTTCCGACGGCTGGGCGACGGATTTCGCGGAATCGGTGGAGTTCAAGATTCCGGAGCCATCCGGGTGTGAGAATACGAACATCATCGTGGTGGATGATTCCACGGAAGACATGCTCGATCCTAGCGGAGACATCAAAGAGATCCGGGCGACGACGGACGGCGAATTTCTCTACCTGGGGATGACGGTGGAATCCGTCATCACGCCTGCGGCCGGGGAGGTCGAGGAAGGCCTGACCAATCGCTATTACTATCACTGGCTGGTCGATTCCGACGACAACGCGGCTTCGGGAGTGAGCAATGCGACCTATGAGAACAATCCCACGGGGGTGGTGGATGTGATCGGGACCGAGATTGTCATCCAGATCGGCTGGCGCAACGGTGTGCCCGATGGCGTTTTTGCCTATGATCCGACGGACCCCGATGAAGGCGGATTGATTTCCGAGTACGAGTGGGCCGCCATGGGCGATTCCTTCGAAGCCAAGTTGCCCTTGGAGGCCCTGGGGTTGTCTGAGGGGCAGCGGGTCAGCATCTCCGCCTTCCAGGAAGGCGCTTCGGATGGCTGGGCCACGGATTGGATGGAGTCCGCCGAGTTGTTGCTCAAGGCGCCGGAGTGTGGTGGTGAAGTGGATTGCCTGATGGCGTCCTTCGTGGATGGGTATGGCTTCACGGTGTTGCTGGAGGATTGTGAGGGCAATGTCATTGATCCGGCCGAGGTCACGGCCACTCTGGATGGGGTGGAAGTGCCGGTGGTGGCGACGAAGGACGGGGAGGTCACGACGGTCACGGCACAGTATGAGGAATGGTTGTCGCCGGGGGGAGAGCACGCCTTGCGCCTCGATTACAGCGGAAACGGGGCGACGGATCTTCCCGTGGTGGTGCAGGATTACACGGTGATTCCCGCCACTTATGGGGTGAAGAGCCTCGACGGGGTACCGCCCGGATTTGTGGTGAATGTGAGTCAGGTGAGCGATTTTCAGACGGAGGACGGGGCCAGCGCGCACAACTACAATTTGGAGCGGGCGGAGAAGCAGATGGCGGGAGACCTCATCAGTGCGGAGGGCAAACCGTTCTACAATGAGGCGAGCGAGAGCCAGAACGGTTGGGTTGAGGCGTCAACCACGGTGGAGGGAATCATCAACTGGTCGGAGGATGCGCCGACGGAGGCGGGTTATTTCAACGATTCGGCGACGGGTCAGACGGATCAGCCCATTCCCTTGATCCCGGGTTCGAACGGGAGCACGAACGGCATCGTCATCGAACTCCTTGCCTATTTGGAACTGGAGGCCGGCTACCATCGATTGGGGCTGAACACCATCGGTGGTTTCAAGGCGAGCATGGGACCCGATAGCCGGGATCGACTCTCGCCTGTGCTGGGATTCTATGAGGATGCGGTGCGTTATTCCTTCTTGGGGGACAAGTATTTCGATGTTCTGGTCCCCGAGGCCGGATTTTATCCCATCCGCGTTCTCTTTACTCACGTGGAACGGACGAAGGAGGGCGCCTCGATGGAACTCTTCTCCTTGAAGGGAAGCCGCCGGATTGCGATCAACGATCCGGATGATCCCGACGCAATCAAGGCCTATCAGTTTCTCGGTGGCGATGCGACTTATGTCAGTCATGTCTCGCCGACACCGAGCACGGACTACGCCAAGCCCAACGCCTCGATCGATGTGGTCATCGAGCAGGGTGGCGCTCCGGTGGACCCCGCATCCGTGCGGATGCAGTTTGACGGCGCGGTGGTGACGCCCGATGTGAGTACGGTGGAGGGTCAGTTGGTGGTGCGTTATTTCCCCGGAGCGATGGACTGGGGGAGCAGCCACGAGGTGGAGTTCGCCTACACGCTAGGGACGGATCCCCCTTTGGAGCGCGAAGAGACCTTCGATTTTGGGGTCTATCGAAACGCCGTGGTCTTGCCGACCGAATGGGCTTCGCCGGTGGAGAGCGGCTCGGAACCCGGGTTCTCCGCGCGTGTGGTGCAGGAGCCTGGACCGCGGGGCAATTCCATTGCGGAAGCGGAGAAGCAATTAAACCGTGAGGGGACTTTCTCTGCCGAGGGATCGCTGCCCATGATCAACCTCGGCGGAGGCGGGCTCTTCCAGGATGACCTTGCGTTTTCCGACGAAGGCTTGTTAGGCGAGGCCACGGACTACTTCAGCATGGAAGTCCTGACGCATCTTCATCTGACGCCCGGCGCCTACACATTCGGGGTCAACAGCGACGATGGCTTTGTCGCTTCGGTAGGGCGCGAGGCGACGGAGAAGACCGTGGTGCTCGACGGCTGGGATTCGGGGCGCGGGATCGAGGAGGACGAGCCTCAGGATCTCTTTGACGTGGTGGTACGGCAAGAGGGGCTCTACGCCTTCCGCCTGGTCTATTTTCAGGGGACGGGAGGGGCCGCGGTGGAGTGGTATCAGTATGACCGCGAGACGGAGACGGCGACGCTCCTGAATACGGAAGGTGCTCCGGCGGCCTATGCGAAGCGCGGGGCCGAGCCCATGGCCTTTGCCGGGCCGAGAATCGCGGCGCCTTCGCGTGCGGACTTCGGGTCCATTCCGGTGACGGTGGCGAATTTGCCGTCGGGATTCATTGTGCACAACACGGGGGGCGAAGCCCTGGCGATCACGGAGCCGGTCCTTTCCGGGCCCGATGCCGGCCATTTTACCCTAACTGATTATCCGGCGAACGTGGCCCCCGGAGAAGCGGGTCTGTTCAAGGTGACCTTCGATCCTCAGGGGACTCCCGGTGGTTATGCCGCCACCCTGGAGATGGGGACGAATGACGCGGCTCAGGCGACGGTGACGGTGGAGTTGTCCGCCGGGGCGCTCGACCCCGTGGGGCCGATTGCCCATTACGCCCTGGACGAGACGGAAGGCGGCATCATGCGGGATCGCAGCGGCAACCAGAGGGACGGCAACTACGTTGCGGGTGAAGGAGGAATTACGTTAGGCCAGGCGGCCTTGGCTGACGGTACCGCGGTGGGATTTCAGGGCGGGGCCTATGCCAGCGTGAGTGGGGCGCAGTTCAATCGCTGGGAAGACTTCACCCTGGCTGCCTGGATCCATGCGGAGTCGGCGGACGAAGTTCCTCAGTTGGTGTTCGGCAAGGGCGATCCCACGAGTGGCGATCCGAACTTTGCCCTGCTCTTCAGTTCGGCCGGATTGATTTGGTTTGTCGGAAGCGAGCCTGAGTTTGCTTCGGAGCCCGGGGTCATTCAGGCGCAGCAAACCCATCACGTAGTCGTGAGTTTCAACACCTCGGGCGCAGAACGCTTGGCTCGTCTCTACGTGGACGGTGTCGTGGTGGCGGAAAAAGCCGATCCCAACTTCATCGCCACCGGGGTGAACGAGCCTCTGTTTGTCGGGGCCTTCAACGGTGCGGTGGCCCTGGGTGGCACGCTCGATGATGTGCAGTTGTACGACCGCGCCTTGACGACGGAAGACATCGGATTGCTCTACGAGAATCCCGGCCAACCGCTTCCGATTGGGGATGATCCTCCGGAGCCTGGAGGGGTGCCGTTTCCCGAGTTTTCATCCGTTGTGTGGTCTGAGGGAGGATTCCAGACTTCCTTCACGACCGAGCCGGGCGCGAGTTATGAGTTGCAGTATTCTGTGAGTCTCGAGCCGGGATCCTGGTCCACGGTGAGCACCATTGTGGGGGACGGCAACGTGCAGACCTTCGCGGATGACGATGGTGCGCGTCAGGCCCTGCCGGCGGGCTTTTATCGGATCTCAGGGGATTTCCATCCCTAGTGAGAAGGGGCGACGACGCTCGGTGGGCGGACACGGAGGCGTGTCCGCATCACCGGCGCCGCTTCATTGGTCTTCCAGGCGTTCGAGAATTTGGGCGAGGGTGAATCGCTTCGCTTTGAGTTCTTGGATGCGTCTGACCCTATCCAACATGTTGAGCGAATAGAGAACGCGATTGGTCGGAGTGATGTCGGCGATTTGAAGCAGTCCCAATTCAGTCCAATAGCGGATGGTGCGGACCGTTTCGCCGGCTTCCTTGGCAAAGACTCCAATCTTGACGAGTGACTCGGAGTCTTCGTCCGTCTGATCATCGGCATCGAGAGCTTGGAGTTGCTTGAGGTAGATGTCCAACGAGCGATCAACGGCCTTGGCGATGAGTTCGAGGTAGCCGTCCTTCGGGCCGCCCAATTGAGCCTTCTCCAGGGCCTTGAGATAGGCGAGGCGATCCCTCCTGCGGATGATGGCGGGCGGGTAGCCATACTTGAGCAAAATGAGGTTCATCAGCAGGCGGGCGGTGCGGCCATTGCCGTCAACGAAGGGATGAATGGTGACCAATTGGTAGTGGGCTTCGGCGGCGAAGGCGACGGGATGCATTCGCTTTCGTTTTCGCAACCACGACCCGAGATCGGACATCAGATCCGGTACTTTGAGGGGGTTGGGCAGGATCACGTTGGATCCGGCAATCCGGACGGCGACGGTGCGGTAGCATCCGGCGTTCTCATCGTCGATGTTGCGAAGGATTTTGCTGTGGATTTCAAGCAAGTCTTCTTCAGAAAGGGAAGCTTTGCCCTTGGCGGCGCGTTGGCGCACCCAATCCAGAGCTTCGGCGTGGTTGGTGGCTTCGAAATGCTCGCGAAGAGCCTTTCCTCCCACCGTGAGCCCTTCCAACAGGACGATGGCTGTTTCCTGACGGGTTAGCGTGTTTCCTTCGATGGCGTTGCTGGTGTAGGTCAGCTCGATGCGAAACCAATCTTCGAGGTTCTTGAGAACGGCAGACGCTTGATCGCTGTTGGCGATGAGCCGGTCCAACGCTTCCTTTTTTCCGGTGAGTTTTTCGAAATCCACGTCACGTTTTCATTTCGAGAAAATTGTAACGTATTACGTAACAAAATCAACGTGTACGCGAAGCGGTTGCCTGGGCGAGGCCGCTTTTCACGGATCCATCATGCGGAGGAGTTCTTCCTCGATGGGAGGGGAGCCGAAGCTATCGGTTTCTGTGAGGGGGGTCGATTCGAGATGTTGTTGTCGTCGTAGAACGCGATG
>JANQJH010000421.1 GCA_028281705.1 Verrucomicrobiales bacterium
GAGCCATGGGGTATCTGGACGACGGCACCATGGTCGTGGTCAATCACGCCATCGAACATCTGGGCGAAACCGTCGATGTCGTCATCGGCAGTCCCCTGCAAACCAGCGCCGGACGGCTCATTTTCGCCGAGCTTCCAGAGAACTCCGGACGGCAAGCGGAGACCAAGCATTGATCTATCGAGATCGCCGTTTTGAGACTTGAACTCGTCGGGACGTGACCGGCACATTTTCCGCATGGCTGCCAAGCGCTTCCTCGCCTACCTCTATTCCGATTACGGGATGCTCGCCGTGCTCATCTTGCTCGGGTCGATCATCAGCGTCTCCACCATCAAGACCCAATTCCCCGAGGGAAGAAGCGCGGGCGATCAGTTAGGCAAGCACATTGTCAGTGCCCATGGCGATCGCGCCCGCGTCCTGGTGGTGACGCGCCCTACCGAGGGCGATCAGGCCTTTGTCGATCGCCTCCGGGAACGCGTCACCAAGGCCCAGGGCAGCCTCGTCAGCGTCGTCCAGGGATCGCCCCAGGACGCCCGGCGTGAACTGGAGCGCCTCCAGGAAACGGGAACGACCCTAACCACGGTGGCCACCGTGCAAGCCACCTCCGGCTGGAAGGTCCTGGAAGATCTCCAAGAGAAATACCCCGCCCTGGGCAGCCCGGACGTGCTCTCGCCTCGCGGCTATCGCTGGCCCACTTTTCTCAAGAAAGACAACCTGATCAACGTGGCCAACCAGATCGCCGTCATCGCCATCATGGCCATTGGCATGACCATGGTCATCATCACCGCGGGAATCGATCTCTCCGTCGGCAGCCTGGTCGCTCTCTCCGCCGTGACCGCCGCTTGGCTGATCAAAAACGTCGTTGGCGGGATCGAGGCCTCCGGCCTCGGCCTCTTTGCCGCCAGCGTGGCCGCCATTGGCATCTGTGCCAGTGTCGGCTTTTTCAATGGCGTCATGGTCACCCGGTTCTCCATCCCTCCGTTCATCGTCACCCTGGCCATGATGCTCATCGCCAGCGGCTTCGCCTTCATGATCACGAATGGCGACTCCATCTTCAATGAGCTGCCAGACAGTTTCAAATGGCTCGGCGTCGGCGCCGATCTCGGGATCCCCAACGCCGTCGTCCTCATGCTCTTTCTCTACGCCATCGCCCACGTCATCATGGAACACACGCCCTTCGGACGACACATCTACGCCGTCGGAGGAAACCCCGAAGCGGCCCGGCTCTCGGGCGTTCCCGTTAAGCGCGTGCTCGTTCTCGTCCACACCATTTGCGGGGCCCTGGCCGGGCTCGGAGGCATCATCGTGGCCTCCCAGCTCAAGAGCGGCGATCCCAACTACGGCGTCCTCTACGAACTCATGGTCATCGCCGCCGTCGTCGTCGGCGGCACCTCGCTCCTCGGCGGCGAGGGCAAGATCCTCGGCACGCTCATTGGAGCCTTCATCATCGCCGTGATCCAGAACGGCATGAATCTCATGGGCCTGAAGAGCTACCCGCAAAAGGTCATGCTCGGCGTCGTTATTCTCGGCGCCGTCTTGCTCGACCAACTCAAGAAAAAGGCCATGGCGACGAAGGCCTCACCCCAGTGAGCGGTGGTGACGGCGGCCCCGGCCCAAGAGCCCAAAACCATGCGATCGTCCCTTTCTCTCCTGGACGATTTCACCTCAGCTTGGTTGCCAGAACGTTGGATTCAGCCCATGGTATCCGGTGCTCGCGATCGGTCCATCGGCAGCGCCTCCCCGCCTCCTCGTCATCGCTCTCCTCACCGCCACGGCGTTTTTGGGGGCTTCGCCGGTGTTTCTCACTGCGAAAAACGCCGGGGAATCTGCGATCCGCGGACGGGTCGTGGTGTTTCTTGACCCCGGTTGTCCCATCGCCCGGTTCCACACCGCAACGCTCCGGTCGTGCCATCGAGACTTCACGACCAAGGGCATCCAGTTCGAAGCCTACGTCCCCAACCGGACGGCAACCGAAGAAAGCGTGGCCGCCTACGCCAAGAAATTCCGATTGCCCTTTCCCGTGCACCCGGATGCCGACCTGACCAAAGCTCGCCAGCTCAAGGCCCGCACCGTCCCCGAAGTCTTTCTCTTCGACGATCAGCATGAACTCCTCTACCGTGGGAGAATCGACGACATTTACGTGGGAATCGGCAAGAAGCGTCCCCGAGCCCAGGTGCACGATCTCAGGCGATCTCTCGAAGCCCTCGTCAAGGGAGAGCCCATCCCCGTGGCCAAGACGGTCGCCATCGGCTGCGCCATCACCTTCTGAGCTGATTCTGACGAAAGAAAAACGAACCCTACCCCATGAAAGCCACCACACGCTTTACCCTCCTCCCGGCACTGACATTGGTGCTGATGCTGCCGCGCCTCGCCGACGCCCAAGAGGTCACCTTCAGCGAGCACATCGCCCCCATCGTTTTCAACAACTGCACCGTGTGCCACCGCGACGGCGAGATCGGCCCGATGTCGTTGACCAACTACGAAGAGATCTCTGCCTGGGCGACCTCCATCGCCGAGGTCACCTCCGAAGGGATCATGCCTCCGTGGCCGCCTGACAGTTCCTTCAGCCGCTTCGTCGGCGAGCGCGCGCTGACAGCGGACCAAATCCAGATGCTCGGTGACTGGGCCACGGCGGGAGCGCCCGAGGGCGATCCCGCCGCGACACCGCCCCTCCCGGATTTCCCCGAGGGATCGGTCTTGGGTGAACCCGATCTCACGGTCACCGTCTCCGATTCCTACACCATCAAGGGCAACAACCGGGACGAATATCGCGTCTTCGTCCTCCCCACGGGTCTCACTGAAGAAAAGGAACTGGTCGCCGTCGAGTTCCGTCCCGGCAATCCCCAGATCGTCCACCACGCCCTGATTTCGATCGATACCACGGGTGAAGCGCGCAAGCTCGATGCCCAAGATGCCCCGGCGGGCTATGCCTCCTTCGGAGGCTTTGGCGTCCCCGCCACCGAGGGCCTGGCCTATCCCGGTTGGGTGCCAGGTGCCACGCCTCGCTTCTTTCCCGCGGGTACTGGCCTCAAACTTCCCGCCGGCGCCGATCTTCTCCTCCAGATCCACTACGCGCCGTGGCCCGTCGCCGACAGCGACCAGTCCAGCATCAACCTCTTCTTCGCCGAGAAACCCGTGGAGCGCTACATCAAGACACGCGTTATGCTACCGTTCGATTTGGTCGACGAGGACAACGAGTATTTTGAGTTCTCCCCCCTGATCGCCCTCTTCCCGGGAGCCGTGGGCGGTGCCGTGGCCGCCGGCGTGGAGGATTTTCTCGGGGAAACCATCACCTCCGCCGAAACCAAATCGCTCCTGCAAAACGCCACCCTGGACACCGTCTTCGGCGATCAAGTCGGCGGCACGGTCGCCGGATTCTTCACCTTCGAAATTCCCGGCGGAACGGTCCGGGATTTCACCGCCAAATGGGAGATCAACAAAGACATCAGCCTCCTCAACGTGTGGCCCCATATGCATTATTTGGGGAATCTGTGGGAAATCGTTCTCGAGCGCCCCGATGGGTCCAAGGAAAACCTCATTCGGATCAACGACTGGGACTTCAACTGGCAAGGAAGCTACACCTTCAAAAACTACATCAAGGCCCCTGCCGGCTCCCGCATTCTCGCCAAGGCCCGCTACGATAACACCACCGCCAACTACGCCAATCCCAACACGCCTCCCAAGGATGTCGATTGGGGAGAAAAGACGACCGACGAAATGTACTTTCTCCCATTCAGCTACGTCGACTATCAAGAAGGCGACGAGCACCTCTCCCTGGAAAACTTCAGCCCGGGCGATCTCCCCGTCTTTCGTCTGGCTGAACTCACCGATGAGATCATCCGCTTCCGGCTCCAAAACCAGGATCTCGGCTTCGTCATCGAGCACTCCTCCGACATGCAGGGCTGGGCGGAAATCGAGGCCACCGAGGAAGCTAGCGAAGACGTGAACTGGCGGACCCTCACCATTCCCCGAACAAACGCCTCAGCCGGCTTCTATCGCGCCGTGATCCTCCCATAATAACTAACCCAAAAGGTCTTCGCAGGGGCGGCCGTAAAGCAAAGCTCACCCAGTCACCAAACAGAGGCGCATGAGTCCTCTTCGTGATTCTCGTGCCTTCCGTTGACCTCCATCCTGAGGCCCGTCCCGAAAACACTCGAGCTCGCCTCAGTCGATCTTCTGACCCACGAGATCAAAAACGATGGGAGCGACCTGCGCTGTCGTCTCGATACTCGATCCTTCCAGGAGCGAGCGTGGCCCGCGCAGGCTCTTGGGAAGCTCGTGACCGGGGACCGGGCCACCGGCTTGGGAACCATTAACTGCCGGCCCACTCACGCAGACCGAAGCCGCCCCATCGAGCCATGGGCGAGTCTGATCCGCGTAAAAGGGGAGCTTGTTGCGCTCGATCTCTCCAAGAACCATCCGCATCGTCGCCTGACCAACGACCGGCCGGAACCGACTCGAGAGGAAGTGTTTCTCAGGAGAGTAGTTGGTGATCGCTCGCTGGATCTGCCGGTATTGGAACCGTTTCCAAGCCGCTAGGAGGCGATCACGAAAACTGCTGCCACCCGCTTGGGATCGCTCGTGCTGCTTCGGCGGTTGCGGCCTCTTGCGAAATCGATTCTGGATCCTGGTCGGTCTGTTCATGATGACGTGGGTTTCGCGAGGAGCACTCGGGCATGAGGTCCTCGCCACAAAAACAATAATCACTCTGATTTCACAAAAGAAACTAGTTTTTGTAATAAATATCACTTCTGAGTTCCAGTAATGAGAACGGACGTCCAAGAAGCGCCTCAGGGGCCAGTCTTAGCCTCCAAAGCCGGGACGGGATATGATCGAGGGGACTCGGGGCGGCACGGAATACTCGGAGGCTACGCAGGTTTGAGGCAAAATAATTGCGGACAAAATGATTGTAGAATTGGCGTTTGGGACGCGGGATTGGCGAGAACTTCCGGTCCCTCGCTCGCATCCTCGAATCTGCCACGCGTCCCTAAGAGTTCCGTCACTCTGCCAAAAAATGATCGAAAATGTAGTCTCGAAAATCGGAGCCCCGGCTCAACGAGACCCTTTGAAAATAGGGGTTTTGAGATATTCTTGTTCGTGAACTGACGAACTTGAGTTCAACGGCGACCAAACGAGAAGTAGATTGATTCTGTTTTCGAGATTTCGTGATTTTCGTGCCTTCGTTGACATCGATCCTTCGCGGCCCCTCCGCTACCGACCTAGCTCAGAGAAGCTCGACTTTTCGCGTGCAGCCGGGAGAACTTGCGCGAGGGTCGCGGCATGTTACAGGCAGGAATCGTCGGGCTACCCAACGTCGGTAAATCCACCCTCTTCAACGCAGTGACCCGCACTCAGAAAGCGGAAGCGGCCAACTATCCGTTCTGTACCATTGAGCCCAACCAGGGCGTGGTCACCGTCCCTGACGAACGCCTGGACGTTCTGGCCAAGATGTCTGGCTCGGAGAAGCTGGTGCCGGCGGCCATCGAGTTCGTTGATATCGCCGGTTTGGTGAAGGGTGCCAGCCAGGGTGAGGGCTTGGGGAACCAGTTTTTGGCAAACATTCGAGAGGTCGATGCCAATGTTCAGGTGGTTCGCTGTTTCGAGAGCAGCGACATCCACCACGTCGATGGCTCAATCGATCCGCTAAGAGACATCGAGGTCATCAATACCGAGCTCCTGCTAGCCGACATCGCGGCCATGGAACGCCGGAAGGAGCGCAATGAGAAGAAGGCCAAGGGCGGCGACAAGGAAGCCAAGGCGGAGCTTGAGATCCTAACCCGCCT
>JANQJH010000429.1 GCA_028281705.1 Verrucomicrobiales bacterium
GGGCGGAGCGCTACGAGAGTGCGGTGGAAGACCTCCTTCAGCTTCGACAGAAGGTCGCCGTTCAAATCGCCATCACGATCGAAAGCCGCATTCAACTCACTGAGGGATTACAGGCTTCCCGATTGCCCACGGAGAACCTCGACGCCTGGTCGGCCTACCATCGCGGGCTCTGGCACATGTTTCGCTTCAACGGACGCGACAATGAAGTGGCGGCCGAGTTGTTCCGCCAGGCAGCGCGGAGAGACGAACAGTTTGCCCGCGCCCACGCTGGACTATCGTTCACCCATTTCCAGAATGCCTTCCTGCGTTACTCCGGAGATCTGGACAACCAGCGCGATCTCGCCCGGCAACACGCCGAGAAATCTCTGGAGCTCGATCCCCTGGATCCGTTCGTCAACCTGACCATGGGCCGTTCTTCCTGGCTCGACGGCGATCTCGAAATTGCCTCCACCTGGCTCGAGAGGAGCCTCGAACTATGTCCCAATTACGCCACCTCTCTCTACAACAGCGCCCTCATCAACGGCTTCCTCAACGGCGGTGAGGAATGCGAAGCCAGGATCAACAAGGCCATGGCCCTCAGTCCCGTCGATCCGCTCAATTATGCCATGTACGGCACGCGGTCGATATCCCATCTCGTCCGCAAGGAGTATGAAAAAGCGATCCCCTGGGCCGACATCGCGGTCAAACAACCGACAGCACACGCGCACGTATCCATCGTTGCCGCTCTGGCCAATGGCCTCGCGGGACAAACGGAAGCCGCCCGTGGACACGCCGCCCGGGTCCTAGCGAAAGATTCAAACTACACCCAACAGACTTTCTTCAACTCGTTCTCGTTCCGCGATCCCGAGACCAGATCAGCCATGCAGAGCTGCCTCGATGGTCTGGCGATTCCCTCCGAGTAGGAGAGCATCATGGTCGACTGTGTGTGCCAGGAAAGTGGGAGGGACTTCAGTCCCTTCATCATACAAGCGAACTCAGCGACTGAAGTCCCTGCCACTTTCCCCCATTGCGATCTCCAAATGGGCTGTGGCAAGTGTGGACGCACATCCGGCGGACAGGCGTGTTCGCATCACTTAGTTGATTGTCGCGGCAACCTCCGATGCTTGACTGTGTGTGCGCCAGGAAAGTGGGAGGGACTTCAGTCCCTTCATCATACAAGCGAACCCAGCGACTGAAGTCCCTGCCACTTTCCCCCATTGCGATCTCCAAATGGGCTGTGGCAAGTGTGGACGCACATCCGGCGGACAGGAGTGTTCGCATCACTTGGTTGACTGTCGCGGCAACCTCCGATGCTTGACTGGTGCGTCAGGAAAGTGGGAGGGACTTCAGTCCCTTCATCATATAAGCGAACTCAGCGACTGAAGTCCCTGCCACTTTCCTGCAATGCGATCTGCGGACGGGATGTCCGCACCACCTGGCTCCGCTTACCTGGAATTTAGTTAGACTTTCGACGGGTCGGGCACTTCGAAACCGGGATTGTTGGGATCCTGCAGGAGCGCATTGGCTTCGGCGGCGAACTCGCCCGTATGACGCTCCGTCTTGGGATCGAAGGTCAGCCACGGACCCACGGTGTACTCCGCCTCATTTTCCGGTATCCCCACGCCGTCGCGCATGATCTCGTGCAACTTCATGAAGTGTTCATGCGCCTCCTGGTCATCGCCAAACCGGCCCGCCTTGGCGTTGAAGGGCACCTTCTTGCCCAGGCGATAGGAATTGTTCATCAGGTGGCCCAGAACACACCCGTAGTGGGCATCGTAAACATTGCCGTTGGCCATCTCCGGTCTTCTCTCGCGGCAGGCCGCGACAAAGCTGCCCCAGTTGCCCCCCGGAGTCACCTTCCCCTCAGGCACCGAAACGTCCTCTCCTTTGGTGCTCCCCTTGGCGTAGTACTTGCCCCGGATGATCTTGCCTCCGTCTTCAAAATAATACTCATTCTCCACCTGACGCTCGTAACCTTCGTAATTCACGTTACGCACATTGAAAAGGCAGTACTGGCCGTTGGGATACTCCGCCAAACCAAACATCGTATTCGGCGTCTCCCCCTGATCCTGCCATTGGAATCTCCCGCCCAAGGCCATGACGCGCACGGGATGAGTCTGATCGGTATCGATGGCCCAGCGCGCCACGTCTAACTGATGGGTCCCTTGGTTGTTGAGATCGCCGTTACCCGTCTTCCAGAACCAATGCCAGTCATAGTGGACGTAGTTCGCATGATACTGATCGATCACCGCCGGTCCCTTCCAGAGATCCCAATCGAGGTGCGCCGGCGGCTTGCCCGTGGGCTCAAATCCGATGCTGCCACGCGGTTTGCAGCAGTAGCCATAGGAAATCTTGAGCTTGCCGAATTTGCCCGCTTGAATGGCCTCGTGCAACCCGGCGATCGAAGCACTGCTGCGGCGCTGCGTGCCGTGCTGAATCACCACGCCGTATTTCTTCTGCGCCTCCACCGCCACCCGGCCCTCGATCACATCATGACTCATCGGCTTCTCCACGTAGACATGCTTGCCCGCCTGCGCGCCCCAGATGGTCATGAGAGAATGCCAGTGATTCGGCGTGGCCACGGAAATGGCGTCCACGGTGGGATCTTCCAAGACACGGCGAAGATCACTCACTCCCTTGGTGGTGAACTTCCCTTCCGCTTCGCTCTCCATCTTCTTCAATCGCTCATCCAAAACGTTCTGATCCGGATCCACGATGTAGGCGACCTCCACATTCTTCAGCTTGCCAAAGCCGCCGATGTGCGATTTCCCCCGGCCACGGACGCCGGCCACGGCAATGCGAAAACGCTCGTTAGCCCCATTGACGGTGCCCGAGGCCTTGGTGCCACAGAGAATGAGCGGCGCCGAGGCACCGGCGGTCAATTTGAGAAAGTGACGTCTTGAAGAGGTTGGCTGTTTCATAAGAAGAAAAAGGTGATGCCGTCAGAAAAAGCGACGCGATTAAAACCAATCGATCACAACCCGGCAATCAAATTGCGTTGGACCCAATCCCCCATCACAAGAGGATCTCCTCGATAACGCGGGATTCACGGCCGTCGATGAGGCGCCGTTCCAGGCCGTTGTTTTCATAGACGAGTTCACGATGATCCACGCCGAAGAGCCTCAACACCGTCGCCTGGATATCGTTAGGCGTCACCCGATCAACCACGGCACGGTGCCCCACTTCGTCCGTCTCACCAAAGGTCATCCCCCCACGAACACCCCCGCCGGCGAGCCAGCAACTGAAACCCTGACCATTGTGATCACGGCCGGCGCGACCGGGATCACCGCCATTGTTCTCCGTCACCGGTAGACGCCCGATCTCCCCTCCCCAATGGACCAGGGTCGTCTCCAATAAGCCGCGTTGCTTGAGATCCTTGACCAGGGCGGCGCACGGACGATCCGTCCGTCGGCAGACCGCGGGCAAATTGCCCCGGATATTCGTGTGATGATCCCAGGGCTGCCCCTTCAAAAAGAGCTGCACAAAACGCACCCCGCGCTCGACCAGACGGCGCGCGATGAGACAGCGCGTCCCGTATTCACGGGTCTCCTTGCGATCGATGCCGTAGAGCTTCTTCGTCGCCTCCGACTCGCCGGAGATGTCCAGGGCCTCGGTCGCCGCCGTCTGCATCTGCGCCGCCAGCTCGTAGCCTAGAATCCGCGCTTCGAGGTCGGACTCGCCGGGATGCCGCGCCAGATGATCCCGGTTCAGTTCATTGAGAAAGTCGAGATACTCCCGCTGCGGCCGCCCGCGCAGGGAGGCCGGCGGATTGAGATTGAAAATCCGCGGCTCCACCGCCCGCACCACCGTACCCTGATAGAGAGAGGGCAGCCAGCCATTCGACCAGTTAGACACGCCGTCCACCGGATGCCCGCCGGGATCCGTCAGCACCATGTAAGCCGGCAAATTGTCAGACTCCGACCCCAGGGCATAGGTGATCCAAGAACCCATCGTCGGTCGCCCAGTGACTCCGGGAACGCCTCCATGCCAATAGCGGATGGACACTTCATGACCGTTGTGTCCCGTATGCATGGACCGAACGACAGTGATATCGTCGACAATCCCGCTCAACTCCGGCATCAACTCCGAAATCTCCGTTCCACATTGACCGTGATGCTGAAAGGACCAGGGACTGCCTAACAAGGTCTTGCTCGCGCGGTTGATGAAACTGTACTGAATGTCCCCGGAAAATTCCTTGCCATGAGCACGCGTCAGTTCGGGCTTGGGATCCATCAGATCCATGTGCGCCGGCCCACCGTGCATGAAGAGGGAAATCATGGCGCGCGCACGCGGGGCCAGGGCCGTCGTCTTCGCCGTCAGGTCATGGCTCCGTGGACCCTGCGGTTTGCTTGCTGGGTTGGCCAACAAATCTTCTCGTTGCAGCAAAGTGGCCATCGCCATGCCGCCAACCCCCATGGCATTGCACATGAGAAATTGTCGGCGCGACGTCGGAGAATGAAGAGGCTTAGTCGACATAAAGAAATTCATTGGAACTGATCAAGGCATGGCAGAGACGGGTCATGGCTGCCTTGAGCTTCTGCTCGGACCCCATTTCTTTCCCGGCCGCGGCTGTGTCCAGGAACGCCACCTGACGCTCAAGGAAATCCAGGGACCGGCGGACTTCATCACCAGTAGCCGTCCGTCCATAGGCCAGGGCAAAAGCTAGGCGAATCCGATCGGTCATTCGACCCGAACCTTTCCCATCACCCTCATCGTCTCCCCACACCCTTTCGGCGAAGGTCTCTGCCTGGGCCGAGTGAAAATCGCCGTTCATGACCATCAAGGCTTGGGTCGCCGAATTCGAATTGGTCCGCTGCACACAATTCGTCTCCATGACCGGCGCATCGAAACTCTGCAAGAGACTCACCGGCTGTGTTCGACGGTTCTGGGCATAGAGACTTCGCCGCGGTAGGCCCAGACTGAACTGCCCGGCGTCATTCTCCACCACGGGAATCGGAGGTCCATGCATCTCACGATCCAACAGGCCGCTCACCGCCAATGTGCGATCGCGAATGGTCTCGGCATCAAGCCGCTGCACCGGCCATCGGGCATAGGCGTGCGCCGCACTTGATCCACCAGAGGCCACGGAACCCTGACGATACACCGACGACAAGAGGATGCGCCGATGCAATCGCTTCAGGCTCCAGCCACCCGCGACAAATTCGTCGGCCAGATAATCGAGCAGTGGCTGATTCTGAGGACGCTTCCCTAACACTCCAAAATCTCCCGGCGTTCCCACCAAGCCCGCGCCGAAATGATGCATCCATACTCGATTGACCAAGACGCGCGCCACCAGGGGATGCCTGCCGCTGGTGAGCCACTTGGCGAACGCCGTTCGACGGCCCGTCGTCCCCTCCGCCTGGCCAGCGTTCGAGGGAAAGATCGTTCGCCGCCCCGGCGGCGCCGTGATCGTCAGTGCGGCCGGCTCCAAGGGCTCGCCCACCGGCTGCCGAAAATCGCCTCGATGATAGAGTCGCGATTCTGTCTCGGCGTTTACGGGTTCGGTCAGGGCGCGCAGGTAGGCATGATAGGGCTTCTCCTCCCGCACCTTCGCCGCCGCAGCATCCAAGCGCTTGAGTTCATCGGCCGCTTTTTGGTTGTATTGGTAGAGATTGCCGCCCGTGATGTTGGCACTGGGATACTGACTCAGAAGCTCCTTCTGCCGTTCCGTCCGTTCCCGCGGCGCCGTCATGCGGGCGGCAAAGAGCGGTTCTCTCAGGTCCGGAGCAAAGTTCTCCACCTCCTTGCGCAGCGCCTCTTCAATATACTGCTCCTCCAATTTCGATCTCTTCTCCAGGATCACCTTGGCCTCGGCCTCCACCTCGGCGGCGCGCTCGTGATCCTCATCCGTGTAGAGGGAGACCAGTCTCTGAGCCGGTCTGCGCCACTGCTTGGGATTGAGCGCCGGCTCAAAGATGGCCCTCAACTGGAAGTAGTCCCGCTGGGGAATGGGATCATAGCGGTGATCATGACACTGGGCACATTCCAGCGTGAGCCCGAGGAAGGCCGAGGACACCATCTTCAGGGTATCGCCCAAGGTCTTGTTCCGCGAGGCTTCACTATCATCCCCGCTTCCCGTCCCATCAGCCGCCATGCGAAGGAAACCCGTGGCCGTCAGTTTCTCGATCTCATCCGGACGGAGGTTCTTGTGCGGCCGATCCACGAGTTCATCGCCCGCCAACTGCTCCACGATGAACTCATCAAAGGGTTTGTCGGCATTCAATGAGCGGATGACATAGTCACGATACGGCCAGGCCCATGATCGAGGACGATCCGCGTTGGTCGCCCCCTCGGAATCGGCATAACCAGCCACATCGAGCCAGTGCCGCCCCAGGCGTTCGCCATAATGCGGGGACTCCAAGTAGCGATCAACCATGCGTGCGTAGGCGTCCGCCGACGGATCCTCGAGAAACGACGCCACCTCCGCCTCCGTCGGCGGCAAGCCCGTCAGCCCCAAGGCCACCCGACGAATCAATGTCAGTCTGTCGGCGTCGGGAGCAAACTCGAAATCGTCTCCCCCGGCCTTCGCCACCAAGGCGTCGATTGGCGTACGCCAACGCGCCTCGCCCCCGCCCCGCGTCGGGATCTCCGGCCGCTTCACGGGTTGGAAGGCCCAATAGGCCCGTTCTTCCGGTGTGATGTAGACCTCCCCCGGAGCCAAGGCCGCCGGCTCCTCGCCCTCGGCCAAGGCTCCCTCGGCGATCCATCGCTTGATCATGTCGATCTTCTCCACCGACACCTTCTTCTCGCTCGGCGGCATCTCCCCCTCCTCGAGCAGCTGAACGATCAAACTCTCCCCCGGATGACCGGGAACCAACCCCCTGCCACTCTCGCCTCCCTCGACCAGGGTTCGTCGCAGGCGCAAATCCAACCCGCCCTTCAATTCCCGGCCCGCTCCGTGACAATCCAAACAGTACTCTTTGAGGATGGGCCTCACATGACGCTCAAAAGAGAGGCCACTCTCCCCTGCCGTCTCTGCCCTGGCCGGAATCAGAAAGAGAGCCATCATCGCCAGCGAAAACGCCATACGAGGTAGCGGAACGCATGCGCGTTCCTTCGAAGAAGCGTCACCGCTTCCACTACGAGGATTGCTCTTCAAGAGGATTGATTCTGAGATTTGTAAAGGCGAGGTACATCGAAGATCACACCAGCCCAAAGACCTCTTGCATTTGTTTGCGCACCTTTGTCAGTCTCTCCACACCGCCGCCGCCGACCTCGGCCGTGGCCCAGCCGGTGAAACCGATATCATCGAGCGCCTTCCGCACCTGATCCCAGGGAAGATCTCCCTCGCCGATTTCGGTGAACTTGCCCCTGGCCCGGCTGAATCCCTTGACGTCCAGCTTCATGCACCGATGCCCAAAGGCCCGGATCCATTCGCCCGGCTGACCGTACTTCCAGTGATTCCCGATGTCGTAATACATCCCCACCCACGGGCTGTTGAAGCTGTCGACAAAGTCGACAAACTTCTCCGCCCCTTGATCGGGCTCGCCGCCGTGATCGTAGAACATCCGGTTCCACACATTCTCAAAAAGAATCGGCTGCCCCAGGGAGGCCGCCAGAGGAATCAAGCTCTTGATCTCTTTCCGGCAGCGTTCCTCAATCTCCTCCGCCGGCCCGTCGTCGCCCTTGCCCACGACGATGAGGACGCCGGAACCACCGGCCGCATGAGACAGGCGAATACAGTGCTCAATGTTGGCGCGCCCCTTGGCCCGAACGGCCGGGTCAGCATGCGTTAGGGTGTCCTTCCAATGCGCATGATTGATCGCATTGTGCACGAACACTCCCGACTCCCGCACCGCCTCGCGGGCCTCCTCCACCGTGTGCGCTCCCGCCTGATCAAAATCGACCCCATCCAACCCGGCCTCTCCGGCGAGCTTGAGGCGCTCTACCAAAGTGAGTTCCCTTCCATCGATCTTCTTGGCAATCATGCCTAACTTGACCGAGAGAAGGATCCGGTTCTCCGTCGCCGGCGGCAGAACGATCGATGGTTTCGCTGCCTTGCCGGCCGCTTTGTGGTGGTCGGCCCGAACGGCCGCTGTCATGGCGAGCGCCGAGGCCGCTCCGGTAGTGAGAAATTGACGTCGATTGGATTTCATCTGGGGTGCAGTTCAGGACATGTAACCCCGCATGGCAAGCCTCGTTACCCTCTGCCCGCCTCAAAGGAATCCCACGTTCTCGTACCGCCTCACATCAGCGCGCTCATCGATCTCCACCGCGCCCAAGAGCGAGTTCGATCCCAGAACATTGCGTTCGCCCTCCCCACGAAACCGCAGCACACCGCGCGCCACCTTGGATTCCCGCTGCTCCACCAGCAGACAGTCGGATATGCGCACATCGCTGCAGCGATTGACGTCAATGCCATAGGGAACGCCATCGAGAAACTGGCAGCCCAAGACCGTGACCCTACGGCAGGCCTCCAGTTCCAACAGCGAAGCCCCGCTCGCCTGGCCCGCTGCCGCCTCGTCGTGAAACTGGCTGCTGGAAACGATGCAATCCGTCGACCGCTCCAGCCGTACTCCGGTGCCATACTGCGGGGTGTGCCTCCGGAAATGGTTGCCCGTCACGTTGATCTGCCGCGAATCCTCAATCCAGAGGTTTCGCTTGAGACAGGAATAGATTGTGTTGCCTGACACCACGATGCCATAGCACCCGCTCAGATGCACATTGATCTCCTGCGATCCAATCACATTGCCACTGATGGTCCACAATCCCGGCGGCCGATCCGTCCCCGGTTTTTCCAGAATGCGCACATTAGCGCCGCCTGCCGTCCCGGTGGCCTGGATGGTGTTCGAAGCGATGGTGATCTCGTTCACACTCGAGCCCGACGCCGTCGTGTCTACATAGATCTCGGCGGTGGCCTCCACCGGAAGATCCGCGTGCGCCTTGGTATTGTTGTACTCGATGTCATTGCCCGTGATCTGGAGGTTCCGCACCTCAGAGCGTTCGATCCGGATACCCCCGAGCCGGTTGTAACTCAGGTGATTCCCACTGACATTGATCTGGTGCAGGTTCACGCCGTCGAGAAAGACGCCCACGCCGGTGTTGTGATAGACATGACTGTGGCTGATGAGAACATTGCGGTTCCGCCGCACCAATCGAATCCCATGCCTCAGCCTTCTCGCCAGGATCCCCTCGATGATCACCTGCATGGTGCCGTCCAACTCGACGCCATCGGCTTCCGCATGTCGACCCTCGATCACCAAATGACGCACTCCGGGAAGCCGTTCACGCTCCCACACAGCCGGCTGCAAGGTCCATGGATCGCCCGTTCCGCCATGATTCCCCTGGAATCGCAAGGCGGGGCCTGGACCATGCATGAAGAGGCAGGAAGCACCCGCCTCGCCCCGCACCGCCATGGGGCCCCGCTCTCCCAGAGGAAGCTCGATCGTCTCCGTCAGCCGGTAGTTCCCCCGAGGAAAGAAAAGGACCCCATCCCCTTCATCAATCGCATGCCGAATCGCCGCCGTGTCATCGACCTCACCGTCCCCAACCGCACCAAAATGCCGTACATTGCTCATCCCCGTTGGTAACATCCCACCAACCGAAGAGGAATGGGAATCGGTCTCCTTGTCGAATCAATTCGCACCCCGCTGACTCAAGACGCTTGATAAGATCGAGCCTTTTCAAACGACCTCCATCTCAGCAACCTTCCTAATCCCGGGGATCGACTCGGAAGCGAACGTGGAATGAAGGTCCTTGAGGTGCTCCATGAGATCCTCATAGGACTCGCCCTGGGTCCAATGATCTGGGTACTCGTTTAGGTAACCGAGGAACTTGCCATCCGTTTCCTGCCAATAAGTAATTGAAACCTTCATCTGAGCAATAGTTCCCGTTGATGATCGATCTTTCGATCACGCAAATTAGTTGATCTGCACATCGTCGATGTACCACCCGGCTCCATCGCCCTCCGTGATATCATCACTGAGGAAACGGAACTGGAACCGCACTTTCTGTCCGACGATGGAGAGCTGGGTATCGCCAAAACGCAGGAGCGGAATGGAAACCTCCTGCCAACCGTCGGTGATCCCCGAATAGACCTCACTCACCGCCAGGACTTCACCGGCCTCATCCAGCACGCGGATCTGGCCGCCCTCTTCCTCCGAAGTCTCGACAAAGTGCGCAAATGTAAGAAAACCTCGCTCCACCGCCGTGAGATCGATTTCGGGCGATGTCAGCGTGAGGTTGGAAAACGCGCCATAGTTACTCTCGATGTTGGTCCCGTAGACCTGGCTGCCCGAGTAGGCTCCATCAGGTCCCACATTGGCGGGCGTCTCCAGATCCCACGTGGTGTTGCCGCCATCGGGAAAAGGTTCCGTGAGAACGTCCACCGTCCAGCCCGCGGCGCCTGATTCAAAATCTTCGGCAAAGACGTTCCCCGGACCAATCCTCACAAAGGTTTGAGACGCCTCCGGATCCACCGGAACGAGCGCGGTATTCAATTCATCTTCCTCTCCCACGATGCTATTGAGCACCTTCTGCCAGGAATCCAGTTCCAGACTCGTCGACGTCTCGATGGCGTAGTAGGTCCCCGCCTCGGATGTCCAGGTGATCGAGGCTTCCTCCGGGGACACGCGGGCGATCTCCGTGATCTCAATGGGCTTGGGCGCAAAGTCGAGGATGTAGCGCCCATAGCCCCAGACGCCACTGTGCCAGAGCAGTTCCGCCTGACCCGGACGCATCCCGGGAAGCACGTTGATGTTGAGTTCCCCCAAGGTGGCATGCCACAAAGCCGTTGCCCCCACCATCTCGATGTCCTCGGTGACCTCGAGCTTGCGCAAGCCAATCAGTCTCGCATCTCCCTCACCCGTGTCCGGATCCACCAGTTCGGGATCATAAAACTGATCGTGAACCGCGATCCAACCAGCCACCGGCTGCTCGAATCCCCGCTCGGCACTGTTCCAACTCGGCGTGCTATAAGACACCAGGTAGGGAAAATCAGGATGGACTTCCGTGTCCGAAATGAACCTGCCAATGTAGCCAATCTCCTCGTCCACCTCAAAGGCATACTGGCTCCCGACAAACGGCTCTTCATTGGCTACGTCTCTCACATTACGCACAATGCTCGTATCCATGCCATGACTTCCTCCCGGGTAGAAACTCCCATAAATCCACTCCTGAGTCGGCGTGTCTCCGAAAGGCGCCACGATGATCGAACTCCCGCCCCCCTTGAATCCAGCGAGATCCGTCTCCTTGAATGTGAGCCCATCTTCCGTGACCAGTTCACGATACCCTTGATTCGCCCTCCAGGTCTTGCCACCCACGACGAGGACCGTATCCGCGCCACTCCCACGGGCCCGCACAGTTGCAAACCGCCACGCAGCCCAGAACTCACTCCCGTCGTTCTCGTGGGTGTAGGCCACCGTGGGTGCCGCAAATCCTTCGCCCTCCGGCGCGTAACGAAGAATCTTGTTCTTGTAGTTCACATAGATCACCCCCTCGTCATCCACCCCAAAAGTAAAATAGTAATCCAACGTCGAACCGCCCGCGCCAAGAAAGTCGGCATCCAATTCCACCGGGGTGTGGCCGACTTCCAAGGCGATACCTGTCGGCGCACCCGTGCTCGGGTCGATCCAGATGAGCGACCGGTCCGGATACTGAGCCGCCAGGGCCGCATCGTGCCCCTCAGCAGTTTCGTTGATCCCGTTCTCCCGAACGGCCAGGAGGAGACGATCCGCATCATAGCGTTCCAGCCCGCCATAGGAGTCCATGATCCACGTCCCATCGAAGGTCTCATCGGCGCCGTCCACGTCCTCCTGAACCCGGAGAATGGGCAGGGGAACATCTTCCTCGTTGAGGAAATGCTCGAATACCACATCGATATCGGCCAGCGCCGCACCCGCGGGCCACAGTGCAAGAAGGAGAGAAGAGTAGAGGGTCGTCTTGTTCATGGCAGCTCCAATCTAAGGCAGCCCGGCTTTCTCGCAAGCGAGCTGGTGCCTCTTCGCCGGGAAAAGCCACCAGGGTCGCCATTTCAGCAGCCCATCCCAGACGCCATCCCCTGCCCGCCCGAAAGCAAAAACTCAGGGACCCCGGGCCCCACAGGGGCGTCCACCACCAAATGCACGCGGCTGGTGACGCCCCCATTGTAGACCGCATGGGGATCACTGAGACGCAGGTACCAACATTCGCCCTCGCCCATCCCTACTCGACTTCCATTCAAGGTGAACACCACGTCCTCGTTCGTCCGTATCGGAATGTGCAGGCGAATGGCGCCATCCTCCAACGAAAGGTCGTGATCCCGATGCTCCTTGATCCGGGATCCCGGAGCCAGGGCCATCAGCCTAACGGCATGAAGTTCGAAGGGAAACGCCTGGAGGATCTCCCGAAAATAGGGGCAGACGTGTAAGAACGGCGTGTCCGCAAAACGATCACAACCGGGATCCGAATAAGCCATCCTCACAGGATGCTCCGCACCACTTGGTCCTCTCAGAGGCAAAACATCCCAATCACCCTCGTAGTTCTCCCGCACAAAATGACCGATCCACTCCGATCCCTTGAGCCCATCCAAGTCCGCCTGAAGTCGCCGCACGGAGAAACGAGGCTTCAGCTTCAGTCTATCTGGCAATCCCATCATCATTTCGCCGGCCTCGCCCGGGGGCATTGGTGTCGAATTCTCGTCCGCCATTTTTGCGCAACTCGTGCAGCTTGGTGAGAATCATGGTCAGACGTCGAGCCACAAATCGCACAAATCACCACGAAGAACTTCGTTTTGCAAGATTTCCAGAAACCATCTACAAATTCCCAATCCCGTTGAATAAGCAGGCCATCGTCAGCGTCGTCCTAGCCGACACGCGCTTTCCCCTCTATCATCCGTCACGCCATGCGCCTCGCCATCCTCTCCCGCATCTCTCGTGCCGATCGACCAGTGCCCATGTGGATGTTCCTCCCAGCCTTCGCCCCCGTGCTCCTCACCGCCTGTACGACGGTCTCCCTCAGCGAACGCACTCTGGATACCCTCATGGCGAGCAAAGCAACGAGTCTTTCCCGCATTGAGGATCGTCACACCATCCACTCCTCCATGCTCCGCACGGGACTCCTGACGGACAATGCCGATTTCTTGACCATCAGAGATCTCGAGTTTACCCCGCAAGGCGACGTCAGCTTTCGCTACGAGTTCAAGGGAGGAGCCACCGCCTCGGTCGGATCTGCCATTCCCATCACGGCCGACGGCTACTACCTCACGGCACGGCACTGCATCGAGCACCGGGAACCTCGCACCCTGATCACCTTGGTCGAACACGAGGGCGAACTCCGCATGGTCAAGGCCCGTCCCAGGCTGGTGTGGATGAACTCCGAGGAGGAGGCCGTGGATTTGGCGCTCATTCACGCGCCGGTGACGCCCTTCCGTCCCTTCACTCTGGGATCCAGCCAGCCCCTGCGGCAGGGCGATGCCGTCGCCTCCACCGGCTGGTCAGGCGCCCTGCAACTCAATCCCTTGGGTGGACCCGCCGCCGGACACACCCTGGAAACCGAGACCTCCCGAGGGGATCCGAACGCCATCTCCTGGAGAACCGTGTGGCACACCTGCGCGCTCCATCCGGGAGACAGTGGTGGACCGCTGATCGACCCGGAGGGAAAACTCATCGGCGTGAATGGAGTCGTGACCGTCTCCATGCTCGGACGCATTCTCACGAGGCTGGGCTTCGATCCCACCGAGGACAGCCCGCTTCCCGGCTACCGGGCAGCAGCAGTGACTCCCGATGCCGCCTGGCTGGCATCCCTCATCGAACGCGACCGCTCACGGGCCACGGCTGGTCATTTGAAAGACCGCCAATGGTGCCGCGTCGAGAAACAATCCGAGCCGCACTCTTAGTTAGCTCCCCAACCCTGCGGGTCTCGTCCCGGAAATAACGAAGGGGCTAAAGTCCCTGCCACTTTCTTGGAATGTGGCAGGGACTTCAGTCCCTCGGTTATCTGGAAGCACCCCAACCCTGCGGGTCTCGTCCCGGAAATAACGAAGGGACTAAAGCCCCTGCCACTTTTTTGGAACGTGGGAGGGACTTCAGTCCCTCGGTTATCTGGAAGCAGGCCCTCACATAAGCTTCGACCGGTTCTCAAGGGCATACTTCAACAAGATGTGACTCCCTTTGAGACCGAGCTTGGCGCAAATGTTGGCTCGGTGCGAGTCGATCGTCCGCCGGCCTAACATGAGCTGGTCCGCGATATCATTGCTGGTGCAGCTGGCAGCGATGAGGCGCAACACACGCCACTCGACTTCGGTGAGCAAATGAAGCCCCGGGCGCTTCTTCGGTTTTTCAGAATCGTCGTCGTCCGAGATCATGGACAACATCAACTCGGACAAGTCCGAACTGATGAAGCGGGATCCGCGGTGAACGGAATCGATGGCCCTTGAAATGTCACTCGCCGCAGACCCCTTCAGCACGTAGCCCATGACCCCCAGATCAAGCGCTCGATTGAACACCTCGGGGTCACTGAGCATCGTTAGGAAGACCACTTTGCACGACAGCCTCTCTTCCTGAAGGAACCGGGCGACTTCCAGGCCGTCCATCCCCGGCATGTCGATATCGAGTAGCATCACATCGCCCCGGCCGGCGCGGGCCAGCGCGAGGGCATCACGCCCGTTGGCCGCTTCCGCAACCACCAATACCTTGGGATCTTTCTCCAAGATCGACCTCAGGCCCTCCCGGACAATCTCGTGATCGTCCACAACGCAAACCCGAATCACGTCACTATTCATCAATGCCACAAAAAGGGCTTTCGGTTGACATTCTTGCCCCTCGTCGAAACGCCCTCTCCGTCTTCGAGGGCACCCTTCACCACGAACGACTGGCACAGGTTCCCTAGACTCACCAGTGTAGAATCCACGCGTTCCAACGCCACCTCCCGCCCACCGAGACACCGGCACATCAAGGCCCGCCCGATCCGGGTAGAACGCCCGATCAGGTGACTTCGAAATCCACGGAGCAGCCAGGAACGCAATCTAGTCTTCATTCCCCTCTCCCATCCTCCCACCAAAACCCCATTCCACCAATAGAACTTCATCCCATCTCCCCTCCCGGCCTCCCTTCCCGGCCGGATCCCGGAGCCCTGACCTTAAGGCACGCGCCCGCAGAACAAGCCTCAATCCGCGTCCCGGGCACGAGAGAGCGGCGCGACACCACTCCCCCCATTCCACAAGTTCGTTCGTCCTCGCCTGCCAACGTCCTCGCCCGCCAACCTGAGGAACGGGTGAGCGCGTTCCTCTGAGAGGAAGCGTTACCGCGAGATTCAAGCCACAACGTGAGACAAGCCTCTCGCCTGCCAGCCGCGCCAACATTGGAATCCAACCCAAAAGGATTGGCAACTCGGCCGCCATCAATCAAGTTTAGATCATTGGTATTGCCGTAGCACCGTGATCGCAACATCGCATCCTACCATGAAGAAGACCGACACCGCACGACGCAAGTCCTTGGTTCGGCGTATTCTCATCGTGTCAATCCCATCGGCCCTACTCTATGCCTTCATTATCTACGCATTCTGCAGGACACCGAACATCTCCTATTGGCTGGACGATGAGATCTACGGAAACACCAAATACTTTCATTTCAAGGAAGGGGATGATGCTTGGAGTCAATCACTCGCGATCGAAAACCCGCAAAACGTGCAAGACTCATACCGATTGGCGATCATTGAACTGGATGAGTTCGGCGATTTCTTCCAATCGGAGAACGACGCCTCCAGACCCCGCGACTACCAGCTAGCTTGCGCCACCGAAATGTTGAAGACCGCGGGGGCGACGAAACCGATCTTTCTGATCCTGTTCATTCACGGCTGGCAACACAACGCCTCAAGAGATAACCAAACCCTCATCGGCTTCAAGAAACTCCTCGGATGTATTGCTAGGAGTGAAAAAATGGCATCCCGCTTCAGCATCTGTGGCGTTTACGTTGGATGGCGGGGCGCCGGAATCAAGAACTTGGGCCTCTTCACCCGTCCGGCGGAGTTGCTCTCCTTCTGGCAGAGAAAATCCGTGGCCGAGAAGATTGCCAGCACCACCTCCTCGATGTCCATCTTTCGGCTCATCGATGTGGCTCACGCCGCGGCGCCCGATCCGGCCAACAATCCCTCGAGCACCGTTCTCGCGGGGCATTCCCTCGGCGCCGGCATTCTCCTCAACTCCGTGTCTCAGGCACTTGCCTATGAATATGCCAGCGCGGAATCCGATGGTATTGATGCCCCCAAACTCTTGGACAGCCCGGCCAATCTCATTCTCCTGCTCAATCCGGCCGTCGAGTCCGTCTATCTGCGCCAACTTCGCACCTCTCTCCAACCGCTGGATTGGGAGGAAGAACGCGGATATCCATGGCTCGTCTCACTCACATCGGAGACCGATTGGGTAACCAAACATATCTTTCCCCTCGCGCATACCTGGCGTTTCTCAAGCAATCCAAGAAAGGCGCCTTATGTGGAAAAGGACTGGAAGAGCTACGCATCTTCACCAGACACCTCGCCCGAACTTCGCGAGGTCTCCCAGGCGGTGTATGCCAAGGAGACACCCGGTCATAATATCTACATGCGAGATGTCCACATCGCCGTCAAACGCAATACCGAATCCAAGGTAGAGGATCTGAAAACGAATTACCGTCACTACGATGATCCCATCGCCTTCAACATGCACTACGGTGCGCGCAATTACTTTCTCCTCGGCGGTGACAATGGAGAATCGTGGTACGGCTACTTCGACAAGGCACGACCCGAAAAGGACATTCATCCCCTATTCTGGGTCACCAGTGTGGATCGCATGATCATGCATGGCCATGGACTCCCCTTTGATAGTAACGACATCCGCCAAAGCAATTTCCTCGCCACCGTGATGGCGATCGTCTTCGACAGCCGAGTGCAACATCACCAAGTGAAATCCAGGGCCAAATTCAGCCTGAGGTCACTGACTCGCCAGGAAAAGCTCCCCAACAAATAAGCACAACCAAGTGATGCCGACACTCTTGTCCGCCCAATCTGCGTCCCACCCATCAATCAACGAGGCCCAATGTAATCACGAGCGATGACAACCTCATCGATATAAAGATGATAGTCTTCTGCCGCCGTCCAGGACCCGCCGTAGTAGACGTTGAGCCACACCGTTTTGATCTTGAGATCCTCGACATCCCGCATGCGGACATCGGTTCGCTCGAAGGCGAGTTGGCCATCGACCCATCCCCGTAGAACGCCGTCATTTTTCCCCGGAGTATTCATCTTGGCGAACTGTTCGATGCAGTACCAGCGATTGTTTTCCAACAAACCACGATTCTCCTCCTCCCATTGCCATTCGCTGCCGTACTTGCCTTTCATATCGGCGTGATAACAGTAATAACCGATGGGAGTCCGGCCATCCTTCAAACCTCGAAAGAGCCCCCTAGCAGACCAGCCATCCGTGCCGTCGACGGGGCGGCCTCCCCAACCGGCGCGGCCATAGGTGCCTGCAACCCCCGGCAGTTTCCCGCCGCGTTCCGGCTTCCAATCATTTGCCAGGCGGAGATAGTAGCGAAAGTGGATTTCCTCCGGCTCCGCGCCGGTGCGCTTGCGAAAGGCGAATTCGAGGCTGGCGCCGTAGTGCCCGCCACGGCGCACCTTAATCCTCAACGCCTTACCACTCAGCGGCTCGAACTGACGCTCATTGTCGGCGCTCACGGCATCCACGAGATCTCTCGCTTCCGTCAACCCCCACTCACGAAACCACGAGGGCGATTCGAAATCACAGCGGAAGACGAAATCCTGTCGACGATAGGCAGAGGCGCCGCGCCCGCGCTTCGCCTGCTCGGCCAAGACGGCCTCGAGATCCATCTCGGCGTCGTAGACGGCATGTTCCCCATCGATCTCGGTGGAAGGCAACCGTGGAGGCCTTCCGCCGTTCATCAGCCAGAAGTTGTTTGCGAATGCAAAGGTCTCGGGAGCCGTTCCCTCTCCGATGTTTACCGGCACCAAAACCCTCCCGTCGCAAACCACCACATTGTGCTCAAAACGGCCACCTTGTGAGGGCAAAAATCGCTCCACGCCGTTCTCCTGCAGAATCCGCAAAACCCATTTCTCCGGACGAATGATGGTATTGTGGTGCACCTGTCCCCCCACGGCCGTGGCCCAGGCCAAGGGCGCCACGCTCCCGAAGAACTGATTGCCGGCCACCTCAATGCGCGTGGCCTCGTAATCGACCTCCGGTGGCCGAAAATAGTCCCGGCCAGTGCTGCCCCCGATATTGATCGAGCGTTGCCCCACATCGCGGAAGACGTTCTGCCGCACCAGCAAGTCGCTGCTACCTCCCTTCATCTGCAGCGCATTGGCCTGAGAAAAACCCTCACGCCCCTCGAACTGGCATTGTTCGACCACACCGCGATGGCACCCCACCATGTCAATCGCGGAACCACCCCAACCGGCAACCCGGCAGTTCCTGACCACAAAGTCGTCCAGCCCTGACAGTTTGATACCGTCGCGGTTTCCCTTGGGGCCGATCTCAAGGACGTCCAGGTCTTCCAGGGTGATGTGGTGTGCCGGAGACTCGCGAGTCCCGCCGTCATCGATGTTGATGCCATTGCCCGACGCCCCGCGTATTTTCAGTTGTTTGATGACCACGTGCTCGCATTCGCTGAGATGCCATCCAAACCGGCCGCCCTCGAACACCGGGCGGTCCTCCGCCCTCTGCCCCATGATGGTGACCGGAGCCGTCGAGGTTCCCTTGATCGAGGGGAGGTGCACGCCCCCGGCATACTTCCCGGGAGCGATCGCAATCGTGCTCCCCGGCCGCGCCCGGGCACACGCCTCCATCAGCTCACCCCGTGAAGATACCACCATCTCCTCCGCCAATATGCCCGACGTGGAGAGAACCATGGGAAGTAGAAAGAAGATAGCTCGCATGCCCCAATCTGGAGCCGATCGAGGCTCTTGAGAAGCCCTGAATGAGCGGCACCGACCATCCCCCGGCCCAGTGAGCTCCCGATCCAGAGGATCATGACACACCGGGCTAGAGATCGAAGTTCGCTGGCCCGCGAGTCGCGTCTTTGGGCCGCAAGATCTCCCGGGAGGTGACTTCCTCGAAGTTGATCACCGACTCGAGACTACTGTTTGTTCCAGGCAACCACGACGTTGACTGTGACGAGATTAACAGAATAGCGAAGTTGCTGCAGGACGAGTCATTGAGCAAAAGGAAGCACGAGGCGATCGCTCAAGCTCTAATCGATCGGGATGAACGGAACGCTCTTCTCAAACGCCACTCGGCTTATATGAAGTTCGCCAAACGCTTTGGACCGCAGAACAAAAAAGCCAATGTGCCACGGTGGTCAACCACTCTTCCAGTCGGCGACAAGTCGATCCACTTTAGTGGCCTCTGTTCGTCGTAGATGGGCAATGTGACATTTTCGTCACCTTGCCACTCACTCATCTCCCGAATCTTAACAAACTGTCACGAAAATGTAGCAATGGTCACTTTGCTCTTCAAACACCGCCGTGGCTATAAGTCGTCACAACCTGAAATATCGATCATGAAAAAAACCATTGCCGCGATCACCACTGCCGCCGTAACCGGAATGCTGTTCACCGGTTCCGCCCTAGCACAAAACAAACTCGTCATCAAGGGATCCGACACCCTTGGAGCCAAGATGGTACCTCAACTTGCCGAAGCCTACAAAGCCAGCGGCAGCTCAGTGACGTTTGAAATTGCCGCAGAGGGGTCCTCCACCGCCTTCAGCAATCTCCTTGCCGGCACGGCAGACATCGGCATGTCCAGCCGCGGCGTGAAGGACACCGAAGTCGCCAAGTTCACCGCAAAGGGCCAGAAGCTCGAGGAGACTGTCGCAGCCTGGGACATGATCGCCGTGATGGTGAACAGCCGTAATCCCATCAAAGAACTCTCTACGAAACAGATTGAGGGCATCTTCACTGGCGAGATCACCGACTGGAGTGAAGTCGGCGGTTCACCAGGAAAGATCTCCGCCTACACCCGAAACACCTCTTCCGGAACTTATAAGACCTTCCAGGACCTCGCCATGAGCAAGCGCGACTATGGTTCGCGGACGCAAAAGATGGCGGGTAACGAGCAAATTGCGACGGAAGTGGGCAAGAACCCAAATGGCATCGGTTACGTCGGCCTCGCCTACTCCAAGGCCTCTGGGACGAAGCCCGTCAAGGTCAACGGCGTCGAATGCACTCCCAAGCAGGTGAAGAAGTACCAAGGCCGAGGCCA